>NZ_JAKUHD010000003.1:0-473360 GCF_022664325.1 Bacillus cereus group sp. BfR-BA-01310 | reverse complement strand
TCGCTCGTATTTTTTCTTTTGAAGAAAATTTAGCCATAAAAAAGTGCACCTCCAATTGTTAGACTGTGTCTAACAATCGGGGTGCACTTCACAATGTTTTTTCGGCTTTTTCTATAGTTTTTTTAGCGTGATTAAGATACTTCTTTATTTTTGTTCTTTAGTCTTAATCTGTGCATCTTTGTAAAATGCTAATTTACTGTCATTATACTCTTTTGTATGTTTGTTAAATTGTTCTTTCGCCTTTTGGGCTTCCACATTTAACTCATTAACAGTTTTAACTTTTTCACCAATTTCTTTTAACTTCGTTTCTTTTACTTTTAATTTTTCATACAGCTCTTTTTCATTCGCTAATGCCTTCGTATAATTCTCATTCATCTTTTGGAAAGATTCATAACGGTTTTTATACGACTCTTCTACTGCTTTTGCTTGTTTTTGCAATTTCTTATCTTCAAGCTTCTCTATATTGCTTTGAACCGATTTCGTTTCCTTCTGAGCTTTTTCTAACAGTTCTTTCTCGTTTTTCATTACTTTTTCACGCTCATCTACATTTGCAGTAGCTTGCTCGATCTTCTGCGTAACTGCTTCATTATGCTCTTTACCTTCTTGTAAAATTTGAGAATATAGTTCTTGCCCTTGCTTCTCTAATTTCTCTAATTTTTTCGTATCATCAACTAAAGATTTTTCTTGTGTCGCTGCTGCTTCAAAAGCCGTATATAAATTTTCTTCTGGCTTTTCACTGAAACATCCTGATAATAATCCTACTGATAATGCTCCAACTACTGCTACTTTTCCATACTTCAACTTCAATTCCTCCAATTATATACGGTTATCGTGCCAGAAGTTCACTGGGAAGTGATTCTCTTCATGATATGCTTCAAATTCATAACCCTTTTCTTTTAGACCCTTTAAAATTGCTGGCACAGCAGCAACTGATTGCGGGTGAATGTCATGCATTAAAATGACTTCTTGCGGTTTTGTTGCACCATTTAATACATTTTGAGCGATTTGTGCTGCGGCTGCATCAACCGGTACTTTATTGTATTTCCAGTCTGAAGAGTCAATTGTCCAGTCCCATACTTTCAAACCGCCCTCTACTACTTTGTTTCGAAGGCCTTCATTTAAACCAGGCGTCGATCCGTATGGAGGACGTGTTAATTTAGGTGATTTCCCAATAATATTTGCGATTAAGCCTTGATCTTCTTTCATTTCATTAACATATTCGCCATTTATATATAACTTTGCAAAATTGTGTGTCATACTATGCATTCCAACATAATGTCCTTCTGCATTTTCACGTTTTACTAAATCAGGAAACTGTTGCACATTCGCACCAATTAAAAAGAATGTCGCCTTCGCATCATGCTGTTTTAACATATTCAATAATTCAGCCGTATATTTTCCTGGCCCATCATCAAATGTAAGGTAAGCAACTTTTCTTTCCTTCCCATTAAAACGACTTGGTGCCGTTTTATTCATTTCAACTTTCGGTTGTTCACTTGCAAGCTGTATTACATTTTCTTGTTTCGCAACAGCTTTTGCTGGTGAAGTAATAGATTGAAACATGAAATACCCAATAGCTACTGCTGCAATCGCTATTAAAACGACTACTACTCGTTTAATTTTAAAAGCCTTTTCCATTCTATCGAATTCCTCTCCCTATTAATCTTATATATAAATCACCCAATGTAATTATACATTTTTTTATTTTATTACACTATATAAACAAACAATATATGAATTATAGTGGGAGCTTTATCAAAATTGTTGTTCCTATTCCTTCTTTACTTATTATACTAAGAGTACCTCCATGAAGGTCTACCATTTTTTTTACTATAGCTAGACCAATGCCTGCACCTGCAACATGATTATTAATTTGATAAAATGACTGCTCTATAAAAGGTAGATGCTCTTCAGCAATTCCAATACCTTGATCTGTCACTTTAATCACTGCTTGTCCTTCACTTTTTGTCACTTCAATGTGAACTGTACTGTTTTCATATGAATATTTAATAGCATTATGAATAATATTCAAGAAAATTTGCTTTAGCCTATTTCGATCCCCCATCAATTCAATTCGTTCTAGAGTATGGATGAATTGAATTTTCTTCTTTTCAGCGTTAGGAGTTAATTGCCAAATCGTCTCCTCTAGTATATCGTACAATTGCACTTTTTGTTTATATAAATTAAAATGATTTGATTGTAATCTTGAAAAATCTAGCAATTCTTCTACTAAATGAATCAATCGGTCTGTCTCACCTGAAATAATTCCCATACCTTGCTTTATTTCTTCTTCCGTTAAATGCTCTACAGTTTTTAACGTCTCACTCCAACCTTTAATTCCCGTTAAAGGCGTCCGTATTTCATGAGAAATAGAAGCAATAAATTCATTTTTCATCTGTTCTGCTTTTTCTATTTTATCAGACATATAGTTTAAACTATGTGCTAACTCACCTAATTCACCGGGATAGTCTTCTTTAATTCTATCTTTCAGTGTTCCTTCTGCGATTTGTGAAGAAGCTTGAATAATAGATTCAATTGGCTCAACAAATGAATTTGCCAAGCGTCTACTAATTAAGAAGACAATTCCTGAAATAACAATACCTACAGAAATAGTAAACATCATGATTTCAATAATCTTTGCATTTACATGTGTTAAAACAGTCGTATATTTTAAAACACCGATAGTTTGCCCTTGATGTACGAGTGGACTTAATACTTCTAATTGTTTTTCATTATCTTTCGTAGTAGTAACTCGGTGATACATTTCCCCCTCTAGTAAAGAATAAGGAATATTTACTTTACCTTCTACCTTTTGTCCGCTTGACGACTGTATAATCGTACCGTGCCGATCGATCAATTGTAATTCCGTTCCTTCCAATTGAAAACTTCCAATGATGTCACCACTATATTCGTTCAAACGAATAAAATATAATGAATTATACTCAGAGAAAAAACGTGTACTCGTCTTCGCATGAGATTCTATATACTGCAAAATACCATTATAATAATATTGATAAATAGAGACTGAAAATGCTATTTCAAACAATACAAGCATAAGTGTTATGACCGTCATAAAATATAAAGTCACTTTCCGTCTCATTTTATAGTTTCCTTCCACACATATCCTTTACCCCACACTGTCAGGATAAACTGCGGTTCAGATGGATTGCATTCTATCTTTTGACGTAACCGCCTCATATTTACATCTACGACTTTCGTCTCACCTACGTAATTAACTCCCCAAATCATATTTAATATTTCATCCCGTGAAACCGGCTTAGAAGCATTGTCCATTAAATATTGTAGTATCATATATTCTGTAGGGGTTAAATCCACTAATTGCCCATCTTTATATAAACTTTCTTCTGTAAGATTTAATGAAAACGGACCAGATGTAAGTATATTTGTTTTTTCTGCATGCACTTCTATTCTTCTTAATAAGGATTGTATACGTGCCGTTAACTCTACTGGACTAAACGGCTTTGCAATATAATCATCCGCCCCAATTCCTAACCCTTGTACCTTATCCTCATCTTGTACACGTGCGGTTAACATAATAATACCCATTTTTTTATTATTTTCCCGAATAGCTTTACATACTTGAAAACCGTCAATCCCTGGTAACATTACGTCAAGTAGTGCAACTTGAACAGTATGTTGACGTAAAATCTCTAATGCTTCTTCTCCTGTATTAGCCTCTAACACATGAAATCCAGCACGTTTCATATTTAACACAATAAAGCTACGAATCGGTATTTCGTCTTCCAATACTAAAATTGTTGGCATAATTCCCACCTCCTACTCTTGTTGATAATCCGCTAGCGGTTTTATATATGCTTTCACTTTTTCAAACTTTGATTGCTTCGGTACTGCATATACGTGAGAAGCTGTTTTAACTGCTGCCTCGTATCCTTTTATTTTGAACCAGTCTCTTCGCTTAAAAATATGGACTTCAAGCCATACTTCATTTGTACTTGCATCCAAAAACTTTTGAACATTTGATTCCTTTTGCTGATCTGGGATAGTAATTTTCCCCATTAACTCTTCAGGAATTTTCACAAAATATCCTTTTTCTATATTGATATAGCGTTCTTCTATAGGTTTAGTTCCATCTTCACTCCACTGTATGTAACGTTCAAAGAGCGGACTATCACCATGTGATTTATCTTCCCAACCTTTTGGACGTACAGTACGAACAAACTCAATAATGCCGTCTTCATTTACGTCTTTACTTTCCACAACATAATCATTGAATAAATCTTCTTTCCCGCCTATAGATAATTCCTCATAATGATCCTTATCAAATTTCGCTACATATGTTACACCTGAATGAGCCCCAACTCCCGCATCAATTACAACCGCCTTTGACATTTTGGAAATACATCCAATCTGTATTCTTTGAATACTATTTATAAATGGGTCAAATGAAACTTCAGATATAGTCTTAAACTGCTCAATGAACTCAACTGTCAACTTCTCATCTTTTTCATAAGTAACAAGGCTTATATCATTAAGACCATTTCTATTTAAATCTTCTATAAATAACTTCGTATAATGCCGATTATAAATCTCCTTCATATCTTCATTTTCTTCCGAGAAAACATACATAACATGATCTAAAGATTGGCGACTTACAGAGATTCCAATTAATAATTCTCTCTTCCCATTCCCTGTAAAATCACCCACTTCAACGATATCTACTTCTCCTCCATCAAATTTATGGGTGGACTTTATTTTCCACCCATTTCCGATTTCCTCATATACAGCTAAATATACGCTATGATCTTCATTCGGCAATTTATAAAATACGATGGCTTCTTTTTTATTATCTTGTTTAAAATCCATTGACCAAATCATTTGTTTATCTTTATTAGACATCGGAGTAAGCAATCGATAATTAACAGGCAAATCTTTATCTATTTGCTCTTTCAATTCATTTATCCACTTCTCATTTGCAGGAGCCACCATTAAATTTGTCGGAGCTTCAGACATTTTACATCCAGTCAATATAAAGATGATTCCCATAATGCCTATCCATTTCTGCATATGATATCTTTCCTTACTACAGATTTTAAGTATTTCTCTATACTTTTGCTTCTCCAATATTCTCATACATATGAGTATAATTTTTCTAAAATAAAAAATCGTTACAGAAAAGTTACAAATCCATTTCCAAAAAAAAGATTGGCGGAGGCCAATCTTTTTTTACTATTCATTTCGAACTGATTTTGGTGTTACACCTAAATGTTCATTTAATTTATTTGAAATATCTTTTACATTTTTTTCGTTTGGAATGTAATAATAAATACCACCAATACGTTTATCTGTTCCTTCTATTTGCATCTTTTCCATTTGCAGATCCGATCCTGCCATATTTTTCGTAATAGCAAGCATATCATCAAATGTTAAATTTGTTTTCATATTTTTATCAATTGCATCAAGTAAAGAGCCCATTTTGCTAATTGATTGAACAGACATTGCTTTTTTCGCAATTGCTTCAATTACAAGTTGTTGCCTTTGACCACGCATAGCATCACTGTCAATTTTACGCGTTCTTGCAAGTGCAAGTGCTTGCTCTCCATTTAAATGTTGGAAACCTTTTTCTAAATGAATCATACCTGCTTGGTCTTTACTATCTTGTTCTGTGAAAGTAACCGGTACATCAATATCAATACCACCAAGTGAATCTACAATTTGTACAAATGACTCGAAGTTAAACTTCACATAATAATCAACTGGAACATTTAAAAATCGTTCCACTGTATCTCGTGTACTTTCAACACCACCAAATACGTGTGCGTGTGTAATTTTATCTAATTTCTTTCTAGATGGAATGTAAACGCGTGAATCACGCGGAATACTTACTAATTTAACTGACTTATCATTTTTATTAATTGTCGCTAATAAAAGTGCGTCTGTCCGAACCGCTTCACCATATTGGCTTTTTCTCATTTCACTTCCGTCTACACCCATAATTAAAATTGAAACATTATCCTTTAAAGGTTCAACTTCTTTATCCCGTTTTGATGACTTATCAATTTTTGCATATGCATCACTTACAACAGCTTTTGCTTTGTTATATATAAACGATCCATATCCTACTCCTCCAAAAATAAGTAGGAAAAATGGAATTAAAATGAACCATTTTATAGACTTTCTTTTAGAACGTTTTTTACTACTTCTCGTGTTTTGTTCTAATTCAGAGCTCATGTTCATTCTCCTCTCTTTCTCTTTTCCTAGTATAATGTATGTCTAGTAATCTTCATATTGAATTTCCTTTCAATCACCTTACATTTTTGTAAGGTTACATCATGAATTCAATATGTATTCCATTTCACATTATACTCTCGTGCTTATTTTTGGCAAGTCTCCATTTACAAACTTCAAAAATTTAACACTTCGAAAAATTCGAATTTACAGATTTACTATTCTGCTATTTGTGAATATAAGACTTCAACCTCAAAATTCAGTAAGTATGCAGAGGCAAGTTTCCTTTAAAATCCCGATTGGTTCACCTAATAATGAGTAGGGAATGCCCCCACTCATTAAAGCTTCACTTTATTGACTCTCATTTGGTGTATACATTATTTGCTTCCCGTTATTATAAATTAAAGCTGAATTTGCTTTAATTTTCGTTTTTTCTATTTCCACATCGTCATTCGAGAAATTCACAATGATTTTAATATCTTTTCCATATGAAGCAGATTGTACTAACTTATCTTCTGACAGATATGCAAAGTTCGTCATTTCTTCTTTTACTGCCTTTTCATGAACTTCATTCCAAACTTTCAGATGCTGTGTAATTTCTTTTTTATGCTTATTCCACTCTACTTCATCTAAATGGTACAACGGAGGAACATTATATAATAACTCATATAACATACGATTTCCAACTTCATCTTTCACCTTCAAACTTCCCCATTCCCAGTGGTGCGTTGTAATAACGGAATTGTTGTATACTAATTTATATAATGGTACCGAATATACTGGATTTAAATACACTTGTTTATATTCTTCTTTCAACGGTACTTGTTTTGCATATTTTTCAGGAACATTTTGATTTGGTGACCAATATCCACCTACATAATACGGGCTTGTTTTGTTTTTCCTCATATCTTCATCGTCCCATTTAATAACTGGCGTTTCAATTCCATGAGCAAATGCAATCGTACTACTTGCAAAATCATTTCCGCCCTCAGACCCAACTACCATACCTTTTTCTTGCGCAATATAATCCATTCGTTTTAATCTTGCTTTTAAATCTTGTTCTTGTGTCGTTATATGTTTCGTTGAATAGTCATCATAAATTTCACCCGTTGCATCACAATCAATAAACCATGAATTATACTTAGGTCCATTTTGTAATATATCGTTCATTCGTTCTTTTACACTAGGAAGTGATAATGTCGGATTTAATTTTCGACCTCTCCCTAAAAACCCTTGCACCTTCTCTCCATTTTTCTTCGTTACAGTTGCTTCTTCATATAACGATGGATCATTAAAGGAAGCTGTGTTCCAATTTTTATCACCTTTTTCGTGAATGGAATGGTAAGAATCATACGGACCAACTAAATATCCCATTTTCTTAGCTTCTGTAACGAAATTAGGCTGCATAAATCCTTGTTCCCAGTTCGGCAGACCAATCCACGCTTTGTCTATCCCTGCTTCTTTCATTTCCTTTATAATATCTGTTCCATCTGCAGAACCCCATTTACTCACCTCTTCAACCGCATCACCGAGTCCTGACTTTAATAAATGCTTATTTAAGCTATACAACTCCGTCTTCGCTAAGTAATCTACGCCTTTCTTTAATAGTGCACTAGCTTCCTGATCAACTTTCGGGAAAATATCCTCTTTATAAAATTCCTTCATTGATAATACTTCGTTTACATAACGCAAAATAACATTTTTTTGATACTTATCGATGAAATCTTGTTTACTTACTTGCTCAAATACATTCAGTTCTCCAGGTTCTGAACTATTCTTTTGAATGAGTTCTTTTATATGGCTAAACAGTGGGCTATTTATTTGCTCCCTTAGCTTTGGCCAATTTACGTTACTTTCTGATAAACCATTTTGATTCCAAAAATAAAAATGACCTGCACCGTAAAGTTTTTCTATCTCTTTATTTTTTCTAGCCTTTTCTTGTAATGTTTTAAATTCACCTTTTTCAACTATATTGTTCTTATATAGTTTGGCGATACTTACTGCATCATTATTTGTCACATATAACTGAAATCCATATGTTTTATTTTTATTTATACTCGGGAATTCATGTGTAAAATCAAATCCTATTTTCGGATCCGAATGAAATTTCAATTCATTATTAAACATATTGTTCGCAATATATACAAGCGAATATTTCGAACCATTTAATGCGAAAAACTTCATGGAAAATGATTCAGCAAATGAATATGCATCATCCTTCAAAAACTTCTTCCAATTCTCATCATTACTTGGAATTTGCTTACCTTCCCATAACGGAAGTGTATAATTTTCAGCTTGTACTTTCGGCCATGTAAAACTTTCTGCACCAATCGATTCCACTTCAATATTTAAGTGGTCTTTTTTCTTTTCTAAGTTTACTTTTACTTTTTGATCTGGATATTCCCATGATGTGCGATCCTTGTCTTTTTTAAAATTCGACACCTTCATTTTTGGTAACGGTTGTGATGCCTGTTCCTTTACACCATCATGTTCTACAGTTAACGTGAAAGTCTCTGGATTTACATCATAAGTAAAATCTTTATACGTCGCTTTCTTTATTTTAGACTCTTGTAAAGCATCATTACCATTTACATCACACCCGACTAAAGTCGAAAATGACATTGTTGTAAGAAGACATATTGCTATCATTTTTTTCATCTTCTGCACCTCCACCACTGAATATACAGGGGGTTTGTTACAGGAATGTGGCAAAAAATAATAGAGCTAGCATAATGCTAGCTCCATTCGGAATATGAAAAATAAATTCATGAACAAATCTATTCTGCTTTAAAGAAGATATGTAATACAATAAGACTTTAATCCATGCCTTTTCGCTCTAACTAATTATTAGTCCAAACGAATCAAAGTTTTAACAAGCATTCTTTATCTGAAAAAGTAACTGTATATAATATATCCTAAAACTAGCACTAAAATTAATATTCCTGTACCTTTCCAATTCATACCACCTACCATATCAACGTGGTTACCTGTTTCCGCTCTATTGAGCCCATCATTCAAAGAACCGGTAGGATTATTTTTCAATTCACTTTGTCTCATACGTTCTCTTTTTTCTTCTGGTGACTCTTTTGAACTCATATAATCACCTCCAAAATTAATACGCCCTTTACTCAACTATACAAAATTAAAATTCATTTTATATTCTCTTTCTAAAATGTTATTTCTTTGAAAAAATTCCGATTAAAAATGTATTCCCCATAACGTAAAGAAAGCTAGCGATGCTAGCTTTCTTTATAATCCAATATGTTCTTCCTTATTTACAGTAACCCCTTTATGATCGATTTCAAGCTCACATACTTTCATTGCTGTAAATACTCTCGCTAATTGCTCAGCAATTTCTTGCCGCTTCTCATATGGAGTTAATATAAAAATGGATGGTCCCGCGCCACTAAGTGCTGTACCATATGCCCCAAACTCTTTTGCACATTTACGAATAGATGGTAATAACGGTATAAGTTCTAAACGATACGGCTCGTGAAAATGATCTCTCTCCATCATCTCACCTACAACTTCCCACTTCTTTTGACATAATGCAGCTACTAACACATTGCTAATTGCACTAGCTTTAACAGCCTCATGAAAAGGAAACATCTTTGGTAATACAGATCGACTTTCATCCGTATTTAGCTCTTCATTTGGAATAAGAGAAATTACGCCTAACTCCTTACTTTCAATCCTCACGACCGAAACATTCTTTCCGTCCAGTGCTCCAATTACAGTTCCGCCTAAAATAGAAGCAGCAACATTATCTGGATGGCCTTCAAAATTTGTAGCAATTTGAACTTTTTGATCAGTTGTTAAATGTAAATTTCCAAGTTGATTCGCAAGCTCTATTCCTGCTACAATCGCTGACGCGCTGCTTCCTAGCCCTCTTGTCAACGGAATATTACTAGTAACTTCTATTATATGGGGTGATAAAGAAGGACATACTTTACATGCCGTACTAACAATTAAATTTTTATCGTCTGTTGGAATTGAATCATCAAAAGAATGTACTACTTGCCACTTATCAGCTTCTCCTTTTACACTCACTTCTAAATATAATGACAATGCTATTCCTACTGAATCAAATCCAGGTCCAACATTCGCTGTGCTAGCAGGAACACGAACTCTTAATGGTATCACGACATAATCACCCCTTTAATATGATCTTTAATTTGTTCTATATCATTTGAAACACTTGCAATGTCTAATTTATTAGAAGAAATTGCGATATCAGGATCTTTCAAACCGTTTCCAGTTAAAACTGCAACAACTGTCTCTCCCTTTTTGATTTTTCCAGATTGAACATGTTTAATTACGCCCGCTAATGAAGCATTTGATCCTGGCTCTGCAAAAACTCCTTCAGTTTTTGCTAACAATCTATACGCATTTAAAATCTCCTCATCTGATACCATATCTATTTCACCATTAGACTGCTCAGCAGCCTCTACTGCATACGACCAACTTGCTGGGTTACCGATGCGAATCGCTGTTGCAATTGTTTCAGGTTCCTCAATTACATGTCCTTTTACAATTGCCGCTGCTCCTTCCGCTTCAAAACCGTGAATTCTTGGCTTCTTATAGCCTTTTTCTTTCTCATATTCACAGAACCCTTTCCAATATGCTGTAATATTCCCAGCATTCCCAACAGGAATAGCTAAAACATCTGGTGCGCTTTGCAACTGGTCACAAATTTCAAATGCCGCTGTTTTTTGTCCTTCAATTCGATAAGGATTCACTGAGTTTACTAATGTAATCGGCTCTTCTGCTGCAATATTTCTTACAGCCCGAAGTGCATCATCAAAGTTTCCTTCTATTGAAATGATCTCCGCCCCATAAGCGACTGCTTGCGCTAATTTTCCATGCGCAATTTTCCCTTCTGGTATTACGATAATACATTTCATCCCGAGGCGTGCCGCATAAGCTGCAGCCGATGCCGATGTATTACCTGTTGATGCACAAATAATTGCCTCTGAACCTTCTTCTTTCGCCTTAGCAACGGCCATTACCATACCACGGTCTTTAAAAGAACCTGTTGGGTTTGCTCCTTCATATTTTCCGTATAACTGAATCCCTAATTGCTTTGATATATTTAATAATGGAATAAGGGGTGTATTCCCTTCCATTAAACTGACATCAGGTGTGTTTTCATTCACTGGTAAATAAGAAGCATACTGTTTTAATAGACCTTTATACATATTGTTTTTCCTCCTCAATAATGTAGTAACTGCTTATTTCACTTGCGACATCTTCTATCGCTCCTAAAACTCGTTCGAATTGATATTTTGAAGTTTGATGTGTCACAACAACGACTTCTGCAAGTTCACGATTCAAAGGTAATTGAATGACCTCTTTTAAACTCACAGAATAATTAACGAAACATTCTGTTACTTTTTGCAACATTCCAGGCTCATCTCGTAATGAAATGCGTAAAAAATATTTCGAAACTACTTCTTCATCTCCTTGTAATTCATATGGCTCTGGTTCTTTTAACGCGCTTTTGTTTTTCGGAACTTGATTCATATTTTTAACGATTGAAATAATATCACTTACTACAGCAGAACCAGTTGGTAACTTCCCAGCTCCTGGTCCATAAAACATCACTTCCCCAACCGCTTGACCGTGAATATACACCGCATTGAATTCGTTATTTACATTTGATAATGGATGATGACTTGGCAATAAAGTCGGTTCTACGCTTAAATGAATGGATGATCCTCGTTTCTCCGCTTTACCAATTAATTTCATAGTAAATCCTAACTTTTCGGCCATTTCTAAATCTTCTTTTTCGACCTTTCGAATACCTCTAACTTGAACATCATCTAAAGAAACATTCATCGAAAAACCTAAGTTAGCAAGAATCGCTACCTTTCTCGCAGCATCTAGTCCATCTACATCTGCTGTTGGATCAGATTCTGCGAAACCCAATTTCTGCGCCTCCTGTAAAGCCTCTTCATACGACCATCCATTTTGACTCATCTTTGTTAACATATAATTTGTTGTTCCATTTACGATTCCCATTATTTTTTCAATTTGATCTGAAGCTAGCCCGTCTGCTAATCCTCTTAATATTGGAATTCCACCTGCTACACTTGCTTCATAAAACAAATCGCAATTATTCTCATTTGCTAATTGTAGAAGCTCAGCCCCATATACAGCCATTAAATCTTTATTTGCAGTTACAACATGTTTTTTACTTTGCAAAGCCTTCATAATATGCTGTTTCGTTTCTTCAATTCCGCCCATTACCTCTACTACAATATCAATATTTGAATCATTTAGAACTTCATCCACATTACTCGTTACTACGATTCCCTCAATACAAACATCACGTTCTTTTTCTAAATCACGCACAACGACTGCCTTTACCTTTACTTCACACCCTGTATCAAGAGCGATTTTTTGATAATGTTCTTTCAAAATATGGACAACACCACTTCCGACAGTACCTAACCCTAATACCCCAACATTAATAACATTATTCATCTTCTAATCTCCTCCTAGAATTTTATTTTTCACCTCTATCAATCACCTTGCTCTGCCATTTTTTCATACAGGTGGTGGTTATTTCCGTACGTACTAATCGTTTCATGTTACAGCACCTCCCTTCAAAGTAATAAAAAAACACACTCATCCCTAGTAAAGGGACGAATGTGTTTTCGTGGTTCCACCCTTGTTCCAACCCAGACTTATTTCCTTCCAGATTGCTCAAGTTCAGATAACGGCTGATACCGTCAATAATTACTAGATTACTCGTTCACTATTGAAGTTCAAAGGTGGTAAGATCATTTCTCGTGTTAGGAAGCTCGCAGCCTTTGGCTCCCCTCTCTGTAAACCGTAAAAATCATCTCATGTCCTTATCGTTACTTTTTCGTTCATGTTTATTTGTTAACTCATTATACTCGCATAAAAAACAAAATCAATATATTTTTTAATTATTTTAAATTTTCAATCTTAAAATCCATAAAAAAACACACTCATCCCTAATAAAGGGACGAATGTGTTTTCGTGGTTCCACCCTTGTTCCAACCCAGACTTATTTCCTTCCAGATTGCTCAAGTTCAGATAACGGCTGATACCGTCAATAATTACTAGATTACTCGTTCACTATTGAAGTTCAAAGGTGGTAAGATCATTTCCCGTGTTAGGAAGCTCGCAGCCTTTGGCTCCCCTCTCTGTAAACCGTAAAAATCATCTCATGTCCTTATCGTTACTTTTTCGTTCATGTCTATTTGTTAACTTATTATAGTTATGAAAATTTTAAAACGCAAGCCTATTTTCACTCACTAATTTAAATATATTTTTTATTATATTTCACAATAACATTTTACAAAGACTGTTCTTATTACGCATCTTACAACTTCCCAACTTATAAACCAGCCGTTCACATATGAAAATCTCATTCTAAAACGCGAAGATCCCCCCTCTTGCTAAAACTATATTGATAAAGAAATTTTTAATACAATCTTTTCGTATAACTTTCTTCTAAAGAACGTGCAACTTCCTCTTCTGAAGCATTCACTTTCGCATGCTCAAGTAACATTTTCACTGCTGAAGGTAGCTCTTTTTTATTTAACCACGATTCTGGATCCCACATTTTTGAACGAATAAAAGCTTTTGCGCAATGAATATAGCATTCTTCTATTTCAACAACAATTCCAAGTAAAGGATTACGTCCATTCGCCTGCATTTCTTTTAATATTTCTTCATCACTTGTAACGTAAGCACGGCCGTTTATTCTCAGTGACTCTCCAAGACCAGGGATAAAAAAGATTAATCCTACGTGCGGATTCGAAATAATATTTAAAATAGAGTCTATACGACGATTACCCGGTCTTTCAGGAATGATAATTTTATTTTTATTTAGGATGTATACAAATCCAGGTGCATCTCCTCTCGGCGAAGCATCACACTCTCCGAATTTATTTGCAGTAGACAATACTAGAAAAGGAGATTTAGATAGAAAATCTACGCAATGATGATCAAGTGATGATATAACTTTTTTCAAAGCGCGTTCACTAGGTTGCCCCAATATTTGTCGTAATTCTTCCTCTGTAGAAATAATCGATTTTATTTCTTTACTTTCAATCCTCACTTATACCCACCCCTTTTTCTTTATTTTCCCAAAATTCAATACAAATATTGTATAATAAAATTTGCAGAAAGGGGAATTAAAATGACAGAGTGGTTAACGATATTTGATCCTGAAAGAAATACACTTGGAAAGAAATTACGTGATGAAGTGCATCGTGACGGCGATTGGCACGAAACATTTCATTGCTGGTTTGTAGAAAAAGATGCTGAAGATATGTTTTTATATTTTCAATTACGCTCTAAAAATAAAAAAGAGGCACCGGGTATATGGGATATTACATCAGCTGGACACATTATGCATGATGAAGATGTACAAATTGGCGGCCTACGTGAAATTGAAGAAGAATTGGGACTTTCCTTTCAAACTACTGATTTAGCATACAAAGGCATCTTTAAAATAGATTATGAAATTTCAAACCTTATTGATCGTGAGTTTTGTCATATGTATTTTCACAATGTAATAAAACCACTTCCATTTGCACCAGGTGAAGAAGTAGATGATGTGATGAAAGTACATGCAACTTCTTTTCTACAACTATTAAAAAGAGATATTTCATCTTTAACGGCTATTTCTGTTTTAAACAGGAAACCGATAACGATAACATTTGAAGATATCTATCCTTATGAACTTGAATACTATGAATTTGTTGTAGAGCAAGGACAGGAATTGCTAAAAAATAATAGTTTGTAAATAAAATAGGACTCCCAGCTTATATTGCCCGAAGTCCTATTTTATTTTTCATTATTGTTCAAGTGTCTTTAATCTTTTCTCTACTCGCATAAATAAGTGAATAATCAACAATAGCATAACAATCAAAATCACTAAAGTTGTATGGGGATATCTAAACAGGATACTAATAATACTTCCTATCAACATCATAATGAATCCATTTTGTTTCATCACTTCTGCACTATATTGATTACCCGCATCCCATAATTCCTTATTTTTCATAGATCGTTTCGTCCGGTAACCGTATGCTGCGTTTATATCTGTCGGTGGATTCTTTTGAAGAATAAGTGCGGCAAGTATAAATATAACACCAATCAATATGCTCATTCCTATGTTTACTAGTGCATACATCAATTATATCCCCTCCTAACTTACACGTTCATTATACGGTATAATCCTGTAATTTCCAATTACTAACATATTTATTTTCTTTCCTTCGATGTTTGGAACATACTTGGAAGTGTTACAAAACGTGCTCCTTTCGTTTTTAACTGCGGAATGATTTTGTCTAGCGCATCTACAGATCCCTGCAAATTCCCACCTGGAGTTGAATGCTGAAGTATTACACTACCAGGAAATGAATTTCCTAACACATTATTTGTGATTGTGTCAGCACTTACACCTTTCCAATCAACTGTATCAACACTCCACTGCACAATCATAAAATTTTGCTCCGTTGCCCATTTCAATTGATTTTCAAGTATTTCACCATACGGTGGACGTATAAATTTAGGAGCATAACCAGCTAAACGACTTAATATTTCTTCCGTTTTTATAATTTGATTATGGTACTCAGCCTCATTTACCTTCGCTAAATTCGGATGATTACACGTATGATTACCAATTACATGCCCTTCATTAGCGATACGCTTTACTACATTCGGATACCTTTCTGCATTTTCACCGAGTAGGAAAAAGGTTGCTTTCACATTATGTTTTTTTAACTTATCTAATATTTTTGGTGTAAATACTAAATCTGGTCCATCATCAAATGTAAGAGCTACTTCCGCTTTATTGTATGGTCCTGAAAATGCATACGCATATTTTTCGACCCATGAAAACGGTGTCCATGATCCCCGATCCTCCTCTTTCATTTGGAGTTGATAATTTTGAGGAACATTTAATTCGTATGGTACTGCGCTTATATAGTCTCCATAATAAAATGAGTTATATGGCATATAAGCATACGAAATATCTCGTTCTAGTCCCCATTGAAATGGAACGAACATTTCTGGTGAATAAAAATAATACATGATAAAAACCTCCCTAAAATTTCATATGTCGCGTATATATACTTTGTTAGAGAATTTCTTATCAATATACAAAAATAAGACTGTCCATTATTAGGACAGTCCTATTACTCAATATAATTAATAAATTACTTTACTATCTCTCGGTAATTTTCTCACATGTTTTAAATAACTTGTCACCTTGTCATCATCACCTTGCGGGTATTGATATCCATAAGCGTTAGCAATCTCATTCGCAACTTCTCTAAACAGATCTCCCATTATAAAGAATGACTCCCATATGTTTTCATATTCTGCATTTGAAAATGTCTTTTTAAATTGCTCCCACATATCTTTTTCAAAATACTGTTCGAAATGCTTTCCAAACTTCCCTGTATTAACTGTAAAGCTTGTTTTCATCCCAATATGCCATTCTAGCATAACAATAAGCATATCTCGCACAGGGCCATCAAGCATTCCTTTCACGTAAGAAAGCTCTTCTCTCCATAGCCCCTTTGCCACATTTGTACTGCACCACCAAAACTCATTACAGCAATCTAAAAATTCTTTTTCTGAAGGCTTTTTTATAACATAATCTTTATCGCTTGTTGGTGGAAATTCTCCAATACAATCGTCTTTATCCAGTAGTAATTTACTTAAACTATCTTGTCCAACGAACTTATTTATCAAATCAAATGGAACTAGCGTTAAATCAATCCGATTCCCATCCGTAAACTGCATTAAATACGGAAACTTTCCATCTTCATCAGCTGGAACTAATGACATTTCTTCAGGCATTTGCACAATCATTATTTCTCCAAATCGTTTAATCCAACTATGATCACACGTAAAAGACTGTATTTCTTTCACAACATAAATAATATCATAGTCTTGAAAACAATCTTTTTTCACATTTGGATTTACACGTGATCCATTCATGATGACAGCTCGAATTCTCTCATCTTCTTTTGCTGTATTTATAATTAAGTCTAGCATTTCTTTTTCAGTTCTCATCTATTCCTAACCTCCAATTTTATATATAAACTTATATTGTTATGTATGTTGGAGGTCCACGGGCTAACTGTGTTGCACACGATACACGTTATAATTTTTGAAACTTCTTTTTCATCCCTTTTACCTCCTTACATCACTCTTTTATGACTGCCATTACAAATCCATCATACCCTTTACTTCCGACAGTTTGAAGCGCTGTAGCACTTACACGTGACTCAGTAGCTATTATCTCATAGAAACGATGTATCCCTTGTACACGGGGATCACTACTTGTATTGTCAATAACTTCTCATTCAAGTTTTTAATGCTTTTCTACCATTCACTTATGATTATACCGAAAATTCTGTTTTATATACAAAAATAAAGAAGGGACATCCACTCCTTTACGAATAGATGTCCCTTCTCTGTTTTTAAATTTAGCACTTACGGATTAGTAGACCAAAGTCCAGCAGATTTAATAAATGTACGTTTATTTAATTTCAGCTGTGCTACGATAAATTCTGCAATATCTTCCGCTTGCATTACTTTATCAGGATTTCCATCAGTTAATCCTAAATCTACCGCCATATCAGTTGCTACTGTACTTGGTGTTAAAGCTGTTACACGAATGTTATGTTTACGGACTTCCATCGCTAACGATTCTGTTAAACCAAGAACACCAAATTTAGAAGCACTATATGCACTCGTTACAGGTGCACCTTTTTGCCCTGCTGTAGATGAAATATTAATAATATCACCAGATTGTTGTTCAATCATGCTTGGTAAAGCTGCACGAGTTGCATAGTATACACCCATTAAGTTTACTTGAATGATTTTTTCCCAATCAGCAACGTCTAATTCTAAAAATTTACCAAACTTAGAAATACCTGCATTATTAATTAAAATATCGATAGATCCTAAACCGTTTTTTAACGTTTCAATTGCAGTAGTTACCTCTTCATATGAAGATACATCTGCAGTCGCAATAACAGCTTTTACGCCTTCTGCTTCCACTTCCTTCGCAACTGCTTTTAAATTTTCTTCTGAACGAGCTAAAAGACCTACATTCACGCCTTCTTTCGCTAATGCGATCGCTACAGCGCGACCAATCCCTCTACCTGCTCCTGTAATTAAAGCATTTTTCCCTTGTAATAATTCTGCCAAGTATAACACTCCTTACTCTTCTCAGTTATTTATTATATTAAAAGTGTATCTATGTTTATGTAAAAAGGCAATGATGCACTTTCATGTGCGTAGGTTACTTATAGGTAACTATAGTAATAATAAATGTACCTTTAAAGAAAAGTAGTGCTAAAGGAACACCCCTAGCACTACTTTTCTTCATGATTAGGAATACGTACAATAAATTCCGCACCATGTCCTTCTATGCTCTCAACCTTTATTTCTCCTTGATGTAGATCGACTACTTTTTTTACTATCGCTAATCCTAAACCGCTTCCTCCATACGCTCGATTTCGTGAAGAATCAGCTTTAAAAAACCGTTCAAATATATGTTGTTTTTGTTCTTCTGAAATACCAATTCCCGTATCATGAATACGTACTTCTACTAATTTCTCATGTTCTTTTAACTGAATTGTAATCGTGCCACCATTTGTCGTGAATTTAATGCTATTATGAATTAGGTTAATCCATACTTGACTCATACTTTCCTGGTCTGCAGTGAAAAGAACTTTCTCTAAATCAAGTTCCAACTCAATTCCTTTTTCATCCCAGAGCGGCTCACTATTTAACACAATCTGTTTCAACTGTTGATCTAATCGATAGGTAACTCTTTCTGGTGAATACTCTTCTGATTCTAAAAGTGTTAACTTTAATAAATTTTGACTCAATTTAGATAATCTCGTTGTTTCAGTTTCAATAATGGTAAGATAATGCTTCCTTTTTTCATCAGTAAGATTATCATCTTGTAGTGCCCGAGCAAATCCTTTTATAGATGTTAATGGTGACTGTATTTCGTGAGAAACATTTGATACAAACTCTTGTCTCATTTTCTCCATTGTATTTAGCTCATCTGTCATATCGTTAATACTTTTTACAAGCACTCCAATTTCTCCATCATACTTTTCTTCATTTCGTATTTTTACGGAGAAATCTCCTTTTGCAATTTTTTGTATCGGTTCAATGATCGTCCAAATCATCGCCTCACGCTTCGGTCTCATTAATACTCCGATCAATACCCAAATAAGAACAATAAATACAAAGCCGACCATATCACTAATTAGAAAAGTAATAAAAGGCGATACGTTTATTTCAAAAGCTTTCATTACACTAGACGATACAAAAAAAGCTATTGACCAAATTATAGTAAGAAAAGTAAAGAGCGCTACTATCGCCCCCATTACTTTTAACATCTTCATCTTACTCATTCTTTCTCTTTGTCTCATTTACTTACCTCTAAGCGATACCCTAAGCCCCTTATCGTCCTTATATTAAACTTCGATAACTCTTCTTGAAACTTTTCACGCAACCGATTAATATGAACGTCTAGCGTGCGTTCATTCCCTTCAAAATCATATCCCCATACGCCTTCTATTAATTGCTCTCGTGAACAAGTTCTTCCCGCTTTAGATCCTAATGTAAAGAGCAACTCAAATTCTTTTAGCGGTAGCGTCACCGTTTGTTCTCCAACTGTAACTTCAAATGTTTTACGATTTAAAAGTACATTCCCCACTTGAATAGTTTGCGATACTGTAATTTGGTAACGTTTCAATAATGCCTTAACTCTTACAACTAATTCTAACGGATCAAATGGTTTCACAAGATAATCATCTGTTCCGAGGTGAAATCCTTTTACTTTTTGAGATGTTTCACCTTTAGCAGTTAGCATAAGAATCGGCATATCATAGTATTTTCTTAATTCATAACATAAATCATACCCATCCATATTTGGCATCATTATATCAAGGATTACCATATCAACTTTTACTTCTTCTATTTTTTTTAGAGCATCCAGTCCATCAACTGCCTCATATGTTTGAAAACCTTCTCGTTCTATAAATACAGAAACGAGTTCTCTAATATGCGGATCGTCATCTACAATTAATATTTTAGGTATCAAGGAATCAAATCCTTTCTGCTTAACATACTTTTTACAACTCTCTAAAATCAACAATCAGTGAAGTTCACCCTCACTGATTGTTTTCATTCTATAATGCACCTTCTTTAATTTTCAACTGCTGCGTTGCAAATTCACGGTACATGTCATGCGTTCGTAATAATTCGTCATGAGATCCACTACCTGTCAAATTCCCTTTTTCAATAAAGATAATTTTATCTGCATCTACTACAGTAGAAAGTCTATGCGCAATAACTAAAGTCGTTCTACCTTTCATTAAGTTATTTAAAGCCTTCTGAACAACCGATTCCGATTTACTATCAAGACTTGAAGTCGCTTCATCTAACATTAAAATTTGCGGATCTCGAAGCAGTGCTCGAGCAATCGCAATTCGTTGTCTTTGTCCTCCAGAAAGTTTCACACCACGCTCTCCCACTTCTGTTGCATACCCGTTTGGTAAATCATGAATAAATGCATCAACATACGCCATCGCTGCTACTTTTTCGATTTCTTTATCAGTCACTTCACCTTCAACACCGTAACAAATATTATCACGAATCGTTCCATCAATTAACGGACTATCTTGTGAAACGTAACCAATTTGACGTCGCCATGACTGTAATGAATATGCTGTAATTGGTTCTTCCCCTAATTTAATAACACCTTTCGTTGGCTCATAAAAACGTTCTAACAATGAGAATAAAGTTGTTTTCCCGCTACCACTTGGCCCTACAATTGCCGTTACTTTTCCGGATTCAATCGTGAAATCGATATTTTTCAAGACTTTCTCTTCTTCGTTATACTCGAAATGAACATTTTCAATCACTATCGGCTGCTTTGCATTTGTAACTTTCACACCAGTTTCATGGTCTTCTACTTCATACTCTAAAATTGTATTAATTCTTTCAGTTGCACCAATCGCCTTTTGGAATTGCGTAAAGAACATAGATAACTGACTCATTGGCATTATAATTTGAACTAAATATAAAATAAACGCTACAAGTTCACCTGTTGTTAATGCACCACTAGAAACTCGCATTCCACCGTAGCCTACGATAATAACAAGTAATGCCATTAATACAAACGACATAACTGGTGAAATTAAAGCTTGCACTTTTCCTTCTTTCAAACCAAATTGCAATAGCTTTTCGATACCTTTATTACCAGTTTCATATTCTCTTTTTTCTGTATTTGAAGATTTCACTAAGCGAATTTCTGATAGTACTTGTGTTAATACACTAGTAAAAGAAGCCGTTTCATCTTGAAGTGCTTTTGAAATCTTATACATTTTTCGTCCAAGTGGAACTAAAATTAGTACCGATAACGGAATAACCGTTAAAAGTAAAATCGTCATTTTCCAGTCTAAAACAAATAATACAATTAATGATCCAATAATTGAGATACCGCCTGTTAATAAGTTTGACAAATGCTCAGCAATTAATGTTTTAACAACACCTGTATCATTTGTCATACGACTAATTGTATCTCCCGTTCTGTTTTGATCATAATAAGACACTGGTAAGATAAGTACCTTTTTCCATAATCGCTCCCTAAGTCCAGCCACAATTTTTTGCCCGATATAATTCAGTAAATAAATAGACAACCCTGCAGCAATTGTTTGCATAATAAAGAATGCAACTAATCCAATAATTTGTCCCGTACTAATTGATGAAATTGAAAAATTATCGACTAAACCTTTTGTTAACATTGGAATAAACAAACTCGCTCCAGTAGAAAGCAAGCTCATTAATAAAGCGAAAATAAGAATGCTTTTCGGTGGATTTGTATCTTGAATGAGACGTAAAAACTGCCTCCAATTCCCTTTTTTCTTTTCTGTATTCCTAACTTCCATTGTCTTTCATCTCCTCGTTATAAACAAAACTATTATTTCTAAAACTAGAATACGCTATAAATGTAAACTGAATGTAAACACACTTTTTCTATTTTTACAAAATATACATATAAACTCATCTTTACAACAAGTATAAATATCTGATATTATTACCAGGTACTTATTATTATTCTATGCGAATTATAGACTACGCATAGAAAATATATAACTAATTTTATCAATTAGCTAATTTAAAATACTATATAAATCTCCAGCATCGAAAGGGGTATCCTTTTTGCAAACAAATACACATTCCGAAAAGGAAACAATCATTTTTATTCATGGATTAGTTGGAAATCGCCGCGCCTTCAAAAAAGAGCATAAACGATTTTCTTCTTCCTACAACATTATAACTTATGACTTATTAGGTCACGGTGAAGATAAAGGAGAAGCTATTGAATTTTCATTGCAGCGGCTCGTAAATCAATTATTGAACTTGTATGAAAAAGAGGGTATTAAAGAGGCTCATATTTGCGCCCTAAGCTATGGCTGTTATATCTCTACGACATTTGCGCAAATGCACCCAGAAAAGGTATTAAGCATTTGTCATATTGGTGGACATTATAACAATCCTTCCCTTTTATATAACGTATTTCAAAAGTTTTGGGAGAAGCGAGGAGATGAATATTCTACTTGGCTTTCTCAATATGCTAATACTATTTTTCCAAGTGGGATATTAAAAGCAAATCCGTTCGCTGTTATTTCACGAAATATTTATTATCGTTTCGGATTACAATTACACTCATCCATTATTGCTGAGTCATTACGACATCGCTTAGAATTCGACTTGAAATCTAAATTAAAAGCACTTCCCCATCCTATATTATGGGTAATGGGAGAACATGATCATCTCTATAAATCTTGTCTCTTTGATTTAAAGTCCATTCTTCCTAACGTTTTATATAAAGAGATCCCGTTGGCTGGACATGCAGCAAACTTATTTCGCCCCAACTACTTCCATGATTTATATGCTAAATTTTTGCATGGAAATTTGAAATAAATGCTACTCTATATTTCTAGTTTATATAACTATGAAAAAGGCTTCCCAAGTTTCCCTGGAAAGCCTTTTCTCTATACAAAAAGTATAAAAAATACTTTTTCTTAGTATGCTTTTGTGTAACCTAATAGGTGCTTACTCCAGTAAGAGTTGCTTACAGAGCTAATGCGTACACCAGTTGCGTCAGTTTCTGCACTGATAAACTGTCCATTTCCTAAGTAAACGCCCATGTGAGAAGGACCTGATTTATAAGTATTTTGGAAGTATACTAAATCACCTGGTTGTGGATTGCTAGTTTTTGTTTTAGAGCTCCAGTATCCAGCAACTGTTTGACGAGCACCTGAATGACCAGTTTGATTTAATACGTAGTGAATGAATCCACTGCAGTCAAAACCAGCAGGTGTTGTACCAGCAGTTCTGTATGGTGAACCATTTAAAGATCTAGCGAATCCAGCGATTGAAGATGTATCTCCACCCGTTGGCGCTGTTGGTTTTTGTACTTGGTTTTGTCCTTGGTTCGTACCTTGGTTACCACCAGTAACTACATTGTTCACTCCGCCTTTTACAAACTTAACAAAGTCTGCACTTACGTAACCAGTGCGGCCGTTATGGTTAATTTTATACCAACCATTTTCAGCACCAGTAACGTTTAATACTGTACCGTTTGTTACCCCACCAATTACAGGGTTATATGTAGCTGGACCTGTACGTACTTTTAAAGCACCTGTGTTAACAACATATGAACCACCAGTTTGAACTGTAGTAGTATTGTTGTTTGTAGTTGGTTGCTGTGTTTCGTTAGATACAGCTGAACCACCTTTTGTTACGAAGTCTTTACTTACGTATCCAGTTCCACCATTGAAGTTAATTTTAAACCAATCTTGAACTTCACCTACAACTTGAACTGTTTTACCTTTGTTTACAGAACCTAAAACAGTATGAGACGCGCTTGGGCCTGTACGTACGTTTAGTGAAGAAACGTTTACTGTATAAGTACCTGTTCCTTGTTGAACAGTAGTTCCTTTATTGCCACCAGTTGTTACGAAGTCCCCACTTACATAACCTGTTTGACCATTTACATTAACTTTGAACCAACCGTTTTCTTGTCCGATTACTTGTAGTACTTGACCTTCTTTTACTTTAGAAATAACGTTATGTCCTGTACCAGCGCCTGAACGTACATTTAATACATCAGCTGTTACTGTGTATTTTAATTCAGAAGTTGTTTCTACATTTTTTGTTTCAGTTACAGTCGTTTGAGTTTGTGTTTGAGCTTGTCCATTAATTTCTTTTAGCGCATCATTTGAAACTTGTGCATGAGCAGAATCCATTCCAGGAACTGCTACGCCTGCTACAGACGCTGCTGCTAAACCTGCGATTACTTTTTTCATAAGTTGTCTTTACTTCCTTTCCCTACTATCCTCTTGAGAAAAACTATAAACTTAATACTTTACAATATTATCAAAGTAAAATATTCATCCAGTTCCATTTTTTAGCAAGAGTTTTATTTTTCACACGTCGTTCATTTTAAACGAATGAAGTGAATTCCGTGTGAACTTCATGTGAACTTTACCATTAAACAGTGTGTTTTTGCAACGATTTTTTCAAATTTCTTATGTATTACATCAAAATCCAATACCTTATTAGTTATTTTAATATAAAATTCACACTTTATATCAAACATAAAAATTTCATTAATCTAATGTAAATACACAATGGTTTTCTAGAAAGTTCTTTTCATGAGGCATATTCTTATCATGACAAAAAATACTTCGTTTATCAATAGTATAATATTTTAAGAAAATTAATTTTCTATATTATCTATGATTTTAAACAAAGTGATAATTTGTAAGATTTCACACACAAAAATCCCGTCCCACTTGTGAGCATTCCAATTCCAAAAACACAATTGACTATTTGTTTTTTTTACTAACTATGGAATCATTAGGGATTAATTGATAAAATATGTATAGTCACATAAAAAGAGGAGTTACATTCGTGGAAAAAATTATAGACGATCACATAAATAATAATATCGAACTATACTATGCTCTTACGCGATTATTATCATTTACAACATTTAAAAAGGTAACAACTATTGAAACAAAGAAATACGAATTAAAAGAGCAGATGAAAACAATTCAGCATACAAGCTCATACCATGTATAAGAAGGTGAACAGATTATCTCTCTGTTCACCTTCTATTTTTCATTTTATTTTATTTGTAAACTTTCACACGAGTTTCTAATGGCTGTGATTCCTTATCCCCTGCAGAGACCACTGGTTTACCAAATGGCATTTGCGCAATTAACTTCCAGCTTTCTGGTACATCCCATTCTTTTCTTACTTCATCATCAACTAACGGATTGTAATGTTGTAATGTAGCACCAAAACCTTCAATTTCTAATGCTGTCCAAATCGCAAATTGCAACATTCCTGAAGATTGTTGAGACCATGTAGGGAAATTGTCTTTGTATAACGCAAAGTTCTCTTGCAAACTTTCTACTACTTTACTATCTTCGAAATATAAAACTGTTCCATAGCCACTTTTAAATGCATTCATTTTCTCTTCAGTAGGGGCGAAATTATTTTCAGGTACAATTTTCCGTAACGTTTCTTTCGTAACATCCCATAATTTGTCGTGTTGTTCACCTAGTAATACAACAACTCTTGCACTTTGAGAATTAAAAGCCGAAGGTGTATGTTTCACAGCATGATAAATCACTTCTTGAATTCTTTCATCAGAAACTACTTGCTCTTTACTTATCGCATAAATAGATCTTCTGTCTTCAATTGCTGAGTAAAAATCTTTTGCCATCACAATTCCCTCCAAATTTTATTTGAGGCAGTATCATATGTACGAAGCATATAATGCCCCTTAAACTTATCAATAATAAGTTCTTAACTTAATATTATCAACAAACAAAAACAAACTCAAATGATATCCCTTAATTTTTCACTTCCTATACTTCAAAAAACAAAAAAACAGCTTATCGTCATCCAAATCAGGATTCAAATAAGCTGTTTGTATTTTTTATATAGCGACCTACATTATTCCTTCACTTAATTAACCAATTGAAACGCATAGGACATTAGCTTTTGTGTTTCTGTAAAACGTTTTGTTTTACCTTTTGTGCCCATGACAACTGTAATAATACGACTATCACCTTGTTTTGCAGTACCTGTAAAACAATACCCTGCGCTATCTGTAAATCCTGTTTTCAGTCCGTCCATTCCTTCTATATATAAACCTTTATTATTCTTGTTTAACATTTCATTTGTGGTTTTAACATTAATATTATTAAATGCTAACTGACTTTGACTTAAGTGCGTCACTTCTAATATCTCTGGATAATCTTTTATAAGATGATACGCTAATTTAGCTACGTCAGCTGCTGTCATTTTTGTTTCACTTCCATCAGGCTCCTGCAATCCGGAAGCATTCGCGAATTTTGCTTTATCTGACATTTCTAACTGCTTCGCTTTTTCATTCATTTGTTGGACGAAGTTTTTTTCTGTCTGAGCTATATGTTCTGCTAAAGCGACAGCCGAATTATTAGCCGACTCAATCATTAACGCATGGTATAAATCATTAACAGTTAATGTGTCATTAACTTGCACTGGAATTTTCGCGCCCTCTGTTTGTGCCGCTTTCGCACTTATTTTCACTGGATCTTCCCAGCGAACTTTCCCATTATGTATACTCTCTAAAAGAAGATACGCCGTCATCATCTTAGACATACTAGCTGGCGCAAAAGCTTCATTTTCATTATATTGATAAATAATATCTCCATCACTCGCATCGATAATCATAGCTGCTTTTGCATCAATTTCCGGTGGGATGTACTTTTGTGGAACTACTTTTTCAGATAGTCCTGTTTTGGGTAGCTCTGCCACTTGTAAAGGCTGACCCTCTATATTGGTTCCACTCTTTTGAGCTCCTTGGAAAAAGAACCAACATATACCCAAAATAATTACTAGTAGGATTGTTACCTTTCCCCATTCTAACCGCTTCATTTCAAAACTCCTTTAGCAAACCTTTAATACATTCACATTTAACCATAACAACAATTACTTTATATCGTCAAGATTAAATAGCATAATTATTCATCTATAGCAATTATTATTTGAATACCTTTCATATATGCTACACTAAAAATAATTAAATTTAAGAATATTCAATAATAACACGAGACAAAAACATTATAAATAGAAAGGATTTCTACAAATGATACTTCCAAAAACATTAAAATACGGTGATACAATTGGGATCTACTCCCCCTCTTCACCAATAACATATACTTCTCCAAAAAGGTTTGAGCGTGCGAAATTATACTTACACCAGAAAGGATTTCGCATACTAGAAGGCTCACTAACAGGTCAATATGATTTTTATCGTTCCGGAAGTATTCAAGAGCGTGCTGAGGAGCTAAATAATTTGATTAGAAACCCTAACATCTCCTGTATTATTTCGACAATTGGGGGCATGAATTCTAATTCATTATTACCCTATATTGATTATGCTGCTTTTCAAATGAGCCCTAAAATAATGATTGGCCACTCCGACGCAACAGCGTTATTACTAGGAATTTATGCAAAAACAGGAATCCCTACATTTTATGGTCCAGCACTTGTTCCTTCTTTTGGTGAATTTGAGCCTTTCGTAGATTACACGTACAAATATTTTGCGGAAACTTTAATAACTGATCAACCTCTTCCTTACAACATAAACCAGCCGTTATTTTGGTCAGATGAATTTATTAATTGGGAAGAAAAAACGAAGGAAAAAGAACTTCGACCGAACAATTGGATTTCAGTAATTGGCGGAAAAGCTACTGGACGTATTATTGGTGGGAACTTAAACACAATACAAGGCATTTGGGGTAGCCCGTACATGCCACATATTCAAGAAGGTGACATTCTATTTATTGAAGATAGTTCAAAAGATGCAGCTACAATTGAAAGAAGTTTTTCATTACTGAAGATTAACGGCGTATTTGATAAAGTTTCAGGTATCATTCTTGGAAAACACGAGCAATTCGATGATTGTGGTACAAATCGAAAACCCTATGAAATACTATTAGAAGTACTACAAAATCAAAAAATTCCTATTCTAGCGGATTTTGATTGTTGTCATACTCATCCAATGATTACTATGCCAATAGGTATTCAAGTGGAGATGGATGCAACAAATAAAACGATACAAATTATAGAACAGTGGAAAATCTAAAGTACACTACCTCTATTCTCTTCAAAACGAAAGCTACGTATTGCCTTCTATTGTTTTACATTAGAAGACATGATACTATATATTTTGGAATGTGAAAGAATCAACAAAGACTATTTCAATATGCATTCTATATGAATAAGAAGCTATTGATTATATACTTCCATTTTAAATATATGTACTTATACGTAAAAGAGAGTGAATATATGAAACCTACTATTAAAAACTATGTATTTCTACATGTAGCCTTCTTGATATATTCTATCATTATGGTTTACATGAAATGGGCTGCGCAATTCCCTATTGCTTCAATCTCATTTTTCATTGCTTATTTCGGGCTCGTTGTACTTTTATTTGGATATGCAATTCTTTGGCAACAAGTAATTAAGCATTTTGAAATATCAAAAGCATATTCACACCGCGGGATTATTATACTATGGTCAATGCTTTGGTCAGTCTTCCTATTTGGAGATACGATACTGTGGAATCATTTACTTGGTGCAGCTATTATTATCGTCGGAATTGTGGTGGTGACAAAAGATGAATAGTTATATGTTATTATTGATTTTCGGGATAATTTTAGCCAATTACTCACAAATTTTATTAAAAAAGGCTACTTTACAACAATATGATTCTAGAATAAAAGAATATGTGAATCCTTATGTCATCATTGGCTACTCTTTATTTGTAATTAATGCCGGATTAAACGTGATTGCCTTAAAGGGGTTAGCATTAAAACAAGCATCTGCATTAGAATCTTTAAGTTACATCATCATATTAATTTTTGGCTGGTATTTCTTAGGGGAAAAAATAACAAAACGAAAAATCATCGGCAACATTATTATCGTCGTTGGTGTAATCGTTTATTGTATACAATAATAAAAAGATCCGTTTATTACAAACGGATCTTTTTATTATTGCCCTAAGTTTTGAATTTTATCTTTCAAATCACGAACTTGTTTTATCGTCTGCATGAGCTCAGAGTTTTTAAATTGCTCTACATCTATTTTCCCTTCCTCTACCTTTTTCATAGAGGCATCAATTAATGTATTTAACTTTTCATTATATCCGACAATTTGCTGGTGAAGATCCTTCGCTACATCTGGTGGTGTTAATTCATTAAAAGCTGGTATATCTTGTTTAATTTCACTAAGTTTCGTTTCCAATTCTTTTCGAGCTTCCCCATCATTAATAGCTTTTTCAGCTAATGCTGGTGCTTCATTTGCAAATGCACTTATTTTATTCACATAGTCTGTCGCCTTTTGAGCATAATCTATGGAGTTCTTCCCTTCCTCTACTAGCGAGCATCCCATTAAACCAATTGAAACTACAATTGAAAGTAAGATTGCTTTTGTAAACTTCATTTTTACCTCCTAAATACTTGTCATACTTTTATACATTTATAAACACATAGTTTTCTTCTTATACATTCTAGAGAAATCATTTTTCTCCTTTTCAACGTGTATTTCGTACGATATATAATTTTTTTACATTTCTACCTCGTGACTACCTTCATTTAAATATAAAAACAGACATACTTATTTTAAGTATATCTGTTTTCGGGGGCTCATCACTCATCTATCCTGCATCAACCGCGTGTAAAATCCCGATTGGTGCGGGAAACACCCTCCACCACTTTATCCTCTTACATGCCCTATTACCGTTACAATATCTATTTCTATATGTACACTAATAATATCTTCTATAATGTCGGTATATCCTTGTCCTAAAGGTGTTCCGTAATGTAATAAAATCTCCTTTTTTTCATACACTGACTTCGGTATTGTAAAAATAAATCTCCTCAAATTCCGTTCATCAGCAGGTTCCATAATTAAAATGATACCATCTTCTTCAAACATATAATCACGCCTTCCAACAATCCATTCACTATGGCTCAAGTATTGCCTTGAATGGATAGGTTTTAAACACCCTTTCTCACAATATAAAGCTAAACTTTAATCATTACATACTCATCTCACTACTACATCATTTACAACGATGCCACGAATACGCGTAAAAAAACACAAACCTTGAACTATCAAGAATTTGTGTTTTTTTGCATTTCACTCTTATATACCTTTATCAAGCTCGTATAACCTACGATATTTCTCATTTTCTTTCAGTAACTGTTCATGACTACCTTGCATAGCGATTTGACCATCATCAAGGAAAATAACTTCATCGACATGTTCAATCCCTACTAAATGATGGGTGATCCATATAACTGTCTTTTCTTCAGTTGCAGAAAACATCGTTTCTATTAAAGACAATTCCGTTTTAGGATCTAAACCGATAGTCGGCTCATCAAGTACAATGATTGGTGCTTCTTGCATAAGAGTTCTTGCAAAAGCTACCCTTTGCCTCTCCCCGCCAGAAAATCTCATACCCATTTCATGCATTTTTGTTTGTAATCCATCAGGAAGAGAAGCAATATGTGAAGCTAGTTGTGCTTTCTCTAGAGCCTTCCATATCTCTTCATCAGTAGCATCTGGTTTACCAATTCGCACATTATTTCCAATAGTCGTATCGAATAAATGTGGTTTTTGGTTTAATACAGAAATATATTTTGACAAAAGGTTCGTATGAGCTTGTTCACCATTCAATAGAACTTGGCCATTCACCGGACGTAGCGCACCAGTTAACAATTTTAATAAAGTAGATTTCCCTGTTCCACTTCTACCTAAAATAGCAATTTTCTTTCCTGCCTTTATGTGTAATGATACATCTTTTAATACAGGTTCATTACTATTCGGATAATTATACGATATATTATTCAGTTCAATATCTATATGTTTTTGTGCAACGAAATCTTTATCTCCAGGTAACTCATTTCCATCTTGCAGAACGCTATCACTTTCTACGCTATTAAGCCTATGAGCAGATTCTACATATGATGGAATTCGATCGATAGCATCCGATACAGGAATAAGCACATTTGTCACAGATAATGTCATTAATACGAAGGCTGCGATAACTGTAGGGGCAATCTGTTCACTTGCAGATTGATTTCCAGTCCACATAATCATTGAAATGACGACAATACCTACTATTAAATGAATGATACTGTCTCGAATATGGTACCAGCGTTTCACTCTTTTCTCTGTCTTTAACAACTGAGCATTTTGCGCTACATACTCATTAATAAATTCATCTTTTCTACCACTTGCCTGCCAATCAGATAACCCAAATACAGCATCTGTCAGTTGCTGATACAAACGATTTCTTCCTCGTTTCAAAGTAACATGATGTCGTTTCATCAAGAGTAGCGATACGAACGGAATAAGAAAAACGATAACAGCTAACATACACCCTGCGATAAGTGCAAATACTACGTCAAATGCACCGATAACAAGAACGAAGATGCTATATACAACTAGTGCTAATATACTAGGGAATATCGTACGCAAATATAGGTTTTGTAAATGCTCTATATCCTCAGACAATACACCTAATACATCACCAGTTTGAAATCGCGAGCGAAAAAATAACGCCTGCGGTTCTACAATTTTATATAGTTTTGTCCTCATTTTTTCTAATATACGAAGGACGACATCATGCCCAACTAAACGCTCAACATAATGAAAGACAGCTTGCCCTATACTAAACGCACGCGTTGCAACGATTGGAACATATACAGCCATTACATTTTCTGGTCTGAGAGCAGATTTAGAAATTAAATAACCTGAAATGAAAAGTAACATCGCACCTGAACTAACTCCAAGAAGCCCGAGGAAAATAGTCAAAGTCATCCTACCTTTATTTTTCTTTATATAAGGTCTAATCCAGTTACTCATCTCTCTCTCCTCCCTTTCCCATGAAAATGTAATGACTCTTTATCTAAAAGCTCTTCATATGTTCCACTTTCTATTATCTTGCCTTTATTTAAAATAACAATATGATCCATCTGTTTCATCCAATGCAAACGATGTGTTGCAAGAAATACTAACTTACCTTTAAACAGACGTAACATCGCTTGTTTTATTTCAAATTCAGTTTCAATATCAAGATGTGCCGTAGGCTCATCTAATAAAATGATTGGTTTATTGCTCAAAAGTGCACGTGCCATCGCAACACGTTGTTCCTGTCCGCCACTTAGCATACGTCCACCTTCCCCAATTCTTTCGTGCATCCCATCCGGAAGCGATGCAACAAGTGAACGAAGACCTACCTCATCTATAACTCTCTCAACTTCTTCATCAGTAATATTTGTTTCATAGAAACAAATATTATCTTTTAATGAAAGTGGAAAAATATAAGGTTGTTGCGGAATATAAGCAATGTTTTTTTGCCAACTATCACGAGTAGATGTATCAATTTCCACACCATTTATAATCATATTTCCATCGGACGGATGTAAGAATCCTGCTAACACATCTATTAACGTTGATTTCCCTGCTCCACTTTCGCCAATAATGCCAATCGCACCGTTCCCTTTCCAATTGAAATGAACCTCTTCTAATATGGCCTTTTCAGATTCTTCATTATTAACTTTTATATTTTGTAATTTCATGCTGCTCAAAGAATTCCACGCTATATCTACATTTGATTCTTTCGGTTCCATAGCTTTTTGTTGTTTTACGATTTCTTCAATTTGCTCCATTGCTATTTGTCCATCTAATGTAGCATGATAGTTCGCTCCAACTTGCTTAATTGGTAAAAAATATTCGGGAGCTAAAATTAGAATAGTAAGAGCCGGCAATAAAAGAATCGATCCGTCTATTAAACGAATACCTAAACCTACTGCTACAAAGGCAATTGATAAACTCGTAAAGAAATCTAGTGCAAAAGAAGAAAGAAAAGCAACTCGCAAAGTGCGAAGTGTTGCTTTTCTATATCTTTTACTTACTTTTTCAATTTTGCCTTCATGCTCCTGACTTTTCCCTAAATACTTTAATGTTTCTAATCCTTTTAGTGTATCTACAAAGTGATTTGAAAGAACACGATACGTATCATATTGGTTATCAGCCATTTTCTGCGCTGCTAATCCTAATAGAATCATAAATATAATAACGATCGGAATCGTTACAACTAAAATGATTCCTGACTCTATATCTAGTGTAAAAACATATAAAACAACAAGCGCCGGAACGATACAACTTCGAATCATTCGAGGGATCGTTAATTCAATATATGTTTTGAATTTCTCTATCCCTTCAATCGATAAGGTAACCAGATGACCGGTCCCGTTCGTTTGGACAAATCTCGGTCCTAATGTAAAATATGCTTCTATTAACTGTTTACGTAATGCCAATCCCGTTTTTTCAGCGAAACGCTCAACCAATATTTGTGATGTTCGCACTAATATTTGACGAGCTGCAAACGTGATTCCAAAATAAACAACTTCATTTAGTACAGCTTGCACTGTTTCTCCATGAAATAAAAAGGTAATCGCTCGTGCTAAAAAGACTGTCTGTGCAATAATACTACACGCCTCTAAAACACTAATAAAACTTAATGCTACATATAAAACTCGGCTACCAGGATACGATGGAAGTCCTCTTTTTCTTTTCATTAGTACTCCAAATCTTTTTCTGACTTAACAGGTTGTCTAAATACATAGAAACTCCATATTTGACTACCAATAACAAACGGTAAAATAGCAAGTGCAAAATAACTCATTAATTTTAATGCATAAGGCCCTGATGCCGCATTATAAATTGTCAAATCATTCGCCGCTCCTAATGAACTAATCATGACACGCGGGAACATGCCGATAAACACACTCGCACTTAATAAAATGATTGTTAAACTCGTCATAAAGAAAGCCCAACCATCTCTTCTTCTCTTATTTAATAACGTAGATACAAATAACGCTACGAAAGCTCCAATCGGAACCATTATCCACTCTGAACCATGTGCAACGAAAATATCTGTTTTCCATAACCCTACACCTGCAAAAACAAGAAGAATTATTAATGTAATAGGTGCGATTTTTGTTGCGGCAATACGTGCACGTTCTCGCAGTTTTCCTGTTGTACGTATAGTAAGAAATTGTAAACCATGAACAATACATAGAAGAAGAAACATTACTCCTCCAAGTAACGCAAATGGATGAAGTAACTTCATGAATCCACCTACAACATTTTTACTTTCATCAATTGGTACACCTACCATAAAGTTTGCAATTGCAACTCCCCAAAGGATAGGCGGTAGCAGACTTCCAATAAACATGCCCCAATCCCAAAAACCTTTCCATTTATGATTCTCTATTTTCGCACGGAATTTAAAGGAAACACCTCTTATAATTAAAGCAAGAAGCATAAATACAAAAGGAATGTAAAACCCACTAAATAGAGTTGCATACCAGTGCGGGAATGCCGCGAACATAGCGCCACCAGCACAAACAAGCCACACTTCATTCGCGTGCCAAAATGGCCCAATTGTATTTAAGTAAATTCTTTTTTCTAAATCGTTCTTTCCTAAAAATCTTGAAACTATACCTACACCGAAATCGAAACCTTCAAGTACAAAGAAGCCTACAAATAAGATTGAGATAACTACAAACCACAATTCATTAAGAGATAACATAATCTTCCTCCTTATCAAATGGATCATGGCTTTGATAATCCTTTTTCGCTTTCTTATTCGCATGACCTTTAATGATACGAACGAATAAGTAAATAGTAATTCCTCCGATAATTAAATATAGTGATGTGAATGAAATAAGAGAGAATAATACTTCTCCAAATGTAACGTTTGGAGATACAGCATCTTTTGTTTTCATAACACCGAAGACAACCCAAGGTTGACGTCCCATTTCAGTCATAATCCACCCTACTGTATTACCGATAAACGGTAGTGCAATTGCATATACCATTATTTTTAAATACCAAGGTTTTTCAGTTAAGCGATCTTTTCTTGATAAGAACCATCCGTATGCTCCAAGAAGCAACATGAACGTTCCACTCATTACCATCGCTCTAAAACTCCAAAACATTGTGTGTACTGGCGGAATATAATCTCCAGGTCCATATTTTTCTTCATATTGCTTTTGAATTTGATTCATTCCTTCTACTTGACCACTAAATTTATCGTATGACAATAGACTTAGCATGTAAGGAATTTGAATTTCAAACGAATTTTCTTTCTTCTCTGTATCAATTTTCGCAAATACTGTAAATGGTGCTGGGTCCTCACTCGTATTCCATAATGCTTCAGCTGCAGCCATTTTCATCGGATGTGTCTTAATTAAATTTTGCGCTTGTGCATGACCGAAGAATAATACCAATGCTGTTGAAATCGTTCCAACAACGATAGAAACTCGGAAAGACTTCTTAAACACCTCAGTCTCTTGTTGTTTTGTAATTTTCCATGCACTGACACCAGCAATAAAGAATGCACCTGTTGCAAGTGCCGCTGTAATTGTATGTGGGAATTGCACCCATAATTGTGGATTTTGAATAATCGCCAAGAAATCATTCATTTGTGCACGCCCATCTGCTGCCATTTCATATCCTACAGGAGCTTGCATAAATGCATTTGCAGTTAAAATCCAAAATGCTGATAACATTGTTCCAATTGAAAGGAGCCAAATACATAAAAGGTGAATTCGCTTAGGAAGTTTATCCTCACCGAATACCCATAAACCTAGGAATGTAGACTCAATGAAAAATGCTAATAAACCTTCAATTGCAAGTGATGGTCCGAAAACATCACCAACAAAACGTGAATACGTTGACCAGTTCATACCAAACTGAAATTCTTGTAAAATACCTGTTACAACTCCTACTGCGAAGTTAACAAGGAATATTTGTGTCCAAAACTTTGTCATCTTCTTATAAACTTCTTGTCCCTTTACCACATATAACGTTTGCATTAACGCGATGATAAAAGCTAAGCCAATAGACAGCGGAACGAAAAAGTAATGGAAAATCGTTGTAGATGCAAATTGTATTCGTGCCAATTCGAGCGTATCCATGCTAAACTCACTTCCTTCATAGTTTTTATATCGTAATATCGATTGAATTGTATGAATTCACTTCATAATGAACAATCCAATCATTTGGAAATACAAAAGATAAATTCGTTTATGTACTTTTTGAAAATATAAATTGTCAGTTTTTTTGATAATTACAAAAGAACTTTTTTACACGATTTACCTTTTCACTATTTCTGTAGTGTTTTATTCGTTAATCGAATTGTATAATATACTCACATAATAAATTCAGCTGATTTTTGACGTATTATTGACATCATTTTGTCTGAAATATGTCATTTGTAATTTTTTTGAATTAAATTTTTCATATTATAAAAACGTATTTTTCAAACATAAAACAAACTCATTTATCAATAGAAATTACGTTTTTCTCTTCATACACTTGACTTTCTTATAAAAAAACGTCCTCGAAACCACTCTCAGAAAACACTTAATTTTTGTCAAGAGAAAAATGCATTTTCAAAATTCAAACGAATAATATTGTTATTCACAAATAGAAAAAAACTTCCCTTTCCCTAGACAAAAAGTTCGTTTTTTTGTCATTTTTTCAAATTGTATTCAGTTTGAATTTATCCATCCCGCATTGAATATTAGCTCACGCCAATCGGGTGGCCGCTAAATAGTGGGATAAATATAAAAAAGTACCGAGAATAGATTATATTCTCGGTACTTTTATCATTATTTCGTTGTATATCTTCTAACAGCCGGCATAATTTCAGTAGCAATCAATTCAATGTTTTTCTCAATCTTATCAAATGGTACACCGCCAAAATCAATTTGTGCCATAAAACGTTGCTGTCCAAATAATTCATATTGGTAAAGCATTTTTTCAATTATTTGTTGCGGGCTACCTATCATTAACGCGTCACGGTAATCTACTGCATTTGTAAATTGTTGTTTTGGATACCCGCCACCACGTAGTGCAAGCATACCAGCATTAATATGAGGATAATATTCACTAAGGGCATCTTGTGAATTTTCTGCTGTATAAAATAAACTTGTAGTCGCAATTGGCAATGTCGCTGGATCAAAACCACTTTGTTCAGCAGCTTCACGATATGCATCAACTGAAACTTTAAAATTAACTGCTGGACCACCAAGTGTCGTAAGCATCATTGGTACGCCAGCGTGTCCTGCCTTAATTGCACTAGCAGGTGGTCCCCCAACAGCACGCCAAATTGGCATATTGTTATTTTTAGCTCTCGGTATAATTACCGCATGCTCAAGTGGCGTTCTAAACTGCCCCTTCCATGTTACACTTTCTTCTTTATTTATTTTTAATAAAAGATCCATCTTCTCTTCAAATAATTCTTCATAACCATTTACATCGTAACCAAGTAAACTATATCCTCCAATACGAGATCCACGACCAGCAACGATTTCAGCACGACCATTAGAAATTAAATCAATTGTGGCAAAGTCTTCATATACACGAACCGGATCTGACGTACTTAATACTGTCGCAGAACTCGCAATCTTAATGTTTTTCGTAGCTTGTGCAATAGCCCCTAAAATAACTGTATGAGCTTGCGTTGTAAAATGTGCTTGATGACTTTCACCGACAGCAAACACATCAAGTCCTGCTTCATCCGCCAATTTACTTGTTTCAATTAATTCATGGATTCGCTTTTCCGCACTAACTTTCGAACCATTATGCGGATTTAAAATATGATCCCCAATTGAATATAGTCCAAATTCAATTCCTTTACTTGTATCAATTCGATATTTTTCCATAGTTGCTCTCTCCCTTTTAATTAAGTGGTGCTAACTTCTCTTCTATTTCTTTTCTTCTCTCTTCTAAAAATGGTGGTAAATCAAGCCCTTTTCCTAATTCTTCAACTGCTGAATCTACAGTAAATCCTGGTCCATCCGTCGCAATCTCAAATAAAATTCCATTTGATTCACGGAAATATAAGCTTTTAAAATAAAAACGATCAATAATCCCTGTTGATTGAAACCCTTTATCTTTCACTGCTTCATTCCAATAACTCAGTTCTTCATCATTTTTCACACGAATAGCTAAATGATGAATACTTCCTTTGCCAGGTCTTTCGCTCTCTCCCTCTTGCTGTTTCACCAAAATTTCTCCAAAAGATTTGCCAGCGATAGATTGATAAATCCCCTCATCGTCTGAACGAGATACTTCTTTATAACCAAACAAATCTGTTAATGTTTTTGATAATTTATTTAAACTGCGCACTGTCATTTCAACTGTTCCCATACCTAAAATACGATGATTTTTCTCTACAGAAGATTCATCCCATGCAGTCCAATATTCAGGCACTTCTTCACTTTTATTATTTAGTAGCACTAAGCGTAAACCGTCCGGATCTTCAAAGTGCAGAGCATCTCGGCCCGCGTATGTTGTAATTTCTCCATGAGTCACTTGGAATGATTCAAAACGTTCCTTCCAAAATGTAAGACTCTCTGACGAAGGTACGAGTAAACCTATTTGTGTGATTGCATTTGTACCACGAACTGTTCTACCTACATTCGGTATTTCAAAAAATGATAATTCAGTTCCTGCACTACCTGTTAAATCACCATAAAACAAATGATACATAAATGGATTATCTTGATTTACTGTCTTTTTCACCCGGCGTAGCCCTAACACATTTTGATAAAAGTCATTATTCACTTGTGCATTTTTTGTCACCATCGAAATGTGGTGATGTCCTGGAATTGTATACATAATATTTCCTCCTCTAACCATCACTTGATTAGTCAATTGATGGTGTAAAAAAAATTACTCGTGTGGTAATTCTTTTTTTTCACTATGCTTATGAACTTTTGTCATTAACTCGTATAGTATTTTCTGTTCTTCCTCATTCAATACATCATCAAAAAATGATGATTGAAATGCAAGTTGCTCTGGTAATGCTCTTTCTAATACCGCTTCACCCTTATCAGTAAGGCTAATCGTTTTCGTTTTCCATTCTTGTTTTCGTACAATATATCCTTCTTTTTCAAGGCGTGTTAACATTCGAGAAATACCACCTTGTGTAACGGTAACCTTCTCCGCTAACTCCATTTGTGTAAGTGGTTGATAAATTCGTATTTGCATAAGTACATCAAATTGAGCTGTCGTCAAATCAAAACGTTTCAAAAACTCATTTGACATCTGATTACTTTGGTTCGTAAATCGTATTAATCGTAACCAGATTAACGATCCTATCGTATTTTCACGCATGTTTTATCACTTCCTATCGTTAATCTCACTATCACTTTACCACTCAAGTGATAGTAATGCAAGTGAAAATTACATATATTTTCTTCACTCTGATATACAGCAGAAAGAACCTCTCTTACAATGGAGTTTTTCCGTACAATCATTTTTATAATCTTTATCGTGAGATGTGTAAAATCTCATAAATTGTAATACCGTTCATTGCATTAATTTCAGGCTTCTCTTCATAAAAACTAAATTGACTATATCCCCATTTATCTGGATTATAAACTAATATATTCCCTAAATTCTTTTCTGTATCTTGCGCATTTTGATGCACAGTATTAAATTGAGTCCCAATCAAAGATTTACTTTGAGAGATACTTCCTGCATATTCAACAACATATCTACTCTCCTGAAAATCATCACTTAGATTAACAACTAAAGGAACACCAATATTAATTTGTTGCCATCCAAATGAGTCTAAAATATTGTCGTAATAACCATCAAAGATAAATCTATTCATCCCTTCATGGTTATTCCATATATATAATGGAGCGTAACAATTTAATAAATTTTCATTTTCCCCTGCTTCAGTAATTAAATATGCTTTAAAATTTAGGTCTTGAAAATCGTCTGTTTTATATCCATTATTTTTTACCCTTTGTCTAATTATCCCCATATCATAATCTTTTGGCAAAATGACCTTATATTGCATCCCAATCATGTTTATCACTCACTTTCGATATTATATACATAATGATAAATCGATATTGGATCGGTGTAAAATAGGTATAAATTATGCTTGGTATCATTTATAATGATACCAAATAAGGGGTTGAAATGAATGGAAATAAATGATCTTATCATATTTAAAACTGTAGCTAATGAAGGCTCTATTAGTAAAGCTGCTAAAGAGTTAGGTTATGTGCAACCAAATGTAACTGAGCGAATCAAAAAATTAGAACAAGAATTAGAAACACCTTTATTACATAGAGATAACAAGGGGATTTCACTGCTACCTTCAGGTGACATTTTGTTAGATTATACGAATAAAATATTGAATTTATTAGAGGAAGCTAAAAATGAAATTAAAACGAACACTTCTTACCGAATAGCGACGTCACAATCTATTTTAGCTAGTTATTTGAGTGTACGTATTAAAGAAAATTTCAGAAATTATCAAGTATATATAGAAAGTAGTAGCCATCTCCAAAAACTGTTACAAAAAGTTGATATGGTCATAACTTATGAGGATAATCTAGATTCAACCTTTAACAAAGTATTCAGTACAACAATTTCTATTAGCTTATTAAAAGCAAAAGAAAAGTGTAAAGTCGACTATTCAAAGGAACTATTTTTCGTTAGTAACGATACGAAGTGCCCCTTTAGAAATCGGACAATACAATTTCTAAAAGAAAACAATCTATCTCAGCGTCAACTTCAACAGTTAGACTCTTATTCACTTATTGAAGAATTTATTGCTGAAGGAAATGGTATAGCTTTTTTACCGATTAAAAATGATAAATTAGCACCAATTGAAGATGTGGCGATTGAAAAATTATCTATTAACTTCTTTACAGCTCAAGACTTAGAAAAAGAGATTCCAGGTGAACTATTTAACAAATAAGGCCGTTATACTCGTTATATTTTTTCGGCAAATCGATATCCCTTGTCGAATCGCTTATATATTTCGAGTTGTGGTCGATATATTCGAAAAATCGACGATATAATTTCATTTATTATCGTACAGCTCAACAAAATAAAAAGAGATGTTACCTAGTTAAAAAGTTCAACTACTCGGACATCCCTTTTCATCTTGGAGACTTGCCTCATTATCCATACATTTCATTAGACTTTACACGTTCTGCTCCACCCCGGTGCTTTTCTCCTTCTTACTTCTTTTTAAATTCTTCAACTTCTTAAACGTTCCAACCAATCCTTTCGGAAAAACTAGAAGCACGATAATATACAACAAACCAAGAATAATCGTCCATCGTTCAAAAATCGGATACTCAGTCGCTAGTTCTGATAAATAATATTTCAGTGATTCAATAATCCCAGCTCCAGCAATGGCTCCGATTAACGTTCCAACTCCTCCGATCATTGTCATCAATAATGCATTTAGCGTCATATCAATTGAAAATACCGTCGTATTTACAAAACGCAATGTGATAACGAATAATCCTCCGCTAATCGCAGCTACTATCCCTGCCACTACACTCGCGATAATTTTATAATGAAGAACTTTATACCCAAGTGCTTCAACACGTTGTTCATTTTGTGAAATTGCCTTTAATACTTTTCCAATAGAAGATTTTGTGAACAATCGTAACAAAATAAGAATAGCAATTAAACATATAAGTGTTACGTAATAATACGTAAAACGATCACGGAATATATCTGGTACACCAAATGTAAATCCATCTCCTCCATGAGTCAGTGAACGCCATTTTTCAGCAAGTACAAAAAACAATTGGGAAATAGCGAGCGTTAACATTGCATAAAAATGACTTTTCAAACGTAACGAAAGCAAACCGATTATATAGCTTACAATAGCTGAAATAATTACAGCGGCTGCTATTCCTATAAAAAAGTTCGTTATCGATATTCCTTGCCGATCAAATAATAGTGCTACCCCATATGCTCCTATACCAAAGAACATGCAATGACCAAATGAAACAATACCTGTATATCCAAGCAGCACATCAAAACTCATAGCGAAAATAGCAAAGATGAAGATTTGAGTGAACAAAATTAACAAGCTCCGTGAATCATTTACGAACGGAAATACACTTAAACAAATGAGCATAAATAATCCAAAGTATACTTTGATTCGATCCGATATGCTGTTCACCACTTCACCCCTTTTCACCAACGAGCCCCGTTGGCTTCACTATCAAGAAAAATAGTAACATTAACATATTGATTGCAAGCGATAAATCTGGGATAAAATACGCTGTAAAAGCTCCGGCTAAACCGACCATTAAAGAAGCTATCGCCGAACCTTGTACACTACCTAATCCTCCAATGATAACTACTATAAAAGCTAAAATTGCGTACTGCATGCCCATCTCAGCGAAAATAACGCCTGAATATGGTGCAAGTAGGAAACCACCTAACGCAGCCATCCCCGCTCCTAATAAAAAGACAAACGAGAATATCGCTTTTACGTTAATACCAAGGGCCTGAACCATCTCTTTATCCATTACACCCGCGCGAATCATTAGTCCTATCTTTGTTTTTTTCAGCAGTAATAGTAAAGCAATGTAAATTAGTATCCCAACTAAAATGACGAATAGGCGATATTTAATTAGTATAACGCCTCCAAATGTAAAACTTCCTTGTAACCATAACGGTAATTTTGCCCCAATGGGATTTGGTCCCCAAAATATTTTGATGCACTCGCTAAGAACGAGCATTCCTCCGAGCGTAACGAGAAGCTGCCGAACATGGTTTCCATACACTGGCCTAATAAGAAATCTTTCTAAAATGAAACCGAGAAACATCCCCATAGCGACTGCTCCAATTAGCGCTAATAAATAACTCCCTGTCACATTGAATAACCAAACGCCTGTAAATGCTCCCCATGCAAATAAACCGCCATGTGCAAAATTCAGTACGCTCATTAAACCGAAAATAAGTGATAGACCAGACGCTAATAAAAAAATAAGCATCCCTGTCGAAACGCCGTTTACAAATAAGTTAATTAGCACATCCACGTTCTATCCCCCCGTATCAATGTTAAGAAATACCTAAATATTTATGACATGTTTCCTTATCCTCTCGCAGTTCCTCCATGAAACCGTTATGCACAATACGCCCATTATCCATAATGTAGAAGTAATCACCGATTTGACTAGCCATCATGAAATTTTGTTCAACAAGTAAAACAGTCGTTTTCTCCTTCATTTTCAAAATTGCTACCATTAATTTTTCTATCATAATTGGAGACAGCCCTTTACTCGGCTCATCAATAAGCAATAGTCCATCACTATTGATAAATGCTCTTGAAATCGCCAGCATTTGTTTTTGTCCCCCGCTTAAAAGTCCGCTTTTTTTATACCAAAATTGCTTTAAGTCTGGAAAAAGTTCAAGCATCCATTCTAGCTTCTCTTCCGCTTCTTCCCTGTTTTTCCCCTTAGCAAGTACGAATGTCTCTTCTACCGTTAAATCATGAAAAATCCCTTGATTTTCCGGCACATAGCCTATACCTTTTCTTGAAATTAAATGTGTAGATAGTCCATTTACTTTTGTACTATCATAATAAACTTCTCCATTTGCTATCCGGTGAAATCCCATAACTGAGCGCAATGTTGTTGTTTTTCCAGCTCCATTTCTTCCAAACAATACAGTAATCGTCCCTTTCTCAACCGAGAGGGATACTCCTTGTAAAATATGAAACTGATCTAAATACGTCTCAATATTATTCACTTGTAATAGTGCCACTGTATAATCCCCCTAAATAAGCACTTTGTACACGTTCATCTTTCATCATCTCTTCCGGTAATCCTTCAGCCAATAACTCACCATGAAATAAAACGATAAGATGATCTGATAAACCTAGCACCATATCCATTTTGTGTTCAATAAGTACAATTGTGCTCTCTGGATTCTTTTTAATATTTTCGATTACTTGTAATATAGCCGGAACTTCCTCAACTGAAATACCTGCCGTCGGCTCATCAAGTAGTAATACATCTGTCTTTAACGCTAACAACATAGCAAGCTCTAACTTTCTTTTTTCCCCGTGAGCTAAATCTTTTGCCAATACGTCCCCTTTCTCGTGAAGTAGTACGGTTTTTAAAAGACGTCTCGCCTCTCCAGTTTGCTGCTTTAACTTAGCTGAATTCGGAAAGAAACTATAATAATCTTGAACGAATGATTGAACACTTAAACGCACATTTTCAAGCACTGTTAGCTCTGGAAAAATATTCGTCAACTGAAAAGAACGACCAATTCCTAAGCGCGTTCGATCTGAAATTGATAGCTTTGTAATATCCTGCCCTTTAAAATAAACTTCACCTTTCGTCGGAGAAATTTGCCCACTTAATAAATTGAATAAAGTGGTCTTTCCAGCACCATTCGGCCCAATAATTGAAATGAGCTTTCCTTTTTGTACCGTTACATTAACATCCTTAATAACATGATGTTCACCAAAAGATACACAAAGATTTTTCGTCTCTAACAAATGTGTCACAAGATTCCTCCCTTAAAAGCGATTGTGTTTAAACTTTTAAAAGAAATGAGTATAAAGAGGGGATTCCCTCTTTATACAAATAGAACTGAAAATTCAGTTTATTTATTTTGAACTGATGGTTCTGTTTCTTTCATCGTTAATTCTCTCTCTAGCACTGGTACAGGATAATCAACACCCTCTTGCTTTTTCAACGTTATAGAATACAGAGTTTGTAATGCTTGATGATCTTTCTCTCTAAATTTCATCTTGCCTTTCGGTGTATCAAATTCCATTCCTTCCATTTTCTTAATAAGTGTATCTACATCCGTATCGCCCTTCGTTTTCTTTAAAGCTTCGACGATAGAAATCGCCGCGGACATTCCTCCCGCTGTAAATAAATCTGGAACAGCACCATTAAAACGTTTTTTATGTTCTTCTACTAACCAATCGTTCACCTTATTTTTAGGAAGTGTGTGATAATAAACAGAAAATCCTTGCATCCCTATTAACGCATCCATCGTTTTTAATGCTGGTATATCAGGTGCACCAGTAGAAATTTTAATACCTTGCGCTTCCACATTCATATCTTTCAACTGTTTCCATGGAGAATTCGCACCTGCCCAAACGATAAATAAATAATCTGGTTTTGAGCTTATAATATTTTGAATATTTGCAGTGAAATCCGTTGAGTTCGTATCCGCGTATTGCTCGTTTACAATATTTGCACCTAACTTCTTCGCACCAGCTTTAAATGCAGCAATTCCTTCACGACCGAAAGCATTATCTGGAGCAAACGTCGCAATCTTCACATCTTTTTTAGCGATTGAGGCAGCCCCTGCAATTGCATCTTGTGAAGAGTTTCTTCCTGTTCTAAAAATATATTTATTCCAGTTCTTCCCGGTAATACTATCAGCAACTGCCGGTTCTACAACCATAATCTTTTTATACTCTTCAGCTAGTGGTAAAACTGCTAATGTATCACTTGAACTAGATGACCCGACTAAAAAATCAACTTTCTCTTCTTCTAATAATTTTGTAGCCTTCTTAACTGCTACATCAGCTTTCGTTTCTGTATCTTCTACAACAAACTTAATCTTCTTCCCTTCCACTTTCCCTGTTCCACCTGTTGCATAGTCTAACCCTAATTCAAATCCATTTACCGTTTGTTTTCCATACGATTCTAGCGGACCTGTTAATGAAGCAAGAACCCCTACCTTAATCGTTTTTTCATCTTCTGTACTTGTTTTCTTTCCTGAACAAGCTGCTGTTACTAATAGCGACCCTAAAACACAGCCAGTAACCACCGTTCTTAGCCATTTACGTTTTTTCATCGACATTGTGATCCTCCCCATACTTTACTTTCTGTTAGAATCAAACACGCCAAATTCCCCTGTCCGTAATTATGACTTTAAAATTGATAATGGAAAACTCTTGTAGTAACCTCTACATTCGGCATAAATCTATAATCACCTTCCTATTAAATGGAAACGGACATACAATCAATATATATTCCGTTGTTCAAATGAAATTACTGTTTCATTACAGTAATCATCACGAAAAAAGCTACAAATAATTAACTTAATTCCTTAAGTCGATTATTTGCAGCTTACATAAAAACATTGATAGATCAACTACTTAATTATTTTCTACTTTCTCTAACCCTTCAACCAATTGTTTCTTATCTAGCCCTTCCCCTATTATCACCAAGTTTGTCGGGAAACCAAAATCCTGTTCTAATAAAGTTGGTACCCCAAATGAATATTGTAATAAGTGTGGGTATTTATCCCCATGGAATTTCACGAAACCTTTCACACGATAAATGCCATCAGGTAAATTTGAAAGCCATTCATATAATTTATCTTGATCGATTGATTTCGTAAATTGATATGTCATCGTTTGTATATGCAAATGCTGTTTTACATGTAATGTTTCATGCTCTTCATTACTTCCAAATTCAGCTTCTTCTATATCATTCAAAGATATATTGCAATACTTTGTTTCATACAATTTCGCATGATTATTGATTGCTTTTACGTCTTCAAATACTTTGTTCTTATCTTCCTCTGTTAATAAATCTGATTTATTAATGAGTATATGGCTTCCATATTTCAATTGCTCATGTAATAGTTGTTGTACATTTGCACTTAATACACTTCGATTTAACCATCTCACTGCATCTAATACGACTACTATAGATTTCACTTCAAGGAAAGGTGCTAGAATTGGTGATACACATGCATCTAACACTTCAATTGGATGTGCGACACCTGTTGTTTCTATATAAATTACATCCGGTCTTTCTTGTTGATATAGTGAATGTAATTGTATTTCAAGCTCTTCTTTTAACGTACAACAAATACATCCTTTTAGAAGTTCTCTTAACACATTCTCTTTTCCAATAATATCTGTATCTACCGAGTATTCACCTATTTCATTCATTAAAACAGCAACTTTTCGATTTTTCTTCTTTTCTGCTAATAATAGGTTTTGCAGTAACGTTGATTTTCCACTACCTAAAAAACCACCTAATATATGGATTTCTACTTTACTCATATGACCGACCATCCATTTCCCTACTTCAAATTTCTTCAAAGCGTAATTATTACGATTTATATTTATCATTTTATTAAAAGAATAACTATTTGTAAACAAAACTGCTAGATTATCGTTTCATTTTCATTCACTTCATGAGCAACTCTAATTCCGGACTCGATTGCCCCTTGCATCCATCCATGTGTTAACGTCGTATGTTCTCCTGAAAAATGCACTCTTCCAGCTGTTGGTGTAATATATGGAAACAGTTCAAGCTCTTGTCCTGGCTCAAAAGCTGTAAATGCTCCGCAAGAATACGGATTTTGACTCCAACTAAAAGAAGCACCTGTTACAAACTCACTATAAACCACGGTACCATATATTTGCGCTAAATTTTTTAATGCATAACGAATACGTTCTCTATTCGAGAGACTATCCCATGTTAACGCCTCATCTGCCCACGTATAACTTGCTAAAACGATAGCTGCCCCTGGTGTATGAATGCCATAACTCGGATAATATGTAAAGCGTATAGGTAAATCTGTAATTGATTTCCCACCACACTGCCCCGCTCTTTCCCAAAATCTACTTTTGAACTCTATCGCAATTTTAGTCGCTGCAATATAATTCAATTCACGAATTGCCCGCCTTTTAAAATAAGAGAATAAATGATACGGCTGGACTTCTACAAAGCGCAAAGCTGAAAATGGAATTGTGACAATGGCAATATCACCCGTTATTATAAATCGCTCTAACGTTTTTTCACGGTTTACTTGCATCATCACTTTATTATCTTCTTGTATTATTTTTTCTACTTTATATGACATGAAAATATTATCCTTTAGCTGTTGTAAAAATGAATTTGGTAATGCATCCATCCCGCCCGTTATCTCATAATATTTTGTCGTTGAAGTAAAAAAAATCATTTCCCGTAATACTTCAATTAAAGACATTCCCATATATGCTTCCATATCAAGAAGTACACCGATCATATCTATTGCTCCATCAGAATAATACTCGGTTAAAAAAGAACCGAGTGAATATGTTTTATACTTTTTTTCAACAATAATCCAGTTTTTATTAGGATCTTTCTTAATATAATTAAGTATCGGTTCTAATACCACTAATATTAATTCTTCTGCCGTTTTCCCTCTTTCTGTTTCTAAAACTGGATATCCGAGTACACTTGGATCATTTTCAAACACATTCAATCTCGTTCTAATATTATTCGTATAGATTATATCTGAAGAAGTTTTATTAATAAAAAGATTTAACTTTAGTTTAAATTTACGAATGTAAGCTAAAGTTAAATCATGAGTCTCCGGAATACGCATAGGGCCTGCGTTAAAATATAATCCTGTGCTAAATGGCTTACGAATTGTATACACCCTGCCGCCTATTCTGTTATTTGCTTCTATAATCGTTACCTCGTGCCCAGCTTCTTTTAATAAAGATGCTGCAACTAATCCAGATATCCCCGCACCAGCAATTGTAATCCTTTTGGGGTTATTTGTTTTGGCAAGCCCCTCATGGATAATTTGAAGCATTTTTTCCATCGATAATGGATTCCCCATGCCAATTCCCCTTTTATGAAGGATTTTACTGAATTATATTCGTTTAGCAGGGTTCCTATGTTTCGGTCAAGTAATTGGACGGATATATTTTCAATTACTTGAATATCTTTTATAAAATGTAATAAAATAGATACGAAACTATAGAAGTAAGACGTATTATCTTACGTAATAAAATTAACGAAATAGCGAGGAATTTTGAAATGAAAAAAGGTATTAACCGCGTTGTATTAGTAGGAACAGGAGCAGTAGGATGTAGCTATGCTTACTGTATGATTAACCAAGCTGTCGCTGAAGAATTTGTTTTAGTTGATGTAAATGAAGCAAAAGCAGAAGGAGAAGCAATGGACTTAAGCCATGCCGTACCTTTCGCACCAGCTCCAACAAAAGTTTGGAAAGGTAGTTATGAAGATTGTAAAGACGCAGATCTTGTTGTAATTACAGCTGGATTACCACAAAAGCCAGGTGAAACACGCTTAGATTTAGTCGAGAAAAACGCTAAAATCTTCAAACAAATTGTTCGTAGCATTATGGACAGCGGATTTGATGGCATCTTCTTAATCGCAACTAACCCTGTAGATATTTTAACTTACGTAACTTGGAAAGAATCTGGTTTACCGAAAGAACGAGTAATCGGTTCTGGTACAACACTTGATTCTGCTCGTTTCCGCTATATGTTAGGTGAGTACTTCGATATTGGCCCTCATAACATTCACGCTTATATTATTGGAGAGCACGGTGATACAGAACTTCCAGTTTGGAGTCACGTATCAGTTGGTATTCAAAAACTAGAAACACTTCTTGAAAAAGACAACACATATAACCAAAAAGATTTAGATGAAATCTTTATAAATGTTCGTGACGCAGCTTACCACATTATTGAACGAAAAGGTGCTACATACTACGGCATTGGTATGTCACTGCTGCGTGTTACGAAAGCAATCTTGAACAATGAAAACAGCGTATTAACTGTATCAGCATATCTTGAAGGTCAATACGGCCAACAAGACGTTTATATCGGCGTACCTGCTGTCTTAAACCGCGGCGGTGTTCGTGAAATTTTAGAAGTTGAATTAAGTGAAGAAGAAGAATTAAAATTCGATCATTCTGTTCAAGTATTAAAAGAAACACTGGCTCCTGTACTTTAATCAAATATCTAGTAAAAAAAGCAATCCAACTTATATTGGATTGCTTTTTATTTCCCCTCAATATAAACGTTACTATTCTCCATGGCAGAAAGGAGTGATTTCATGGATGATTCTTGGCCGATTGGAACCCTCCTTACTAGCTGTAACATCCTTAATACTCTTAAAAACACTATTTCCAAAGAAAAAATAACCGATGTTTTCACCAAGAGAAAACATCGGTTACATTTTCTATCATTTATTATCTTTAATCGGTTCATCATTAGTTACGTCAAGTATATCTAATAAAAAGATAAAGATTGGAATCCCGATAATAAGCCCCCATATTCCGAGGAAATGCTCTGAAAAGATAAGAATCATAAATGTATAAAAAACAGGCAAATTCGTTTTTGCAGACATAAATTTTGGATTTAAAAAATAACTTTCAAGAGCATGGATTACTGTAATGAATACTAGTATGTATACAACATACATAACCCCACCGACGTTATAGGCAATTATACAAAGTGGAAACAAGGAAATAATAACACCAGCAACTGGAATCAAACCGAGTAGAAAGACCATGACAGCTAATACAAGAAGCTGCGGAAATCCTAAAATGACAAGTGCGATTACAGTGAGAACACCATTTACAACCGCAATTAAAAACTGTGCTTCAATCACCTTTCCAAACGATCTTGCAAATCTTTCGCCGAAATATGCAATCTCCTCATAAAAAATCTTTAATTTACTATCTTTAAATTTGGACGTGAATGAAATAATTCGCTCTTTTTCTAATAAGAAAAATAAGCTTAAAATAAGAGACAATAATATTTGCAAACTTACCTTTCCTATGTTTGCTATTGATTGATAAATGACATCCACACCTTGTTCAATATATTTTGATACTTCCATTTCATTAATTGCTGAAAGTACGTATCTAATCATCTCATTATCAGGTGGATGTTGAAAAAACAATTTAAATTGATAAATTAATTGTGAAATTTGTATCGTTAGTACCGGTAAATACTTATACAATGTTGTGACAATAAATGTCACTAATATTATATACAAACAAGCAATAACGACCTTCCTATTCACTTTCAATTTTTTTGAAATAAAGCGTTGAAACCGATCCATTAAAAATGTCAGTATAAACGTAATTAGGATTAAATTGATCATACTTTTTAATCCATATAATACAAGTGCTAATATTATTAAAACGAGAAACCGTTGAAACCCTCTACTTCGAAAGAAATTTTTCACTTCATTCATTAAGAATTAACCTCCCCCTTCAATGGATGGAATTGGATATATTACAACACACACTTATTCATTGTAATACTATTACATTTTATGAGCTTCTATAGACAATCTTTCTTACTAATTGGGAAGAATCCTTTTTTTCTTTTTTATTGTCGGATTTTTTTGTCTAATACTTTTCTAAAAACTACTTTATCAATTCTATCTTTATCTTTCGTTTTTTCTGTCATAGTATCTTTTTCGTCATAACCTACCATTGAATTAAATAATGTTGCCGTTTCTTTTTCCGTTTGTACATTATCTTTTACGATGACAGGAATTCCATATAAGTTCGATTTCTTATTTAACGCTCTCTCTTTATCTAACTTTCGTGCTTCCTCCATCGCATTAGGATTAATCTCTGTAACAGCATTTAATGCTATTCCATTTTGATCATGTTCCTGTATTCTAAAGAGATAAATACTCGTTAATTCTTCATATGATAATTTCCCATCCTCGACCATTTTTGAAGCTCATCTACAGTGGCATTCACAACTTCTTTTGCTTTTATCTTTACATTATCTATGTTGACTCCTTGAAGCTGATTATGTATCGGTTTTAACACTCGTTCTTCATCATATACAATTCGCTCAGGTTCCTTTGGAAAATAATTTTTATATACGTATATCCTCCGGCACATGCCAATAGGACAATCCCTCCTGCGATAGACAACGTTACCTTTACCCATTTTTTTATGTTGTTCCCTCCAATCTACAAGTTGCTCACTATTAAATTTTCATATTGAAAAAAGAGAGTTATCTTCTTAACTCTCTCTAGACAAAATGCTAAATGATACAATTAATTATTCCAATCAAATCATTGCTTTTTTTCCATTCGCTTCGCTAACAATTCCTTCGCTTGGTTATAGGTTAACCCTGAATTTTTATTTAAACGTTTTATTTCCTCAACATCAGTACCTACCACTGTATATTTTTTATCATCATTCATTTTTCTACTTCCCTTCTCACTGGATTATTTCTTATATTCCTTCCCTAAATGCACATAAATTAACACCAATACAAAAAAAGGAAGCTGTTTCTAATCACAGCTTCCTTCTCATTATATATTGTATTTCTTAATAAAATTTCACTACATCTTCAGTAGGTAAGAATGTTCTTTCTCCTGGTTGTTCATTTGGTTCACCAAATGGCATTTGTCCTACTAAGCTCCACTCTGCTGGAATGTTCCAAGTTTCTTTCACTTCAGCATCTACGATTGGATTGTAATGTTGTAATGATGCTCCAATTCCTTCAGCAGATAATAGCATCCATACCGTATGTTGTAACATTGCATTTCCTTGATGAGACCAGAATGGGAACTGCTCTTTATATAATGGGGCATTTTCTTGCATTTTTTCTACTGTTGCTTGATCTTCAAAGAATAGTACTGTTCCTACACCTGCATGGAAGCCTTTTAGTCTTTCTACAGTTGCTTCAAAGTTTTCTGCTGGTACGCGGGCTCTTAGTGTTTCTTTTACGATATCCCAAAACTTTTCATGCTCTCCATCCATTAATACGACCATACGGCCACTTTGCATATTGAAAGAAGTTGGTGCGTGTAAAGCCGTTTTTAAAACTTCTTCAATTTTTTCTTTTGTTATTGTAGCGCTTTTTGTTACTTTACGAATTGAACGGCGGTTTACGATTGCTTCTTTTAAATTTGTTGTAGTTGCTGACATTTTAATTCCTCCAAATGTATGTTTTATAATTTATTTAAACAAATTAATTTGATTCCTCCATGACAAACGAATTAGCAATAGCCATCCGTATTACATTGCATTCCTTCAAATGAATTTGTTTTATCCTTCTCGATTTCTTTATCAATTACTCTTTGTAACGTTTCTTTACTAGCAAGCCCTTGAATGACTTCATCTCCAATCATTACAGTTGGGACAGCCATAATATTCGCTTCATCATATGCATGTTGAATTGCTTCTTGATGTTTTTCTTTATATTTACGAGTTACTAAAGCATCTTTAAATTCAGCTTCAGGAAGCCCTACTTCTACCGCTAATTTCGTTAAAACATCAATATCCTCAATGTTTTGTTCTTCTTGGAAAAATGCTGTGAATACACGGTGATGATACTCATTTCCAAGTCCACGTTCTTTCGCAAATTGACATCCTTCGAAAGCTAAATGTGTATATGGATGCGGTGAAACACGTGGTAATCGCATTTCAATTCCTAATTTCTTTGCAGTAGGAAGTATGAAAGCATCCCATGAACCTAATTTATCTGGCTCATTCCAAGGATCTATTTTAGAATATGGACTTGGACGCAATTCAAATGGCATCCATTCAATTTCTACATCTTTCTCTTTCGCTACTTCATCTAATGGACCTTTTGCTAAAAAGCAAAACGGGCATATAAAGTCTGAGTATACTTTCATTTTTACAGTCATATCTTTACACCTTACCTTTATAGTTGTAATCAATATAGTTACAATAATAACAAAAAAATATAGATATTATTTTACGAATTCATTTTCTCTTGCAAAGATTCAAACAACTGCTCCATCGTAATATTTCTCAAAACTTCTTCCATCGCGGATTGTGCTTGAATTAAAATAACTTCTAACACAGCTTGAATATTTGCTCCAATTGGACAATCTGGATTTGGTTTCTCGTGCATATGAAATAGTTTGTCTTCTTCTACTACATTCACTGCGTGATATACATCTAACAATGTGATTTCATGTAAATCCTTTAATAATCCCGCACCACCTGGTCCACGATTTACGTAAACAAATCCAGCTTGTTTCAAGTAAGACATTATTTTGCGAATTACTACCGGATTTGTATTTACACTTTCGGCCATATAGTCCGACGTACAAACTGAAGATGGATTGTTTTTCAAAATAGATAAAATGTGAACAGCTATAGAAAAGCGGCTACTAATTTTCATCGTTATCACCACCTCGATGTAATCATTATAGTTACAACAAAAAGATAAGTCAATCCTTTTTATAGATTTTTTTAGGTAAATAAAAAAAGTGCCTCATTACAATATATGAGACACCTTATCTTATTCTGCAAATAACTCTTGAAATTCTTCAATAAATAACTGAACAGCAAGTGAAGCTTCCTTTAATGAAGGAACAACTAAAGCAATCTCTCTCCACACTTGCGGCTCCAATTCTCGCGTTTGCACGTTCTTTGGTAAATTCGTTAAAGATAATTCAGCTAATATTGCAATTCCTAATCCTTCTTGAATCATATTTAAAGATGTTGTTACAGTCGAAACCGCATATTCAACTCGAAGTGGCACGTTTGCTTGTTTGAACATATCAATAATCGGCGGTTCATATCCACCTTTAAATAGTATAATCGGTTCGTTCTCTAAATCACTTATCGTAATAGAACTTTTCTTACAAAGGGGATGATCGTCCCTTAAAACTACAACCATCTTCCCTTTCGTTACTGGGACTATTTCCATATCTTTATTCGGTAAAATAACAATTCCAATATCGATAACTCGTGATAATAACCAATCTTCAACTTCTTTAAGTGCTCCCTCACAAAGAACTAATTGTAAATTGGGATACTTTTCACGAAAGATATTAATCATTTTCGGTAAGAAATACGCTGAGGCACTTGGAAAACTTCCTATACGAATCGTTCCAACTTCATGCCCTTTCTCCATCGCCACTTCTTGTTCAATCTTCTCAACACCATTCAAGATTTCTCTAATATGTACAAGAATTCTGTTTCCAACATCCGTAACGATTAACCCTTTTCGTTTATCACGTATAAGTATAGTAACTCCTAACTCTGACTCAATACTTGAAATCGCATGACTAACAGCTGGTTGCGTCATATTTAACACCCCGGCGGCCTTCGTAAAACTCCCTAATTCAACCGTTTTAATTAAAACTTGAAGTTGTGTAATGGTCATAACTAATCACTTATACTCCTTATAAAAAAGATTCATTTTATTTATCATAGTCGATATCATATCATAGTGAAATGAATAACAACAAGGAGGTCTCACAGTGACACAGCTTTCTCGAACTAAGACGGCCATAATCCTTACCTTTCTCGTTTTTATGTGGGGAATCAATTGGCCGTTATCTAAATTTGCTCTGCATTACACACCACCCGTACTCTTTGCAGGGATTAGAACATTAATAGGAGGATTTATCCTACTTATTTTCGCATTACCAAAATACAAACAATTAAATTTAAAAGAAACTTGGCATTTATACTTTATTTCATCTTTACTCAATATCATTTTATTTTACGGACTACAAACTGTCGGACTTCAATATATGCCCGCCGGACTCTTCTCCGCAATCGTATTTCTCCAACCAGTCTTACTCGGCATTTTCTCATGGATTTGGCTTGAAGAATCAATGTATGGCTTGAAAGTTTTCGGACTTATTCTCGGATTTATTGGTGTAGGGGTTATTAGCTCTAGTAGTTTAACTGGACATATTTCTATTATTGGTGTGCTACTTGCTTTAGGATGCGCTATCGGCTGGGCACTCGGCACAGTATTTATTAAGAAAACTGGACACCGCGTTAATGCCATTTGGATGGTAACACTTCAACTTATTATTGGTGGATTTTGCTTAATCGGATTCGGTTCAGAATTTGAAAGTTGGTCTAACATCGCTTGGAGTATACCTTTTGTAAGTGTACTACTCTTTATTTCATTCTTCGTTATTGCAATGGGGTGGCTTGCTTACTTCACACTTGTTGGAGCTGGTGAAGCGAGTAAAGTTGGAGCTTATACATTCCTTATCCCTCTTATCGCTATTATTGTAAGTTCAATTTTCTTACATGAGGCCATTACAATTAGCCTATTTATTGGACTATTATTTATTGTGGTGAGTATTTGTTTTGTAAATATAAAGCCGAAAACACTTGCTGTAGGGCAGCAAGTTGAAGTGAAATAAATAGATATAAGAAAGAGCCTACTGCTTGTAGGCTCTTTCTTATATCTTACTTTTTACGACGTACTACAAAAATACACGTACCCACCGATGATGCAATCGCTAAAATAGATAAGACAATTGCTATTGTTTGCATATTACTTTTACCTTCATTCTTTTCCACACTAGACACTTCTCCATGTTCTCCCGTGAGTGATGTGCCTTTTGTAATCGTCGTAAGTGAATGTGGCTTCTCAGCTTTCTCATCGCCTGTCCATTCAACAATTTCTCCGTCTTTGTATTGTTGATATGTATCCCAAGCTATTTTTTGCTCTTTATCTGGATTTTTAGCAACGAAAGTAAATCGCTGAAACTGACCAGGTAAAATCCCCTCTCCTGTTGCTTCCCATACTACAGTTTTAACTTTTCCAGCTGCGTCTTTTTGTTCTTCTACTTTCCATCCTGACACTGGCTCATACTGTTGAAACTCAACTCCAGACGGTATTTTCAGTGTGATTTTTGTTGTTGCTACATTTTTTTCAACGGGTACTTTTATTGTGTAAGTCTCCCAAGAGTTAACGTCAGAAGTTGCTGGTTTTACGGTTACATGAGCACTAACAGGTAACGAAAAAATTCCCATTGCAATTATAGTTGCTATCATTGTTGTTCCTAATTTTTTTATACGTTTCATTTTCTTATAACTCCTTTTTGACTATCTATAAGTAAGAAGTCCCTAGCGGCCACCTACAATAAATTTAAAATCTAAATCGAAGCTATCCAGAGATTTTGTTAATCCATGAACATGTATATTCCAGTTTCCTGTCATATTAATATACATCCCTTCCGCTTCATATTCTCCCGGTGAAACTGCCGAAACTTTAAATGAACCTTTGCCCATATTCATATCTAATGATTCAGTCGTCAATACGATTTGTTCCATATCGGTAACAGGCTGTCCAGTCTCATCCTTTACATTAATATGGAATGTATTCTGTCCTACCTTATTAGGACTTACATGTAAAGTAAGTTCATATCCATTATCTACTTGTTTACTCTCTGTAAAAGGTCCAGTAGGGGGCATCGGCGGTGTTTGTACGTTTGTCATAAATGCTACGATTATGAAAACGATAATCCCAACAATAAACTCTACTTTCACTGAAGCTCCTAACCTTTTCTGAGCTCTCATTCTCCCTTTCACATAATGAAAAATCCCTAATAACCCCATGCAAACGAATAAAAGTATCTTTGTTAATAAGGCTAATCCATACTTCGTATCAAATAGCGAATGGATCGTTGGAATAAAAAATGTACTATTAAAAAGACCTGTTATTAATATCACAATGACAGCACCTGTTGCCCATGGTGAAAAACGCTTAATTGCATCCCAATACATGGTCCATTTGTCATCCTCTTTACGTAAAAGAAGAATAATCGATGACAGACCACCAATCCATAATGAAGCTGCAAATAAATGTAGAAAATCCATAGCGATAGCAATTTCTTTAAACTTTAAACCATATGCGTGACTATTTAAGGCCTTCATTATAAGTAAACTAATGAACAATACAAGTGGAATGCTCCATACTTTAAAAGACGAGAGCTTCTCACGTTTCATCGCAAAATATGTAACAATCATGAGCGTACTAATAAGAGCAATTTGAGTGATCCATACATAGCCAAAAACAGATAACTGTAATGTTTCTTTTAATAATAAAAGATCGAATGCTTCTAGCCATGAAACATCAGCGTTCATTTTCGCTTGCAATGGTAAATTGAATAGTAAACTAATGAATATACCAAATAATGATATCCATATTACTTTCTTACTCCTTGATTGAACTTCAATTCCCTTCCCTTTATAAATAATAAGATTAAAGAATAGAACTCCTAAAAATAGTGAGAAACTTGTATATAAAATTCCGCGTTCCACAATCATATCGATTTTGGGAACATAGCCCATCTCTTCTACTTTTATATCATCTGTTCCCGCTTCTGCTGACCCAATACGGAATGGAATAACTCCTTGAATTGGATGTCCATCAGCTGAAATAGCTTTCCACTGAACAGAGTAGAGACCATTTTTGAGATTCTCTTTTAACCCAGCTTCTAATAATTTTTTATTACTTTTATCTATATGAGCATCTTTTAAATCTACTCTTTTACCTGAGGAATCTCTTACAAACAATGTATTAAATCGTGAAACTTGTATATCCTCATCGAATTCAATTTTCACAACAGATGGTGCTTTCTTTAACGTTTCATTTTCCGTAGGGTTTGATTTCACAACATACGCATGAGCAGATGCGCTTTTTGGTATCAATATAATACACACGCACGCTATTAATACCCATGCCCCTAACCTTCTTATTACTTTCACACTCATTTCACTTCTTTCTTTTTCGTCACTACACTTTCATTACTTTTTACTTTCTAAGTTTTATTTTTCGATAAAATATTAACCTGATTAAATATAAGGTTCTATATCGTATTACTCTCTATTTATTTCTCACCTCTATACTTTCAATATAATAGTAGCTACCTTCATGGATACTACTTATATTTTTAAAGTTGATTATTATTATAGCATAAAATATATTTATATAAGTTTCCGAAGAAGAAAAGTTATCGTGAATCATTTGTGAAGAAAGCGTGAAATACATAAATGAAAAGGTGTTACGTTATTACGTAACACCTTTTCATTTATTTCTCTTCCGGATAATCACAATACTCAATAATCGTTCCCTCTGTATCCGCTGGGTTAAGGTAAATTAATCGTCTACCATGTTTATTAATTCGAAGTGTATGTTCTAACGTTCGAATACCTTGTTCTTTTAACTCTTCTAAAGCTACATCTAAATCATCGACACGATAGGCAACGTGATGAACACCTTTACCTTTTTGCTTTATAAATCGTGCTATTGGAGAAGTTGTATTATTCGTCGGCGCAAGTAATTCAATTCTATCACCATCTACTTCAAGAATAGCTACTTCACTTTCAACACCGGATGCTTCACTTACGTATCGATCTATTAAAGTTCCTAACAAAACCTTTTCATAAAAGCGTATCGTACTATCTATGTCACGAACTGCGATTCCGATATGATCAATTGTTTTTTTCATTCTATTTCCCCTACTACTTTATTTTTTCTATCCTTATCAATATTAACAAAAAAAGTTATAGAAACAAGTTCTATAACTTTTTTTGTTTAACCTATTTTCTTATTTGCTCTAGCTGTTGGTTGAACTTGATTTTTCACTTTTAAAACGCTAATACCATATCCGATAAATCCACCGATAATCGCTGGGAAAATCCAGCCTAAACCTACTTCCTGCATCGGAAGGAATTTAGTGAACACTCGGCTTACCACTTCAATGTTAACTCCAGCTGCACTTAATCCATCAAATAAGCTGATGATAAACGTTACGATTAAACTCACTTGATAAACTTCAGCTCTTCCTTTGAATAACGAGTGGAAGAATGTTAAGAAAATCAACACGATTGCTAGTGGGTAAATCGCTGTTAATACAGGAACCGAAACTGAGATTAATTGCGTTAATCCAACATTCGCCACAATGGCACTAAACACACATAGCGTAATTGCAATTACTTTGTAAGGAACTTGTGGGAATAACTTATGGAAAAATGAAGAACATGCTGATACAAGTCCCACGCTAGTTGTTAAACAAGCAACTGTAATCATTAATCCTAATAATATTCCACCATATGATCCGAAATAGTAGTTCGAAACTTTCGCTAATACTTCTCCACCATTTTCTAAATGTCCAAGCTTCGCAACACTTGAAGCTCCCATATAAGAAAGTGCTGTATAAATCATTGCTAAGATAGATGCTGCAATGATTGTTGCTTTTGCACAAACGACCATAATTTGTGTTTTCGTTTTCGCACCTTTTTCTTTAATTGCATTAATGATGATGATCCCGAATACGAACGATGCAAGCGTGTCCATTGTTAAGTATCCTTCTTGGAATCCTTTAAAAAATGCATGTGATGTATACCCTTCAACTGGTGCTTGCATATCTCCAATCGGATGAATAAAAGCAACGATTACTAAAATACCGATGAATGTTAATTTAATTGGCGTTAATATTTTTCCAACAATATCGACAATTTTCGCAGGATTTAGCGAAAAAAAACAAGTGATGCTAAAGAATATAATTGTAAAAAGAATTAAAGGTGTAGAACCTAATCCCTCTGGCATAAAAGGCTTAAGACCAATTTCATAAGAAACGTTCCCTGTTCTTGGTATTGCAAATAACGGACCGATCGCTAAGTATAAAACTGTTGTAAACACAATCCCAAATACCGGATGAGCGCGACTTGCTAATGACTGTAAATCGTCTTTACCTGAAATTCCAAATGCTAATACACCAAGTAATGGCAATCCTACTCCTGTTACTAAAAATCCAGCGTTTGCAATCCATACATTCTCACCCGCTGATTGACCAAGCATAGCTGGGAAAATTAAATTCCCTGCTCCAAAAAATAGTGCAAATAACATTAATCCGATAACTACTATGAACGAAAACGGTACTTTATTCGTCATAATAAAACCCCCATTCAAAATTCCTTATCTCATTTCCAATTTTAACTAATTGAATTTTCTGAATATTTAATTTAAGTATCAACTATTCTTGAACTCATTATAGTTTGATATATAATATTTTGCAATACTATTTTCAAACTTTTCTTTTATTTTATAAATATACATTTTTTAACATAGAAACTAGACTAAAAAACCAACATGGTCATCCATGTTGGTTTTTCTCTTTTGCTATCCTAAATTAAAATTTTGCAGCTACTTTTTTAACGTTTTCTAAACCTTCTTCAACAATTTGTTGTGAGCGATCTGGATATTGATTGTGTCCTTCAATTACAACTGTCTCTGGATTTGTAATTCCCCAGAATCCAAGCACAGTTGTTACATAATTAACTGCCATTTCCATAGGAGCCATTTGTTCTGAAGAGTAATCTGAACCACGAGCACCTAATACAACTACTTTCTTATCACCAGCTAAACCTTCTGGACCATTTGCTGTATATTTAAATGTTTTTCCAGCTTGAGAAAGATATGAAATATAAGTAACTAAAGGCGCTGGCACTGTGAAGTTCCATAATGGGAACGCAAATACAACTTTATCAGCTTCTAAAAACTGATTTAAATATTGATCTACTGTAGCAACGGCCTTCTCTTCTTCAGCTGTTAACTCCATTCCTTGACTACGTTTATATCCACCTGAAATAGCGATATTTCCGTAATAAGGAAGATCTAATGCAAATAAATCTAACTCCGTAATTTCTGTATTTGGATTTACTTCCTTATAAGTACTTACAAATGTTTCATACATTTTTGAACTAATTGCTTGCTCTGCTGGACGATCGTTTGCTTTAACAAATAATACTTTTGACATTTTTTTATTCTCCTCTACATTCGTATTTTCTTCTTTCTTACCAAATAATGAGCTAAATAGTCCCATTTTCTTCACCTAATCTTTCTTTTCATATTCATTATTCATCATCATAAAAATTCTTATTCTAAGAAAAAGTTCCAATAGATACCTTAAGTTAAGCTATTACAACTTTTCGTTATTTAATTACCTTATGTAAGTGATTGTAATATGGTCACTTACTTTAGTCAAGTAACTTTTAATAAAAACCAAAATCTCGAATTAAAAATACTAACTAAAATACAATTGAACACCAAATACATCTTTATTACTTGTATAATAAACTTAGAGAGGAAAATTCATATATAGAAAGGATTTATTCATGAGCACTATAGAAAAGATTCAAACTTTTATTATTCTTTTTGCTGTTACATGTGGCATCGCACTCGGACAATTTAATATCATACATACGTATTCAGACAAATTCATTGTCCCCTCCTTATTTTTCATGCTATATGGATTATTCCTCAGCATCCCATTAAAAGAAATAAAAAATGGATTTCGCAATTTAAAATTTGCTGGAACAAGCCTTACCATTAACTTTTTATGGACACCTTTCCTTGCTTGGGGATTAGGTGCATTATTTCTTTCAGACCACCCAGCACTTTGGGTTGGATTTATAATGTTGATGGTTACTCCATGTACAGATTGGTACTTAATATTTACTGAAATAGCGAAAGGAAATGTAGCACTTTCTACAGCAATTTTACCCGTAAATTTAATTTTACAAGTATTACTGCTTCCAATTTATTTATTTTTATTTGCTGGTGTAATGAAGACTGTGGCGGTTGCAGTTTTAGTAGAAAGTATTGTTATTGTAATCGTCTTACCATTTTTACTTGCACACGCTACAAAATTCATTATGAATAAAATGAAAAAAGCTGACGCACTCGAGAATAAAATCATTCCATTTTTCAGCTCTGCTCAAATTGTATTTTTAAGTTTAGCAATTGTAGCGATGTTTGCATCACAAGGTAAATATTTACTACAAAATATGAATGTCGTTTTATTATTACTGATTCCTGTTCTATTGTTCTTCATCATTAATTTTTTACTAGGACAATTTATCGGGCGCATCATGCATTTATCTTATAAAGATACAGTAAGTCTAAGCTTAACAACGTTAGCAAGAAACTCGCCTGTTGCACTTGCTATTGCTGTGACCGCTTTTCCAGATGAGCCTCTTATCGCACTTGCACTTGTTATTGGACCGTTGATTGAGTTGCCCGTACTTGCTTGTATTTCACAAGTGTTGTTGCTTATTAAGAAAAACCAGCAATACACATAATAAAAAACGTCCCAAAATGGGACGTTTTTTATTATGGAAAGATTACATACAACACTTATTTCTTATTTATCAATACAAATGAAATAACCGAAACTACAAACGTAATAATACCAATTATAATAAATCAATCGGCTCTAAAAATTTTATACGTTATAGAAGATTGACTTTTCGTTACATTAACAGATCCTTTCTAATTAAAAATTATAGGAAAAGTAAATGTAACGAAAGCTGCCCAAAGTCCGTAGATTGGCAAATACTTAGTCACGGCATCTTGGATAGTTAAAGGCCCGGATTTGTTTTGTAGAAAACGCATATAGGAGAGCATAATCCAAATAAGGTTTGCCCAGATAAGTATGTTTACTCCTAAAACAGCAAGTCTATTAGGCGTAATCCCATAAGAAGAAAGTCTGAACACGATGGCTGACAAAGCCACACTGTCAATGATAAGCGCAAGAACAATTAAAGCAAAATTTATATAATCTGAAATGTTCTTTTTCTTGTCTGAATCGCTCTCGATAATGGAAAATATGGTAACGGCCAATACACCAAGGAGTATTCCGTTGAAGACTATCAGGAAATTGCGGTCCAAGAATGGATTTTTCCCGACCCATATAACCGTTATAAGATAGATCAACAATGTGATCAGGACAAGAGGACTAAAAATTTTAGCTATATATGGTGTAATATTCTTAGCAAGTTTAAGATTCATTGATACCAGATATGTAGCCACAATAGCAAGAGCGGCAGCACCAAATAAAACAACATTACTAAAATAGAAGTCTTCTATATTCAAGTCAACAAACCTAAATAACTGCATTGTTAATGCTGCTAGTACCATTCCGCTAACTGCCATGCTGGCGTAGAGAATACAATATTCCAAATTAAATTTAATATAAGCTAACCTTGTACTGCCTTTTGAATATTCATTTCCTGTAAATGCAAGACCTACCAATACCCATAAAAATATGGGAAGGTGTAAATAAGCAAGGATAATACTATCTTTATAATTTAATGGCAACATATTAAGATAAAACCCGGAAATTAGGAACAGCGCTGCAAGGGAATAAATAACACTTTTTTTCGGAATATTATTGTAAACAAAATAGGCAGCAATAAAGGGCATTATACCAAAAGCCAGGTTAATTGGAGCAATTGCTTCCTGTTCGACAAAGTGGAAAATGATTCTGGTACTTATCCCGGCCAGAATAGCTAAAACACCCATGAATAAGAAACCTTTTTGAAGCAAGGAAGTTTTTTCTGTATTTGCTGTCTCCTTGAAATGCAATCTTTCATACCAAACACCAAGAACCTGAGAATCAGGGTTTTGTTCCCATGCGTGTGAGAATGACTTTTTAAAAGCTTTCGGGTCTTTTCTATACATTCTCTCCAACTCATGAGGCTTATCAATATTTTCAATAATCAAATTGTTAATGTCCATAGTTATACCTCTCCTAATAATTGTTATATTAAGTTTCCTCCACAATATTTAACTGTCTTCTTCACTTTTGTATTCTAAAATATCTTCAGGCTGACATTTTAAAGCCTTACAAATTGCCTCTAAAGTGGCTAATCGAATCGCTTTTGCCTTTCCATTTTTCAATATAGAAAGGTTCGCCATTGTTATTCACCTCAGACCGTTAAATCATTTTCTGATTTGATATTAATTGCATCTTGTAAAAGTTTTTGAAGAACAGCCGCAAAGACTGCGATAACCATCGAAGCAAAAGGAACAACCAATCCGACAAAGATAACTCCTGATGCGTCTTCTACTTCTGCAAAGATATAGAAGAGCGGCCAAACTAGCACATGCAAAATACTGATTATGATGGCACAGTATTTGATTTTCTTTAAAGCTTTTACAGATAAATCAGAGAAAGCTTTATTTTTGTCAATATAGCATAAGAGTTTGAAAGCCTGATACAAAGCAAAATAAAAAGGTATAGCCGATGCATCAAATGCAATGAAAACGAGATATTGTATAAAAGCAAACTGTGGAAGCAATTTTACTGCAAGATTCGCCATCTCTGGCACCAAAAAGATGCACAGAGCAAGAACTGGGACCCCTAAAAGAATAACAACTATTTTTAAAAATAACGTTGTTACTTTTCCCATAAAAAGCACCTCACTTATTTATTCTGTTTTTGATTCTAATATATTTTTTATCGTTTTACAATAAATTTTTATCAATTTAAATAATATTTTTATTGCAGATTTTGTTTCAAGAAAAAAATATAAAGCATTCCTCATTCAAAGAAATGCTCTATAACTTTTTATAAACATCGGTGTAAGTTACTTTCAGTTGTTCTCTTAATTGCTTGTTTTCATTTTCTAATTTTTTATTTTTCCTTTATATAAAAGAAATGATAAAGATAATATAAACATCCTATTTAATACCATCTTTTCAAACAATTATTTTAAATATTTTTTAGTATTAGTACACAAAAGTCTGTAATTATAAAAGAAAAAAGCATGACATAAAATTGTCATGCTTTTTTCTTTTATATCAATATTTTTTCAACCCTAACCTGTTACTGAACCTTTTACTCGGAAAAGAGCTTTTTTGTTTAGTAATACACTTTTTTATTTGTTGAAACCCCTTAATTCTCAAACACAAAATTAATCTTATTATCTTTCCACTCTAACTTCGCATCAAACGTTTTCTCGCCTTTTTTAAAGCCTTTAATTAAATCGGTCTTCTCACCTTTTAAGAGCTTTGTCATGTTTTTTTGCGAAATTGTTTTACTTAATATCTTCTTCGAGATGGTAAAGTCACATTGTGTTGTATTGTAGTTTGAACAACCGTAAAATGTGGACTTGTCAATAACATCGCCATCACATTTTTTACAGTTCCCAACCTTTTTACCTGTTGTAAATTTCGATCCTTTTCGTTCAATCGATTCAACATGTAATCCAGTGAAGTCCCACTTCTCCGACATTTCTACCGCGTCTTCAATAATTTTAGCTGATAATTTTTTCGTCTGTTCCATGAAAGTAGCTGGTGAAGCTGTACCTTCTCCAATTTCCGCAAGGCGCTGCTCCCATTTCGCAGTCATTTCTGGTGAAGCTAGTATTTTATCACCGATTGCTGTAATTAATACTTTCCCTTTATCGGTTGCATACACTTGGTTTTTCTGTACATCTATATATTTACGATCCTTCAGCATCGTAATAATACCTGCACGAGTTGCCTCTGTACCTAGACCTTCTGTTTTCTTCAATACTTTCTCAAGTTCTTCATTATCTAAATACTTACCGGCCGTTTTCATTAACGTAATAAGTTGTCCTTCTGTATAACGTTTCGGTGGCTGTGTTTTTCCTTCTTTCACTTTCACCTTTACAACTTTCCCTTGTTCACCTTCAGCTACAATTGGAAGAATCGTTTCGTCATCTTTATCGTCTTGGAAAATAACTTTACGCCAACCTTCTTGAATTTGCTGTTTTCCTTTCGAAATGAACTCCGCACGTTCGTCTACAAGCGTTGTAATCGTTGTGTAGTCAAAGATTGCTACTTCATAATGCGCCGCAATAAGTCTTCTTACGATCATATCGTAAATTTTCTTTTCATCACCTGATAGTTTGCTTGGATTTGTCACTTGCTCTGTCGGTATAATTGCGTAGTGATCTGTAACTTTCTTTTCATTCACATAGCGCTTGTTGTTCATAATTGATTCAATTGGTGCCGGCAATAAACCTTTATATTCATCAAACTGACTTAACTTCTGTAAAATATCAGGGAACGTCGCTGCCTCTCCTTGTGTAACATAGTTAGAATCCGAACGCGGATAAGAGACTATCCCTTTTTGATATAGTGCTTGCGTTATATCTAGCGTCTTTTTCGGTGAAAATTTAAAGGCTTTATTCGCTGTCGCTTGCAGTGCTGATAAATTAAATAAAAACGGCGGCTGAAACTCTTTACGCTCCGTTTTCATTTCTTTTACTACAGCCGGTTTATTTTGACAAAACGCTGCAATTTTATTTGCCAAATCAGGATCATTTAAGCGGGACTCATTATCTTTCTCCCATTTCCCCTCATACTTCTTTCCTTCTATATTAAAGGTTGCGAACACTTCCCAAAATGGCTCTGACTTAAAGTTCTCTATTTCTTTTTCACGCTTTACGATTAACGCCAATGTTGGTGTTTGTACACGACCAGCGGAAAACACATCATTCATTCCCTTTTTCTTTAGCAAAATACTAAAGACACGCGATGCATTCATACCAACGACCCAGTCGGCGCAAGATCTTGTATATGCTTCGTAATACGTATTAATCGTATCTGATTCATCAAGTAAGTTTTTAAACCCTTGATAAATAGCTTGCTTCGTTAAAGATGAAATCCAAAGACGTTTCATCGGCTTTTGCACGTTGCAAAGATTAATAATGTTTCGTACGATTAGTTCCCCTTCACGCCCAGCATCGCCTGCGTGTATAATTTCTGTTACCTGAGGATTATGTAACAGCTGTTTCACTACATTAAATTGCTTATACTTTGACTTTGTTACTTCAAATTGAAAACGCTCTGGAATCATCGGTAATGTATCGAGCGACCATTTTTTCCACTCAGCATGATAATGTTCTGGATTACATAACTGCGTCAAATGACCAATTGCCCATGTACAGTACGCTCCATTTGGAAATAACTCATTTGCTTCTACTTCTAAATATCCATCTTTCCGGCGATATTTAAATTGTGAAACAAGAGCCAAACCTTGATCTGGTTTCTCGGCAATAATTAATTTCATCTTCTAACTCCCTATCTGTATTCCAGTGTTACTTTCATTGTGTATATGTTTAGAGACGATGATAAAATAACAATCTTATTTATCATTCGCGGTTTGCCTCACAAATGTGAGACCTATAATATTATACGCTTATTCTTTATGGCTTCACAATAGAAACTCATTATATAACAATTTCTTTCACATGCTTACAAGCAAAAAAGACGCCAAAAAAAATCAAGCGTCCTTTCTTTCCTTTATTACTACTTGCTTACATTCATTAAATTGTGCAGATAATTTGCAGATATATATAAGCATAAGTACTCTCCATTTGAACATATGATGAAGTGAATGATAGGACAGGGAGGTATCATGATGTTTGCTTATACATTAACTACCTTAACACTTTGTTGTATCTCGATTATTATTACATCGTATATTTCTAAACGTAAGGGTACCCTAATGGAGTATATGGTATTTATCATGTCTTTTAGTATGAGTATCGGTTTAAGTATAGGTTTTTATTTAGGTATTCTCTTTAAAGGTGAACTACTATATTCTACTTTGCTTGCTATTTTGATTAGTGGTTTTATCTGTCTTTTAGTCGGTCTACGTTTTCACCTGTATACTGCCTTAGAAGGAATGTTCTCTGGATTAATGGCAAGTATGATGGGAGCAATGATTACAGAAATGTTAAGCACTCAACAAGCTCATAGTATACTTCTTATTAGCCTCTTACTTACCATAACTATTACCATGTCATGTATGATTCAATTGTTATCAGAGAACTTTTCTACTTATATCCACCGACGGTTTCTATTATTACTTTCCATTAGCGTAGTAATTGTTCTTACTGTATTCGTGACATTCCCAGATCATACTCCCCCATCTTCCTCAGGGCACGATCAAAACATGCATTAACACTTGCAATCAAAATTAATAAAGCAGCTATCCAATAAGATAACTGCTTTATATCATAATAAATTACATGAATTTTATATTATTCTGGCTTATTTGGAATATTAGGGTTTGGAACATAATCAGATTTGTAATCTTTATATTTTACTTCTGTTACCATTCCTGCTGAAGCATGGTGTAAATCATGACAGTGGAACATCCATTCACCTGGATTGTCTGCTACAAAGGCTACTTCATATTCTTCTCCTGGTTTTAAGTTCAAAGTATCTTTAACAATTGGAGAACCTTCTATCGGTTTTCCATCTTTACTTAATACTTGGAAGAAATGACCGTGTAAATGCATCGGATGATCGTCTGCTTTAGAGCGATTTACTAATTTTACTTTTACTAAGTCATCCTTTTTCACTGGAATTGGGTCAATATCTGGGAATACCTTTCCGTTAATTGTATATACCATTTCATTTCCATTCATTTGCGTATTCAAGTCCATATTATATGTGGTAGTATACTGCTGGTCTAACGTGAAACTTCCTATTTTTTTAGATCCATATTTCGTCATGTCTAATTTTAATAATTTTTCTTTTTCGTTTGCTTTGTCCTTCATCTCTTTGTTGCCATCATATTCAATAACAGCTTTCATTCCTTTTGCACCTTTATTTTCTGAATGGTCTTCAACATACCATTTCCCAGGATTGTTAGCAGTAAATTCAACATCATAACGTTCCCCTGGTGCGATTGAAATTACTTTATCCTTTATAGCTTTTGGATCATTTATTGGCTGGCCATCTGTCGCAATTACTTTTATATCATGACCGTGAACGTGTATATCATGTGATAGATAGCCAGCATTAACAAGGCGGAGACGAACTTTATCTCCTTTACTCACTTTTAATGGCTCCACTAAATCCCCGCTTTTACCGTTGATTGTGAATAAATCATACATACTCATATCATGACCTTCCATCTTCATATTTCCATGGTCCATTCCTGCCATATTACCAGCGTCTTTTTTATCACTGCCCATGTCCATACCGGAATGATCCATGCCTTTCATATCATCATTCTTTTTCGTATTTTCATTATCCTTACTAGATCTATTACCATCTGCTTTTTCTGTTTGCCCTTTAGTCATTTCTTTTAACTGCTTATTAATTTCTTCTTTATCTGTGACCCATTCATCTAACATTAATGTGTAATCTTTATCATACTTTTCATTTGTATCTTCTACAACAAGATCTCCATACAAGCCTCTATCTAATTGATTTACAGAATCTTGATGCGAATGATACCAATACGTTCCTGGTACGTTCGCTTCAAATTCGTAGGTGAAACTTTTTCCTGATTCAACCGCATCTTGTGTCACGCCTGGAATTCCATCCATGTTATTCGGAACAGGATACCCATGCCAATGAATAGATACCGGTGCAGATAATTCATTTTTTAATGTCACTTTAACTTTTTCACCTTTTTTCACCCGAATTTCTGGACCTGGGGATGAGCCATTAAATGTCCAGACTGGAACAATAACACCATTACTTAGCTTTTGTTTTTCTTCTTTCGCTACTAAAGTAACTTCTGGCCCTTTTACAACTTCCAATGATTTTGTAGCCGTTTCAGTCTGTGTTGTTTTTTTATCGTTCATATTTTTATGATCATTTGTTGTATTTGTGGTCGCAGAACATGCAGTAATTAAAGATATTACAGAGACTATAACTGCTGTTAATACAAATCTCTTCATGGTAAATCCCTCCTTTTTCTATTTCAAAATCATTATAGAAAATGATTTTCAAGAAAATATGGAGATGTAAAATGAACAAAATAAAAAGGCACCCAAAATTGAGCGCCTCTTCTAATTATTATTTCGTAACAACTTCATCTTCTTTTACATTCACATTATTTTCTCTCATAAACTCTTCAATCTCTTCAACTTCTCTAATGATATCTTTTGACAAGTTTTCATACCCATCCTTTGTTACAAGAATATCATCTTCAATACGAATTCCAATTGATTCTTCTTCAATATATAGACCTGGTTCAATCGTAATGACCATACCTTCTTCTAATACTCTATCTTTATATGTTCCTACATCATGCGTATCTAAACCAAGGAAGTGGCTGACACCATGATAATAATATTTAGTTAATTCCTCGTCTACTTGAATTAAACCAATTGCTTTACATTCTTCTGCTAGCACTTTTTTTGTATGTTCATTTAATGCAGCGAATTTTAAACCTGGCTTAATAAGTTCCGTTGTTTCTTTTAATGCTTTTAACACTATATTATATATTTGTTTTTGGCGACTAGAGAATGTTCCACTAGCTGGGAATGTGTAACTAATATCAGCATTATAGTAGTCTTTTTGAGCACCTAAATCGAGCAGTACTAAATCACTTTGCCCCACTTTTGCATCATTATCTTCATAATGCAACACAGTAGCATTTTTACCGCTCGCCAAAATTGTATTAAACGCATGATGTTTAATACCAGATGATTTCAGCGTAAAATCAAAATGAGCTTCTAATTCATATTCCATCATATCTGCTTTTGCATGCTTCAGTACGTTATAAATGCCCTCTTTAGTAACAGCAATAGCTTCTTTTATGATTTCAATTTCTTCTTCTGTTTTAAACACTCGTAATTCACAAATGTTCGGATAAACATTTCCGATTGTAATGTGAGGATATTGTTCTCTTACATGTTTAGCAAACGCTAACGTTTTCGTCTCTGTACCTTTCCACTCACGAAGCTCCAAATCTAAATTCACATATTTCACATTTTCGGTGAAAAGTGTATTTGACATTATTTTTTCAAAGCTCTCTATATATACAACTTTCTTTATACCTGATAATTTCTCTGCTTCTTCTTTAGAAACTGTTTTTCCAACCCACTTCTCAAGCACTGGATCTGATTTTTCAATGAAAAGAGTTTCTTCTACACTATCCCCAAACTTTTTTAACATGAAAATAACATTTGGCTCATCGATTCCTGTTAAATAGTAAAAATTACGATTCGGCACAAATTTATAGTGTGCATCCGCTGACATATGAGGTGCTTGTCCGGCAAATAAAATAGTAATTGATTCATCTGGTAATGTTTTCTTTAATCGTTCTCTATTTTGAGCAAAAAATGTTGACTTCATAATAATCCCCCTAGCGTTCTATGTATGCTTTTAAAACTAATTGTCCTCTGTTATTCATTTTATTATTGTTATAATTTTTCGTCAATTTTTAACCCATTTGTAGATGGTGTTGACATACCAAACTATACGAGTTAAAATAACTATAAATTAGTAAGTAACTAATTTAATTTAAAATAAGGGGTGAACAAAATGAAAAACATTTTATTCCGTATTAACGAATTAGCAAAAAAAGAAAAAACTTTAGGATTAAATAGTGCAGAAAAAAAAGAGCAACAAACGCTAAGAAAAAGCTATACGAAAGAATTTCGCGGAAGTTTAGATTCCATTTTATTAAATACAAAAATTGTAGATCCTAGCGGCGAGAACGTTACTCCTATTGCTTTACAGCATGCCCAAGACCGTTTGACATTTAGCGAATGAGCTCCGCGTTAAAGAATACATTCAATAAAACATAAAAAGAGCTGGAATTCCTATATAGAAATTCCAGCTCTTTTTATTGTCTTTTCTAATTTAGTATACGAGCGATACATAGCAATTCTCCACGATACAATCATCGCAAAGGCAAGTAAGAAAAACATCCCGCTTAATTGCGCCAAATCAATCGATTGACTTAAATATGATTTTAATGCTACCCGTACAGCTAATAAACCAACTAAAATAAATATGAACGCTTTTGACGGTTTCATATATATATCTTCGCCTCTTATTTCAAACTTAGTTGTTTTAATAAGAAATATAGAGAAAATAAGTCCTACGCTAATTGCCTCTACTATTTCTAACGATGTTAACCGAAACTCTGGTAAGAAGTACATCGATGCGCCAGTACTCATAAAGATTGGCGGTAATATAATTTTCTTTTTCGTTACCGGTTTTTTCGCTGACTTAAATCGAAGAAACATTACTCCAACGGCCATACAAACTGCTACGATACTTGATAAAAGTGCTAAACTCATATTCTCCACTCCTATCTATTTAAACGACTTTTTTAGCAAAATCATAAACCAAACAAGCCCGACACTAATAATGACATGAGCTAATCCAGCCATATGGCTTAAACCGTTAAAGTCCGTTCCGTTTACTTGTAGAAGACCTCTAAATACCATTGTAGCGATAGTAAAAATTAATCCTGCATTATAAACAACAAACCATGCGCGGAAGCTTTTTGTTTCTTGTACATGAAACACTTTAAATAAAGCTAAAGCAACCAAAAAGAATATGAATCCTAATACTAATACGTGTGTATGCACTAGCTGTAACATAGTGGATCCTTTAATTCCTTGTGCTTTTGTATACTCTCTTGCAAATACACCTGATAATAAACCAATAATTAAGTACATGAATGCTGCATTATATAATTTCTTCATTATATTCCTCCTGCTGTAGAACGACAATTCATATCGTCACTTTCCATATTCGCTGCAATCATTTTACTCAAAGTTTATGAACGGAATATGAACAGAATATTACATTGTTCTTTTTATACAAAAAAGACCTTCCACAACTGTTGATTGTGGAAGGCCCTTTTTATCTTATTTTAAATCTTCAATTGAGAAAGCACCCGGCAACAACTGTTCGACCGTCACTTCCTTTTCATCGCCTTTTACATTCGTTAGTAAAACAGGCATTTTCGGATCACAAAATTCAGCAATAACTTGTCTACATGCACCACATGGTGAAATTGGTCCGTCAGTTTCGCCTGTAATGACTAAATAACTAAAGTCGCGCTCACCTTCTGATACTGCTTTAAAGATTGCCGTTCTTTCTGCACAGTTACATAATCCGTAAGAAGCATTTTCTATATTACAACCAGTATAGATTTTACCTTCTTTCGTAACTAACGCTGCACCAACAGGAAATTTTGAATACGGAATATACGCTTTTGATAACATCTTATTTGCTTCTTCAATATATTTTTTCTTATCCATATTATTTCCTCCTCAAAGTAAATGTAATTATGATTAATCAGTAATAACTGTATGAACTAATTTAGGAGCCACTGCTGTTTCAGAGATAGAAATATTTTCATAAATTTTTGCTTTTACATCTTCTACATTTTCACGATTTGCGTAAATCGTTACGAATGGCTCGCCTTCTTTTACTGCATCGCCAACTTTTTTACGTAACATTAAACCTACAGCTAAATCGATTTCATCTTCTTTCGTTGCACGGCCTGCACCAAGTAACATAGCTGCGATACCGATTTCATCTGCAACAATGTTTGAAATAACACCTGAAGTTTTAGCAGGTACATCAATTACATACTTCGCCTGTGGCATTTTTTCTGGATTATCTACAATCGAGCTGTCTCCACCTTGATTGCTTAAGAACTCTTTAAATTTCTCAGTTGCTTTTCCGTTTTTCATAACTTCCAGTAACATTTCACGGGCTTCTTCTAATGTATTAGCTTTTTTCGCAAGTACAACCATTTGACTACCTAATACAAGTACTAATTCTGTTAAATCTTCTGGACCTTCACCTTTTAAAGTATCAATTGCTTCCTTCACTTCTAGAGCGTTACCAATCGCAAAACCAAGAGGTTGTGACATATCTGAAATAACTGCCATCGTTTGACGTCCAACATTATTTCCGATACGTACCATTGCATGTGCTAATTCTTTTGCATCCTCTTCTGTTTTCATAAATGCACCAGCACCTGTTTTTACATCAAGTACGATCGCATCAGCACCAGCTGCAATTTTTTTACTCATAATCGAACTTGCAATTAAAGGAATTGAGTTTACTGTTCCTGTTACATCACGTAGCGCATAGATTTTTTTATCAGCAGGTGTTAAATTTCCTGTTTGTCCGATAACTGCCACTTTGTCACGGTTTACAATATCAATGAATTGCTCTTTCGTAATTTCAACGTGGAATCCTTCCACTGCTTCTAATTTATCAATTGTTCCGCCCGTATGACCTAAACCACGCCCAGACATTTTTGCTACCGGTACATCTAAAGCAGCAACTAATGGTCCTAATACTAATGTTGTTGTATCACCAACACCGCCAGTTGAATGCTTATCTACTTTAATGCCTTCAATTGCTGATAAGTCGATAGTTTCTCCAGACTCAACCATTGCCATTGTTAAGTCTGCGCGTTCACGATCCGTCATATCCTGGAAGAAGATTGCCATTGCAAGTGCACTCACTTGATAATCAGGAATACTTCCGTCTGTATAACCATTAATAAAGAAATTAATTTCTTCAGTCGTTAATTCTTTTCCATCACGTTTTTTCGCAATAATATCTACCATTCTCATTACAATCACCATTCCTTTTCATATTATATGAATCTATTAAAATAGTAAGCCAACAACCGTTGCTGATAAGAAACTTACTAATGTTGCACCGAAAAGTAATTTCAAGCCGAATCTTGCTACTACATTCCCCTGTTTTTCATTTAAGCTTTTCACTGCTCCTGCAATAATTCCAATTGAAGAGAAGTTTGCAAATGAAACTAAGAATACAGATATAATCGCTGTTGTTCTAGCTGAGAAATTAAAGTTTCCTTGTGCTAAATCTGTCATCGCAACAAATTCATTTGATACTAATTTTGTTGCCATAATATTGCCGGCATTAACTGCTTCATGCCACGGAACACCCATAATAAATGCAAATGGTGCAAATACATAGCCAAGAATTTCTTGGAATGAGATACCGATTACACCTTTAAATAATGCATTAATAAAGGCAATCAGAGCAACGAAACCAACTAACATAGCTGCTACTGTAATCGCAACTTTAAATCCATCTATAATATATTCCCCTAATACTTCAAAAAAGGTCTTTTTCTCTTCTTCTTGTACTTCTAACATATCTTCTTCTTCAGTAACCTCATATGGGTTAATAATAGAAGCAATTATAAAACCACCAAATAAGTTAAGTACTAAAGCGGTTACTACATATTGCGGCTTCAATAAAACCATGTACGATCCAACGATAGACATTGAAACTGTAGACATTGCGGATGCACATAAAGTGTACATTCTTTTTTCTGGCAATAATCCTAGTTGTTTTTTTACTGAAATAAACACTTCAGATTGTCCTAAAATTGCAGAAGCTACCGCGTTATATGACTCAAGTTTCCCCATACCGTTTACTTTACTTAAAGCTAGACCAATATATTTCACGATAAAAGGCAGTACTTTAATATGTTGTAAGATACCTATTAACGCTGATATAAATACAATTGGCATTAATACCCCTAAAAAGAATGAAAACTCTTTTTGATTTACTAATCCACCAAATACGAAATTGACACCATCAGCGGCATACTTTAATAATTCTCCAAAACCATCAGCGATTCCGCTAATTAATATATTCCCAATACTCGTATTTAATAATAAAAATCCCAAAATGAATTGTAATATAACCATCGTTATGATTGGGCGAAATTTGACTTTCTTTTTATCATTACTAGCAAGCCAAGCGATACCTAAAATCAATACGAGGCCTAAAACACCGATTAAGTATTTCATAAGCCGTCTCCTCCCATTCGTATCCGCTTACATTTTTTTCAATTGTTAAAGCAATAGATACACTTTACTTTAAACGTGTATCTATTGCTCTTTACTTCATTATTAATTAGTAGTTATCTGTAGCACCTTTTGCATCATTTAATACGATTGCAACACTAGCACTAGCTCCAACGCGAGAAGCTCCAGCAGCTACCATTTTGTCTGCATCTTCACGTGTACGAACGCCACCAGATGCTTTTACACCAACGTTTGGTCCTACTGTTTTACGCATTAATGCGATATCTTCTGCAGTTGCTCCGCCAGTTGAGAATCCAGTTGAAGTTTTTACGAAATCAGCACCAGCTTTCACTGATAATTCACAAGCACGTACTTTCTCTTCATCTGTTAATAGACAAGTTTCAATGATTACTTTTACAAGAGCTTTTCCTTTTGCTGCTTGTACTACTTCATAAATATCTTTTTCAACAAGTTCATTGTCGCCATCTTTTAAAGCACCAACGTTGATTACCATATCAACTTCAGTTGCACCTTTTGCGATAGCATCTTTTGTTTCAAATGCTTTTGTTTCAGTAGTGCTTGCTCCTAATGGGAAACCGATTACAGTACAAACATCTACATCATGTCCAGCTAATTCATCAGCAGCTAGCTTTACCCATGTAGGATTAATACAAACAGAAGCGAATTTATATTCCTTTGCTTCTTCGATTACTTTCATAACATCTTCTTTTGTAGAATTAGCTTTTAAAATTGTATGGTCAATTAACTTTGCAATGTTCATTATCTTCACTCCTCATATCTTTTAACAACTTCATTCTAACTCTTAGTTGAACAAATGTAAATACACTTTTGAAATTTTGTTCATTCTTTTCCACGAAGGAATTTATTGAGATAAATTGAAAATAGTGTAAACTCGTAATTGAAAGGATGTGATCCCCTTGTTAAAATCAAAATTCTTTATATTCACATTGCTAGTATGCACCTTACTATCCATATTTATTTTTCAAAAAAGGGATGTTATTTTCCAAGAAGGTAACCCCATTCCATTTGCTTTAGCTATGTCTAAAATGGTTATTCACGATAAAGAGATGGTAGAAGTAAGTTCGATAGATGAGCAATCACCATACTTAGTAAAACGAGGAAAAATGGAACCTTTTATCGAAAAGATGGAACAAGATGGATGGAGTTTTGTAGATAGAGATATTATGGCTAACTCACTAATTTTTGAAAAAGGAGATCAATCAAAGAGCGTTCCTTACAAATACTTTACAAGGTACTACACATTGATTTATTCATACTAAAAATAAAAGGCTTTCTCAAAAGTATCCTTTTGAGAAAGCCTTTTATTTCTAACCTTTTTGATAATGTAACAATTCTTTCGCCGTATGCTGATCTATAATTAGCACATTTGCATACCCACCACTTAACGCTCCATCAATTGCTTTTATTTTTCTATTACCACCTGCAACTAAAATAGAACGTTTCTTTAACTTTAATTCTTCTAACTCAATTCCAATTGTACGCTGATTAATTTCTTCGCTACTAATATTTCCGTCTCCATCAAAGAAACGTGAACAAATGTCACCGACCGCTTGTTTTTTCAGTAAGCTCGTTTCATCCTTATCTAAATATCCTAATCGGAATAATAACGCTTCATCACGCACTGTTCCGACAGTGAAAATTGCAATGTTTGCTTGTTTTCCCATTTCGATAATATGATGAATATGTCTATCTTGCTCTACTAATTCTTTTGTTACCGCATTATCAAATATAACTGGAAGTGGTAGATTTCTTGGCGTCGTTTGAAAAGCATCTGCAAATAAAGCAATTGTCTCATTCGCATATGTATTTACACTCGAGTGACTAATGCCACCTTTTAATTGAACAACCTCTACCCCTTTTACATGTTGCGGTACGATTTTTCTAGCGATTTCATACATCGTCATTCCCCAGCTAACACCAACGATATCACCGTTTTCAACTGTCTTTTCCATATACTCAGCAGCATATTTACTAATGTACTCCGTAATCGTTGCATATTCTGGTACAGGAGAAAATACAACATGAGCCTCTAACAAATTATACTTTTCTTTAAGTAAATTCCCTACGTTATCTAAATCAGCAAATGGATCAGCTATACTAATTTGAACAAACCCTTTTTCTTTTGCATACTTTAATAATCTAGAAATCGTAGGTCTTGAAATATTTAATTTATTAGCAATTTCTTGCTGACTATAATCTGATTGATAATATAATCTTGCAACTTCAACGCTTAATTGTTGTTTATCTTTATCCATAGTAACTCAATACATATCCTTTCCTGTATTTCCTTTTCGTTACAAGCATTATACAGCTTTATGCAAAAAAATTCGACTACCGAATTTTATCTAACTGAACTTCTACTTCACTTAATATATACAATGAAACCTTATTGTGGATATTTACAAACTCAATATAGATACGCGTGAAACATGTAAATCGATTAATATTTAATTCACGCTTTTTCTGCAGTAACGATAACAAATCCGTTCAAAATGTACGGTAGAATCAAGTTATTTAACATAGAAAAGTTGTATATGAGGCCTAGGATATCAAAGACTGTTTTTTCTCATACCTATGGAATTTCCGTCCGTTTTTCTATAAGAGATCGAACTGATGAAGCAATAATTTTATTATATAAAATACAAAAGCTCTACTGAACAAAGAATATAGATTATGTATCCATGGAGATGCAATCCCAATCTTCATTTTTATAATTGATTAGCCAAAACAAGCCCCTTCTTCTTTCAATAACAATACTTTCCTGCATACCTGCAGTTGCTTCTCTCGCATTAATTCTATCATGCACACAAGCCCAATGAAGCCGATAAACGAGGTCGGCCTCGTCCAAAATCTCTTCTGCACTTCGCAATTTTGTTTTTTGATAAAATTCATTAAAAGAACTACAATCAGAAACAAGTTTAATTGCATAATGACAGTCACAGATTTCTTTTGGAAATTTCAGTGTATTCACGAGACCTATTGACCAAAGTAATACCCATTGGGCTTCATACTGCCATGCAATCTGTACCGCTCCTTTCTCGTCAGGTTGCTCTGAATTTAGGAAATTTCTTTCCTGCTTCGTTAATGATTCAACCACATCAAATTTGTTCAGCAGCCCCATGACAAACTCTTTGGAAGTTTCCAAATCTCCTTCTTGGGCAACATCACAAGCATATTGTATGACAATCAACAAAGCTACTGCTCTCTTCGTAATCTCTTCTCGATTTCTTAACTGAATACTTGTCAAAGGAGGCAATTGAGGCAATCCTTCGATATATGGAATACCTTTATCTTGTAGGTAGCTTATCGATTTCTGTTTTCTTTTCTCCCCATCGGTAGAAGTACTATTCTGTCCCATTATTTTGTTCGTACATGCTTGAGGAGTAAATTCCGAAGGACCAGAGGATCCATCCGGAAATACGATTACTTTTCCATCCTTCCCGATGAGAGTTCGATCAGGGATAAAACCAATACCGTTTACCTGATTAAGTAATTTAAGAAACAGCTCCACGTATTCATCACTATAATCCTTCTTCGTCTCTATAGCAATTATGGTATTAATTACAGAAATTTGTGCCAAAACCATCCTCTTAAGATGTTCTTCTTGAAATTCAATTTGATCGTACATGTGCATCATTCCAGGAATATTATTGGAAAAATAATCAGGAGATGATTCTTCAGAATCCACCCGAATAATAATTTTATTTTTGCCAAATAGTCTTTTCGATTGAATGGTATATTCATTTTTATTGCGTTCAACCTTGAACCCATTTTGGAAAACTTGAGTAATGAAACCTTCTACATCACTTGTATCATTCCTTGATGCAAATATCGTAAAAAATCTCAATTTTCCCCCTCCTCTAATTCCTATTTTCTTCTTAGCTATTAAATTTAGAAAAACAAAAGAACATAAACTATTTAATATATTAAACAGCCTTTTATTATGACTTGTTCTTCAACTAAAATCCGTTTGATTGTCTTAGTTGTTAATATAAATAATTATACTATCCAGTTAAGAGTACCGATATATGCCTATCAATTTAACGATTTTAACACCCAAAAACGAAAAAATGTTTTTTTATTACAACTTAGCTCAAATTTTCGTTCTGGGAGTAGTTGTATTTTCTTAGTTTAATAGCGATGTGGTGGTACCCCTATGTTGTCCAAAATAAAATATGTATATTGTTTTATCAAAAACAATTATTTACGACGCCTTTTCTTTGCTTTTTTCGGCTGATTTGTATACCTATATTTTTTTATATGAGTACTTTTCTTCTTATAATTAGGTAACTTTAATATAAGAACAGTAATTGCACAAAAAACGATAAATATAAGGTTTGCAATCATCCAAAGATAAATATCATAGTCATATAGATTACTAAAATACTTTTTGTTGCGAGTAATATTGCTTACATTACTGTCAATTGCTTCGAGAGTATGAGGAATAACCCAAAAGGAACCACTTAATATAACACTTATTCCAAGAATGAAACTGAGTATATGTTTTATCAAGTTCTATTCTCCTTTAATTATATTTATTGTATACATTCATATAGTATATATGGTTCTATTGTAAAGATTGTACTTATTTGAAAGAGTTATATAAATTTCTATTAGGATCTATTTTTATAAATGGGGCTTACGACATCACTATCATACCAAGAAAAGCAAATACCCTGTGATAAGAAGATCGGTACCTTCAGCAAAAAATGTACATTATTTTGTTCTGGGGTGTTATAAAATTACAATTTCAGCTTTCACAAAAACAGGATAAAAAATAAACAGCGGAACTAGTCCACTGTTTACTTCGCCACACCTTCATGTAATTTTTCTGTATAATTCTTTACATCTGTCCAGCTATCTTTCGCCGTATTTAAATCTTCTTTTATAAAGGTAAATTCTTCAGGACTGATTCCCTTTACGTTTTGTAGTAAATTATTATATTTTGCACCTACCGTATACCATTGATTTGATATATTTTGCAATGCTGTAATTGCTGCGTCAATTGTTTCTGTCATATTTGTTGTTTTATTTTTCACATCTGTCAAAATTGCCACTTCTGCTTGTGCTCCAGAAATTCTATCCTTTAAATTGGCTATTTCTCGTTCTGCATTTGCAATATCTTTTTTCGCAATCCCAATCATCGGTCCGCCAGCAAGACATGTAATTAGCGCTACGCAAAGTACCCCACCAGCAATGACCATATCGTTACTCTTTTTAATCGAATCGTTATATGTATTAATTTGCTGTTCCAGAGCTGGAATACCAGCATTCGTACTTGCTAAAATCGCTGTTAATTGATTCGAGTCTGCTTTAAAGCTATTTGTATCCTTCGCCATTCTATCGCGATAAGCTTTTAAATTCCCTAATAATACGTCTACCTCATTTTGATTCTTTAAAATGTCCGCATACAATTTTTCTAAATCCGCTTTAAGCTTCACACTATCTTTTTGATCAATCGCTGCTAATAAACGATTATAGTATGTCTGAAACGTATTATTAAAATCAATAATATTTTGATCTGTCTTCATAATCTGAGGTTTCATTTCATTTAGCCAATATACTGCGTTAATTTTTGCATCTTTTTGATGCTGAATCATATTCCCTCTTAACTCACCATTAATTGAACTTATTTTACTCAAATCAGTCTCTTGTTGATTTTGAATTAGTTTTGCATATGAATCCATTGCAAATATGCTTGATGTCGTTTGCGCCATTACATCTTGGAATCCTGCTGGACCAAGAGAATAATTTTTCGCATTTTCTTGTAGTGTCTTTACGTTTTGTTCTGCTGCAAAAGGATGTAAAGGAAACGCATTACTCGTTGCCACCCCAGCAATCATTAGCGTTAAAAGACATTTTTTATAAAATCTTTTCTGCATACTTTTCACCTATTCTCTTTATAAGGATATAAAAAGCTCCTGCTCACAACTGAACAGGAGCTTCAAATCATTCATCAATACTTAACGCTCTAACGATCCGTATTCGATTATGCTTTTTTCGTATCTACTACTTTAATATCTTCAGCATAAATCTTTTCTGCATAGTCTTTAATGTTTTTCCAGCTATCTTTCGCAATGTTTAAATCCTCTTTAATGAAAACAAGGTCGTTTGGACTAATTGAATCTACATTTTGAAGTAAAGAATTGTATTTTGATCCCATTGTATACCATTGGTTTGAAATATTTTGCAATGCTGTAATTGCAGTATCGATAGTGTTTGTTAAATATTCTGTTTGTGTTTTAATGTTTGTTAAACCTGCTACTTCTAATTGAGCAGTTGTAATTTGTCCTGTTATTTTTTGAATTTCCGATTGTGCATTATCAAGTTCTTTTTTAGCTAGTACAATTCCAGCTGTTCCACCACCTACAGCTGCTGTTCCGCCTGCAATTAATGCGATTCCTAGCGGAGTTCCTGCTCCAGTAGCAATAACAACCGCGCCACCGATAATTGCAATTGGTCCTAATGCTGTCGCAACAGATGAACCGATAATAATTGCATTATATTTGCTAATTGCTTCATTGTACGTTGTGATTTGATTTTGCAGAAGCGGAATTCCAGCATCTTGACTAGCTAAGATAGATGTAATTTGATTTGCATCGCTTTTGAAGTTTTGAGTATCCCCAGTCATTTTATTTCGGAATTTCTTCAAATCTTCTACTAACTGATCTACTTGCGCTTTATTTTCATTAATACTACTTGATAATCTAGTTAGACCTTTCGTAAGTGTTGCTTTATCCTTCTCATCTACAGCCTTAACTAAAGTATCGTAATAATTTTGGAACTTCGTATTGTAATTAATAATATTTTGATTCGTTGAAATAAGCTGTGGCTTTAATACATCTAACCATTGTTTTGCATTTCCTCTAGCCGTATCTTGATGCTGAATCACTTTACCTTTTAAAGCAGCATCAACCGACGTTACATTTCCAAAGTTAACATTACCTTGTTTAATAATTGTTAAAGCGTACAGATCCATTACTAAAGCGTTTGAACCTGTTCTTTCCATTGCATCTTTCAGGCCTTCTGGTCCTAATGAGTATTCTTCATAGTCATTATAAGCTTTTGCTACCGCATGAACTGGAGCTTGTTTTACTGCAGTTTCTGCTGCATAAGTATGTGCTGGCATAATGTTCCCTGCTGCAAATACTGCCATAAGTGCTGATAGAGCCATTACTTTATAAGGTTTTTTTGTCATTTTTCTTCTCTCCCTATATCGCTAATTATTTTTCTTTTTAATGTACTTCAACGTTTGTAACGTAATCTTCAAATTGATTTGTTTGCTTATTCATTTCATCACTTACTTTTTTGAGTTGATTGAAATGTTTTTGAAGTAAACTACTGTCTGTATACGTGCCTTCTTCAATGTTTGTTTGAATTTGGATCATATTATTATTTAAAACTTTCCAATCCGTTAATAACGTTTCTAAAGTTGAGATTTGGCGATCAATTAGTTCTGTAAAGCTACTTACTTGATCTTCAACGAATGTAATTTGAGTCGCCTCTGATTCAGTTTGTGATAACTTTTGAATAAGTGGTAGTAGCTCTTTTTGCTTTTGTTGAATACGAAGAGCTGCTTCCCTCGTTTGACTATCTGCAGCATTTACAATTTCATTACTTAAAGTACCGATAGAAACAAAATCAATTGTTTTCGTTTGTGCAGTTTGATTAGTGATTGTAAATACTTGTTTTCCGATATTAATAGAACCTTTAATAATTTCTTGTGGTCTGTTCAAAATGTTTGTTAGTTCAGCTTGAATTTCCCCTTGAATTCTTTTTATGTCTTCTCTTAATTTCACAATATCTCCACTTGATCCCTGCAGTGTTTTTATTGCTTCATCAGCTTTAATTGATAAGTTGTTACTATCTTTGTCTAATACCGATTTAAATCGATTTAATTCTAATAGGTCTTGCTCCATACTCTCCTGGATCGTTTGTACTTGCACTTGTAATTTCCCATATGCGCTTGTAAAATCTGCTTTGGCCTGTTCATCTTCATTTACTTTTCCTGCTAGTTCATAGAGCTTACTATAATAGCTATTAAATCTAGTGCTATATCTCATCATCTCTTGATTTAAGTCAATTAACTTCGGATTATATTCATCAATCCACTCTCGTACATTCGCCTTAGCAAACTTTTGGTGATTCGTCAAACTACTCATAGCATTTACCTTAATGTCTGGTTGTTGCAAAATAACTAATCCGTATGCTTGTATGAGCGGTGACTGTGATCCTAACATTCTAATTGAATTTGATAATGTATTTGGAGCAATTACATTTTGCGCATATACTGTTTTCACTTCTGTTTGCCCCTCCTTAGCGTAAGCGCTTACAGGAACGAAGCAACTCGTAGATACTGCTGTAACCAATAACCCTGTAATTAAAGTCTTTTTCACTTTAACTCCTCCTATGTATTAGCAACTATTAATATCGCATTGTATTATTTTATTTTCTTACATATATTGAGATGGTTAAAAATAGAGAACGTTCTCATCGTGATTCATGTACTAACCACCTCTCTCAAATTTTATTGCTACAGTACTTACTTATTGTTATAAAACATTTCATAACTTTTCATATGCGCTTAGTATGAATAATATTGTATAAAATTTCTATTTTATCTCAATTCCCACATTCACACAGTGAATATATTACATAAAAATATTATTCATTTTAAACTAATTAACGTATGAAAATATGAAATTTCGTTTTGTTTCCATTTAAGTTTTGTACTGTAAGGTCATTTAAACACAGCTATTTATCTACCGTAAAGAAGTATTTTAATTCCCTTTATTTTCAAGCTCTCATGTCCTTATCCCAAAATAAAATTCAATTCACTTTCTCGATTAAAATATCCATATATCACAACAGAAAATACTACTTACTCATAACCAATAAAATTATATTAATATATCTTTTAACCCCGTATGCAATTATGCATAGCATATACACAAAAAGGATAGCTTCACTTTCGTGAAGCTATCCTTAAAAAATCTTCTTACTTTTTCAAATGATATGGAACTGTCGTAATAACAACATTTCTTTTATAGAGTAAATACGCACGAATTAATAAACTAGACTGATTATGAAGAATGTTATGCCAACCTTTTTTCGGAATGAACTGTGGTATAACGACCGTAACTCGGTAATTTGATTCACTCGCTTTATATTGCACTGTATCAATGAACTTAGTTAGCGGCTGAATAATACTTCTATAATGAGAATGTAATGTAACAAGCCTTACTTCAGGTTGCCACTTCTTCCATTTCTCTTCAAATTTCTTTTCCTCTTCTCTGTCAAAAGCAACATATACAGCGATAACTTGATCTGCAGAAAGAGCCTTAGCATAATTCAATGAATTTTCTACTACATGAGTCATGCCAGCTACAGGAACGACAATCACATTCCCCTCAATCGGAACAATTCGCTCACAAGTTTTTAAACTTAATTGATCGCCCACTGCATCATAATGCTTCTTAATTCGATGGAACAAGAAGATAATGAAAGGTAAGAAAATAAGGATTGACCAAACTTGTGAGAACTTAGTTAAAAAGAACATACTCATTACGATAAAACTAATAACTGCACCCGTTAAATTAATTGATAATCGTAAAATCCATCCTTCAGGCTTTTCACGAAGCCATTTTAGTACCATTCCAGTTTGAGAAAGTGTAAATGGAATAAATACCCCTACCGCATATAGCGGAATCAAGTGTTCTGTTTTCCCTTGGAAAGCTACAATTAAAATAATCGAAGCAATCCCAAGTATAATAATACCGTTTGAATATCCTAGACGGTCTCCTCTAATCGTAAACATTCTCGGTATGAACTTATCTTTCGCAAGATTAACCGCCAATAATGGAAAGGCAGAATATCCTGTATTAGCAGCAAGAATTAATATTAAAGCTGTTGTACCTTGTATGAAATAGTACATGAAATTACGTCCAAATGTTTGTTCAGCGATTTGTGAAACAACCGTTACTTGTTTACTTGGATTAATGCCATAATAATAAGCTAAAAAGACAATTCCCGAAAATAAAACGGCAAGTAAAGCACCCATCGCAAGCAATGTTTTTGCCGCATTGTTAGGAGAAGGGTCTTTAAAATTCGGGATTGCATTAGAGATTGCTTCAACACCTGTTAAAGCAGAACTTCCTGATGCAAACGCTCGTAACAGTAAAAATAAGCTAATTCCCGCAACTGGTGTTCCAATTGGCGAATGTAAAGTCGGTGAAACGTGACCAGTTAAAATATTGTATATCCCTACACCAATTAATATAAATAGTGCTAGAACAAATAAATAAACAGGATATGCTAAAATGGAAGCTGATTCCGTTACCCCTCTTAAATTCAAAATAGTAATTAATATAACAAATATAACCGCAATAATTACATTATGCGCATGTAAGCTAGGAAAAGCTGACGTAATCGCATCTGTACCTGCAGATACACTTACTGCAACAGTTAAAATATAATCGACTAATAAAGATCCTCCTGCTATTAAGCCTGGATTCATCCCTAAATTCTCTTTTGACACCACATATGCTCCCCCGCCATGTGGATAAGCAAAAATAATTTGTCGATAAGATAAAATAAGAGCTGTCAATAATACTAATACTCCAACAGCTATTGGAATTGAATACCAATAAGCTACTGCTCCAAGACCTGTTAATGCAATTAAAATTTGCTCTGGACCGTAAGCAACCGATGACAATGCGTCAGAAGATAAAATCGCTAACGCCTTCGTTTTATTAAGCTTTTGTTCTCCTAACTCGGTTGATTTTAACGGTCTTCCAATTAAAAATTTTTTTATAGATGAAACCACTGCTGTCCACTCTCCAATAATTTTGTACGAACCATTCTGCTAGTCACAACCAATAAACTATTTCTTCAGAAAGCAAAAATGTCTACAAGCCATAACGAATAGACTTGTAGACATTAATTTTTTTGTCGCACAAGCTCCACCTTCCTTCTCAATATAACGCTTACGAGGTTAGCTGTCGGATTCGGGCCTATGAGTAGCCCTACCTTTTTCAAGGATTCACCCCATTGAATTATGCACTAATCCATTAAAACGGGTCCCCCGCACCATGCGGTCTCAGCGATTTAGAAAATTGAAACTGTGGATTATAATACTCCTTTATTTTCAAAAAGTAAACAAAAATTTTAAAAACGAAAAAATTTAAAATGATTGCGCATAATCCACCGCTAAACATGCATAATGAATACTAAAAAATCCACAAAGGAGACCCATATGTCTAAAGAAAAGAAGCCACTTTTTTCCGATTCATATTTAGATACAGTAGCAAATGAAATTAATCAGTTATATGGTAACCGTGAAAAAGAGAGAAACACGACAAAAAGAACTGAAAGAAACGAGTAGATTGTCAAAAATGAACATAAAAAAGGATAGCAACGTATTTATATTTTGCTATCCTTTCCCTTTTTTCATACTATTAAAATTGTACTTTTTTTTCGCTTAAGATCGTTTCTTCATATACCTTTAAATTTTGATATACACCGCCTAATAAAGGCACATTTATAGAAAATTGCTCCGCTAATTCCAATAAGTATCCTTGCAAATGTTTCCCTTCAACGAGCGAACCTTTTTCCATATCACGCTGCATAGAGGACTTCATATCATAAGAAATTTTATCAATTGTTTTCATATGTTCCTCAACAATATTATCCTTAACTGGAGCTCCAAATGCCCTCATAATTTGCATAGATTCCTCAAATACATTTCGGATAAATTCACGTCCACCTTCACTTTCACGAATCGGCCCTATTGGCGCACGCATTAATGTTGTCACTCCTGACATTACGGTGATAAATAAATATTTGTGCCACATGTCCTGCAAAATATTTTCACTTAAAATAAAACTAGCTTTCGTACCCGCAAATACTTTCGAAATACGTTGCATCCTCTCTGAATCTTGAGGCTTAATTTCCCCAAATACAAGTCTGTTTGCAGCACTAGTTTGTACGACATCCCCTTCGCTATTTAATGTCGTTTCAATAAAGCATAAACCACCAATCACCTTTTCCTCACCAAACTCTTTTTGTAATAGTGATAAATGAGCCATACCATTCAATAATGGGATTATGACTGTATTCTCACCTACAAATGATTTCAAATCTACTATTGCCTCTTTTAGGTGATATGCTTTTGTTGAAAATAAAATCACATCAAATGGAGCAGTGATATCTTCTTTCGTTATTAATTTCGGTTGAAATGAAAAGTCTCCATTAACGCTTCGAATAACAAGACCTTTTTCCTCTAATTGTTGTTTCCGTCTACTACGAACGAGAAAAGTAACATCTTCTCCCTTCTCTACTAGTCGTCCACCAAAAAATCCACCAACGCCTCCAGCTCCTAATACTAAAATGCGCATATTACATCCCCCTTTTCAAAACATGATAATACTACTTTTAGTATACATAATATTGTACATGTCCCCTAATGAATAAGATGAATTTTCATTCTTAATCGAGCGAAAAACAGTGGTTATTTTTAAGAGGATTTGGGCATGTTGTTTCTATAGCTTATATTGAAAGGAAACTATGTAAATGGAGGCAATACAAACAATCGAAGAAAAATATGTATCAACAGCTATTTTTCAATTTATTTTCCCATTTTCGTTCAAAAGTGGATATGAACAAAATATGTTCCCTTTCTTACAAAAAAATGATTTCCGGCCCTTTCGACTCGATCATCTCGAAGATGAAAATACATATTACGGGGAGTTTCATGTTTCACATCAAAATATGGAAGCATACTATCTTTCATTTACGAATAAAATTCTCTTTCCTCATTCTGAGCATCAAAAAGGATTACAGCGCTATTCTAAAGATCTCAATTTAAACGGACATTTAACAACAAATCTAATCTCTGTCCCGTTCACAGTGCACTCAATCGATGTAACATTATGCCCTTATGAACTTGGGTTCCTAACAATTCGAACTGAAGTTAACATCTCTCCAAATATGACACTATCAGACGCAATAGAATTCGCTACACGATTCCGTGTACTTGAAACGAGAAATGAAACGGACGAAAACATTTGTATAACATGCGATGGGAAAAAATATTCCCAAGTTGAAAAATTCATTTTCGGTTATTTATTTAACGGCTTAACAGATTTTTTTGAAAAGAAAAGATTAAGAAGTTCTTACTTTCAAACTTTTCCTTTCTTTGAAGACCAAAGAATGTACGTGCAAACTTTGTTATCGCTAAAAGAAAATATGGAACTTAACGTTATTGATGTTTATCGTACTTCCAGTCTTTCTGGATTATCAAGTAATGGTAAACCATATGTAAGTGCGAACAATCTCCCTTATATTAATGATTACTTAAAACAGCACGCCTATCAAAGGTGGGCTCCTAATCGTTATTTCATAATGGAAGAACATATTTTCACATGTATTACGAACGAAGATGATAATAAAATAGCTAAACTTGCTAGCCAAATGTATGGGGAATATTATTACGCTTTATTATTAAATTTATTTCATAAAATTGTATTATTAAAAATGGCAAACGCTTATGCTGAACTAAATATTGAACAGGATACAAATGAGATAGAGAAGTTAATTTACTCTATCAATTCGTTTACAGCTAATTATTTTTCTTTAGAATTAGTATCTCAGTCACAAAGTGAAGATATTTTCTTTCGTTTAAGAAAGCTTTTCAATATTGAAATACTGTTCACGAATGCGAAACAAAATCTTGATAGTTTGTTTAAATATCAAGAAAATGTTGCCTCTAAAAAAGATAGCCTTTTATTATTAATTTTAACCCTCTACTCTGTAGTGGGCCAAATGCTAGGGTTTACTATGATTGACCTTTTAAAAAACACTGATTCAAATCATATATCTTCACCCCTAGAATATTTTGCTCTTTTAATCGCATTTAGCGGCATAGTCATTTCACTTATTTTAGGTGTGCAAGGTTTATACCAATGGGCTATACAACATAGGAATCGTAAAGCATGGGTAAAACAAACTGTATTGTCTGCTGTGAAAGAGAAAGAGGATAAGAATTAAAGACTCTTGGCTCCAAAAGATGATTTTTCAATTTTGTAATGCGTGCCGTACGTTAGTAAATGAAATTTTTATCGGTGATTTTTCGAATATATTAACGATTTTTAAGATATATCGATTGGCCGACAAAAACTGACAATAGCTATATATAATAAAAAAGAGGCTATTCCAAAATGAACTTTGGAATAGCCTCTTTTTTTATTACACTAATTCTGCTTACTTCCCTGCTTCGATTTGCTCTAATGCAGCAGCTACTTGCTCTTCTGTTAATTCGTGTTGTGCTACATAACGATTACGTGGGTGCACACGACATTCATGAGAACATGCACGTAAATGTTTTGCTTCATTTTCTTCAGAACATAAAATTTTCTTGTTACATTCTGGATTTGCACAGTTTACATAGCGCTCACACGGTTCACCCGTAAAGTGATCTTTACCTACAATAACGTGCTCTTTTCGGTTTACTGGTACAGAGATACGCTCATCAAATACGTAACATTGACCATCCCAAAGTTCACCTTGTACTTCTGGATCTTTTCCGTAAGTTACAATTCCGCCGTGAAGCTGACCTACATCTTCATAACCTTCTCGAACTAACCAACCAGAAAACTTCTCACAACGAATTCCGCCTGTACAGTACGTTAAAATCTTTTTACCTTCAAGTGTTTCTTTATTTTCTCTAATCCAATCTGGTAATTCACGGAATGATTCAATATCAGGTTTAATTGCACCTTTGAAGTGTCCTAAATCAAACTCATAATCATTTCGTGCATCAATGATAACTGTATCATCTTGTTTCATTGCCTCATAGAAATCTTTTGGCTCTAAATATTTCCCAGTTATTTCTTTCGGATTAATGTCATCTTCTAGACGAAGTGTAACTAACTCCGGTCGAGGACGCACGTGCATTTTCTTGAACGCATGCTCATCTTCTTCATCTACTTTAAACACGATTCCATCAAAGCGTGGGTCGTTCTTCATTGCTTCCATGTATTTCTCTGTTTGTTCAACAGTTCCCGAACAAGTTCCGTTAATTCCTTCTGTTGCTACAAGAATTCTTCCTTTTAATTCAAGTGAATTACAAAATTCTAAATGCTCAGCAGCGAATTCTTCTGGGTTTTCAATTGTTGTATACATGTAATACAGTAATACTCTATATGGTTTTGTAGTTGCCAATGTATTTCTACCACCTATCTAAATTTTAAAATCATGTATAAGTTAACGTTCATATCAAAACATATATAATAAGAAAAAGTTTACATAGTCAGCACATTTTCTTCTATTTACAATTTTTTCTATAAGTTAACAGAAATAAAAACAAGATTACAGAACAAAACACTACGGTTATGTTGTAATCCCAATATATTATATATCATACAATTTCATTTCCATCAATTAATATGCTGTAATATAGGCTTTATGTTCACATAAATTTCAAAAACAACCCTTTAATTTATTATCTTCCCCCTTATTCAGCAACCATAAACTCCCAAAATATTTTTACATCGTTACACCATTCATTGCATGCAGTCATATAATTTGCATTAAGGAAACTTTTATGTTCAAATGAAATTGCCACATAATATATTTAAATGTATTGAAATAATGAGCAAGAATAAATACAATAATTTCATCAAGTTAAGATTTCAAAGGGGAAAACTACTATGAATAAAGATATAACAAAAGATGAACAAGTCCCTTCTCAAAGTACAACAGTTCAATCAGCCCATTTAGTGTTAAGCGGACAAACAAAAGGCTTTAAAAGACTGTTACCATTCTTAGGGCCTGCTTTCATCGCATCAGTTGCCTATATTGATCCCGGGAACTTCGCTACAAATATCGCGGCTGGATCACAATATGGGTATTTATTACTTTGGGTAATACTCGCTTCTAATTTAATGGCTGTATTAATTCAAACATTATCAGCTAAATTAGGAATCGCTACTGGGAGAAACCTTCCTGAAGTAGCTCGCGAAAACTTCCCCAAACCAGTTTCCATTGGTTTATGGATTCAAGGGGAACTCGTTATTATGGCTACAGATTTAGCTGAATTTATTGGGGCAGCACTCGGCTTATACTTACTATTTGGAATTCCGATGTTACCAGCTGCTTTAATTACAGCGGTTGGGTCATTTATTATTCTTGAATTTCAACGCAGAGGCTTTCGTCCATTAGAAGCTATTATTACAGGAATGATTTTTATCGTTGTTATCGCTTTTGGTGTCCAAGTCTTTTACGCAAAACCGGAATTAGGCCCTCTTCTTTCAGGACTATTTACTCCAAAATTCCAAGGTGTGGATAGCATCTTATTAGCGGCTGGAATTTTAGGCGCAACCGTAATGCCGCACGCAATATATTTACACTCGGCCTTAACGCAGCGCCGCGTAGTCGGAACAAATGATGAACAAAAGAAAAAGATTTTCCGCTTCGAATTCATCGACATTATTATTGCAATGGTTATCGCAGGAGCAATTAATGCAAGTATGCTAATTGTTGCTGCTGCACTATTCTTTAAAAACGGTCTACATGTTGAGGATTTAGATGTTGCATTTAATCAATTTAGTCATTTAGTCGGCCCTGTATCCGCTGCTTTATTTGGAATCGGACTCTTATCAGCCGGATTATCTAGCTCTTCGGTCGGTACAATGTCAGGTGATATTATTATGCAAGGATTCATTCGAATGCATATTCCGTTATATTTACGCCGATTTATAACAATGATTCCACCTCTCGCTATTATCGCTTTAGGTGTAAACCCAACTTACGCTCTCGTAATGAGCCAAGTTGTCTTATCGTTCGGTATTGCCTTTGCATTAGTACCACTTATTATGTTTACAAGTAATAAGAAGATTATGGGCGCACTCGTTAACCATCGCATTACAACATTCATTGCATGGATAATCGCTGCACTCGTTATTGTTTTAAACATTTTCTTACTGTATCAAACATTTGCAGGATAACGAAAGAAGAAGGCTGTCCCAAAGATTGTTTTAGAGACAGCCTTCTCTTATTAATTTTAAATTTTATTGTTAAATTAATATTTTTTTCGACTCATTATTGTATCTTCTATTTACATGCTACACTGTTCTTTCAACAAACTTTTTAAACTCTTTCTCTTCCTCAATAAACGGAAAATGACTACTGTATTCAAATGTCGACAATATTGCATTTGGCATAAGTTCCGCCACTTCAATTGCACATTCATGTGGACACTGTGCATCATAAATTCCAGCGTAAATATGAGCCTCTATATATACACTCTCTAATTGTGGACGTAAATCAAATGTAGGTAACTCCTTGTAAGAAAAGTAATCAAGACGTTTTGATATTGTTTTACCGCTATTTGGTCTAGTTATCATTTCGTCATATGCTGATTCATTATACAAAGACATCATTGTCCACTCTTTACTTACCGTACGCCTCTCGTCAATTGTAGAAGCTGTGTCCCTGAGCACTGCAAATATTTCTTTTAAACGAGCATTTTGATTGTTCTCTCTACAATAAATACTATTTTTGTGATTCATATACTCAGCTGATGCACATAACCCACCAGCTATAATTTTCACAAGATTCTCTGGACACATTACCGCATACTGTAAAGCAAGCATCCCGCCTGTTGAATGACCTGCATACGTCCATTCTTTAATATTTAACGCTTCACGTATTGCCTCTAAATCACGTACAGAATCTACTATTCCTAGATTAAATTCAGTTGTGTCGTGTGTAGAATTTCCACACCCCCTTAAATTTATAAGGTACACTGTGTAAAGATTCGTAAATGCAGAGGCAAATAAGTTGCCATTGCTATTAAACTCACTGTATAAATGTGTTACACAAAGTGGTTTTCCTTCTCCCTTTTTAAAATACTCAAATTCCCCTCTATCAGTTTCAACGTAATGCTTCTCCCACATCAGCGCTTCCCCCTAATTCCATTTTATATATTCGCCTCTTTCCGGCATCACTGCACCTTTTTCAGTTCGAAAATAAAGTGGCAATCCTTCCGTAAAAAACATACTCGTCTTGGATGGATCCTGTCTTTGATGATGGATATGTAAATGTGGTTCACTTGAACTTCCCGAGTTACCAACTTGAGCAATGACTTCCCCTTCGCTTACATGTTGTCCTTCACGCACTTTGATGGAATCTCTCTTTAAATGTGCAATAAACAAATATGTCCCTGTTTCATCTAACTGTAAATAAATATGATTACCAGCCATTGATTCAAAATCATCTGTCCCTGGAACTAAATCTCTTTCATCATTTTGAGTTGATACGACTGTTCCTGAAGCTGGCGCTACTACTTCTGCCCCATATATTCCGTAATCCTCTAACTTAATACTCTTCACTTCAGCAGGCGGAATAAGAATATCATATGCCCATCGTTCATTTGGTTTTATCACATGATAATTCGTATCAAGCCGATCACCACCCCATCCTATTAGCGCTCGTTGATGCAATGGAAAACGGACTACTACTTTTGGAGTCATGGAATCTACTTCTGCCGGATAAGCAATCCTCCCCATTCCACCAAACCACCCCGCGGGCCAAGCCCCAATAAAAGAAAAAAGAATAATAAAAATCATCACTTTATCTATACATTTTCTAAAGGCCATTTCCCATACAACAATGATCAATGAGCCCAGTAAAATAACGATAGAAAACAAGCTGAAAATTTGTATGCTCCACCAAGCAAAAACTGATACAACACCATTAGCTAAATAAATTAAACTCCAACTTGTAATTAAAACAACAACTAAAATTATTAATATGAATTTCTTCCACATGCTGTATCCCTACTCTCATATCTTTATTCTCCATGATACGAAGTAAAATTTACGACATATGAAAGAAATACTTACGACTTTCTTACGTTTTATTATATTGTGATAAAGTAACAGTAAAAACTGTTTCTTCATCGTTACTACGCACCGCTATATCCCCTTTATGAAGATGTGCTATGCTCTTCGCAATCGCAAGTCCCATTCCTTTTCCACCCGTATGAGAGCTACGTGATTTTTCACCACGGTAAAACTTTTCAAAAACGTAAGGAAGATTCTCCTTTGGAATGCGTTGCCCAAAATTTTTAATTTCTATTTCAACATTCATTTCTCTTTTTGAAATTCGAATCAAAATTTTCTTTCCATCTTTCCCGTACATAATGCTATTACTAATTACATTTTCCAATAGTCTCACTATAAGTGCTACATCAACTTCCACATGTAGCTCCTCATCACTTTTAATATAAAAGCTCATATTGGCATCATCTAATTGTGGTACAAAATCAATCATAATTTGTTCAATTAATGCTTTCATATTTATTACATCTTTATGTAATTCTTTTTCTCTATAATTTATTTGACAGTATTCTAGCAAATCATCTACCTGACTTTTTAATTCATAGCTCTTTCGCTTTAATACACTTACATATTGTTCACATTCTTCTATATTTGAATGAAGCTTATTTCCTAATAGATCAGCATAACCTATTAAAGATGTTACAGGCGTTCGTAAGTCATGCGAAATATTACTAATCATTTCATTTTTCATTTCCTGTGATTTTTTTTCATTCTCAATAGACTCTTTTAAACTTTGGGCCATTCTATTAACATTCGTCGCTAATTCACCAATCTCATCGCTTTTCGAAATAGGTATATGTATTTCCAAATTACCATTGCTTATTTCCTTCACACACTGGTTAATCTCATTCAATCTTTTTATAGTTGTTTTTGTCAGTAATGCAAAATATATAGTGGTTAAAAGAAGAAAAACTATAAAATAAAGAAATGAATATCTTTCCTCTAGCGCGATAACATCACTATATATACTTCCAAATAAAATTTGAACTAATATGATACTTACCGTAGCAAACAAAATACTACATATGAATGCGAAAAAGAATTTAGCTCTAATTCCTTGTAATAATTTAATCTCCAATTTTATATCCGACTCCCCAAACATTTTGTATAAACTTCGGCTCTTTTGGATTGCCCTCAATTTTATTTCTTAACCTAGCAATATGAACCATTACCGTATTATTACTTTCATGAGCCCTTTCATTCCAAACACTTTCATATATTTCTTCAATTGTGAAAACACGATTTCTTGCAGCTGCCATTAACTGCAATATATCATATTCAGTTTTCGTAAGATTAATTGCCTGTCCATATAGCATCACTGCTCTCGACACTTCATCTATTTCTAAACCTCTAATGTTTATTTTCTTTTCAATTACTTGAACAGTATTTTGATTAAAATATGTATATCTTCTTAATTGAGCTTTCACCCTTGCAATAAATTCAATTGTACTAAATGGCTTTACGATATAATCATCTGCTCCTGTACTTAATCCGATTACTTTATCTACATCTGATGATTTTGCACTTAAAAACATAATCGGAATACTATGCGTCTCCCTTATCCTTCTACACAATTCAATCCCATCCATTTGAGGCATCATAACATCAAGAATAGCAAGTTGAATATTATTATTATTCAATATCTCTAATGCCTCTTCTCCGTTGTCAGCACTAAAAACCGTAAAACCTTCTTGCTTTAAATTTACATTTATGAATCGAATAATATCTCGATCATCGTCTACGATTAAAATTGAGTTTTTCTCCATATATAAACCTCTTTTTGAAATATATTCCACAATTAAGTTTAACATAAATTAAAATCGCCACTACACCTTGAATAATCTTTATTTTCAGATTAAATTATATAATAACAAATACATTCTATTTTCATATGAAAAGGAGCGAAGACATGTTTCCTCTATTAAAAACCGATCGACTCATTTTGCGAGAACTTACCGAAGAAGATGCGACAGGTATATTACATTGCTTTTCTAATACTGAAGTATTGCGGTATTATGGCCAAAAACCATTAGAGAATGTAGATCAAGTAAAACAAATCATTAATAATTTTAAGTTGAGTTACAATGCAAGAAACGGCATAAAATGGGGAATCGAATTAAAAAACAAGAAAGGAATCATTGGAACAATTGGTTTTCATGATTGGTCTTCTGAGCATAAACGAGCAAATATAAGTTATGCCTTTTTCCCTGAACACTGGGGAAATGGATATGCTACTGAGGCAGTGTCTGAAGTTATATCATACGGTTTCCACACGCTTCATTTAAAACGGATTGGGGCAATTGTATTTCTTGAAAATGAAGCTTCAAATAAAGTGCTATTAAAATTAGGGTTTGAAAAAGAAGGGGTTCTAAAAAACTATATGTATCAAAATGATATCCCATATGATACGAATTTTTATTCTTTATTAAAATCGGTTTAATAGAAATTATGTGTAAAAAAAGAAACCTGACTTTTAAAAGTCAGGTTTCTTTTTTAGAATAAATAATTTTACTTATTAGCGATATAAGCATTCTTATAAGTATAAACACCACCAAATTGATGCTTATCAATTCCTTTTACATAATCCTTTTGTACATAAGCTGAACCAATATGATAAAGCGGTGCTATCGCAGCGTCTTCTAATACGATACGTTCAGCTTCTTGCAACGCTTCCCATCTTTTTGTCTGATCTAGTACAAAATCATTTTCAGCTTTTTTTATTAGCTCATCGTAATGAGGATTGGAGTAACTCATTTTATTATTTGGATTGCTTGTCGTAAATGGCTCTAAATAACTAATAGGGTCTTTATAATCTGGTCCCCAAATTACCATAGATATATCGTACTCACCTGTTTGTTCTAATTGCAACTTTTGTTTAAATGGCTGTTGTTTAATTTGTATCGTTAATCCTTGCAAGTTCTTTTCTAAATCACCTTTTATATATTCCGCCATACGTTTTGCGTTATCTTGTTCAAACGTTAAGAACTCCATTGTTACCTGTTCTACCCCAAGTTCTTTTTTCGCTTCTTCCCAAATACTTTTTGCTCTTGGTAAATCATATGGAGAAATATCTCCATTTTCTTTTCTGAAATCTTTACCTGTCTCTTCATTTTTGTGACCTTCTGGTACGAGTCCATTCGCAGACTTCGCCCCATTATTAATAAAATGAGCGACAAAATCTTCTTTATTTAACGCTAAGGAAATAGATTGACGAACTTTTTTATTTGCTAACGCTTTATTTTTTTCATTAAATCGAAGCATCGCAATTCCAGGATCGCTCGACATATGCAATTCTTTTTTCCCTTTATACTTGTCTACAAATTGTGAATTAATAGCTACGCGATCAAGATTACTAGCTTCATATAAATTTACAGCTGTCATTGTATCTTTTACAATTTGAAAGTTTATTTCATCTAATTTCACTTTCTTTTTATCCCAATATGTATTATTTTTCTTTAATTGAAATTCTTGTTCATGCTTCCATTTCTCTAACACGAATGGACCATTATATATGAGATTACTAGGCTCAAGTCCATAATTTTGCCCTTGTTCTTTCAAAAATGATTCCTGCTGCGGTAAGTATATCGGTAGCGCTAGCAACTGTAAAAAATACGGAGTCGGCTGTTCTAGTTCAACTTCTAACGTATAATCATCTACTACTTTTACCCCAAGTTCATTAAGAGGAATTGCTCCCTTATTTATCTCTTTCGCATTTTTTATATAAAACAGCATGTACGCATATTGAGACGCTGTTTCATGGCTTACCGCTCGTCTCCACGCAAACATAAAATCATTTGCTGTTACTGGGTCTCCATTTGACCACTTTGCATCTTTACGCAAATCAAATATATATTTTTTACCATCTTCACTTCTTTCAAACGATTTTGCTACAGCGGGAATAGGATTATCTTGATCATCTAGTACATATAACCCTTCAAATATGTTTTGCATAACGTGCGCTGATGTACCATCCATCGTTTTCGCAGTATCAAGAGAAGGAATTTCTTCTGATACTGTTAGATTTAACACTTGTTTTTGAGCCTCTGTATTACTTTTATTAGCTTTATTAGTACAAGCTGTTAAAAATAAAGATGTAACAAGTGCCATTACCATTAAACGGCTCTTTTTTCGCTTCATAAATTGCTCTCCTTAAAAATAAAATATTATAAAACGTTATATATTATAGCAGAAATATCAATAGAAAGATGCGACATTACATTGAATATTTATTCGTTCAACAAAAAAAGCTACCCTATTCTATTTCCTAGAAAGGATAGCTTTCTCAACGTACATTTAAATACCTATCTTTGTAAACCTCGTTTATAACGACTCGCTTCAAATATTATACGCTCTTCATCTAATGTTTTACATTCACCGTTCCAAACGACACGCTTTCCGTTAATTATTACATCACTTATATCTTTTCCACTTGCTGCATATACAAGATGTGATAACACTTCATCTGCTGGTTGTAAATGCGGCTTATTAGATGGATCAATTGTAATAAAATCGGCACACTTTCCAGGCTCAAGTGATCCTGTTTGTTTCATCCCAATTACTTCAGCTGCTCCTTTCATCGCAAGAGAAAGAGCTGTTTCAACTGGTAATGCCGTTGCATCTTGATGAATACCTTTTTGTAATAAAGTCGCAATACGCATTTCTTCAAACATGTCTAAATTATTGTTAGACGCAACACTATCTGTAGCAATTCCTACTTTAATCCCAGCTTCTAGCATCGCTTTTACATTCGCTATACCAGAGCCTAGTTTTAAATTACTATTCGGATTATGAGCTACCCGAACATCATGTTCTGCCAAGAAAGCACGCTCATTTTCATTTAAAACAACGCCATGTGCAATGACTGTTGGTCGCTTAAATAACCCGCAGCTTGCCGCATATTCTACTGGACGTTTCCCGTATTTTGCTTCAATATCATGTACTTCACGCTCCGTTTCAGAAAGGTGAATATGAACCATAGTTTGATTTTCTACTGCAATACGTGCACACTCTTCTAACATTTCTGTAGAGCATGTATATGGACTATGCGGTGCAACCATCGTAGTTAACATACCACTTTCCTTATAATAGCGCTTCACATATTTCTCAGCCTCTTCAATCGCTTTCTTTTCATCTTCTTTCGTTCCGAAGCTGAACAAAGTTCTTGAAACAGCAGCTCGCATTCCGCTTTTTGATACCGTTTCCATAATTGCATCTTGGTCTACTCCAATTGGGTTAAACATATCAGAGAATGTTGTCGTACCACTTTTCACCATTTCAAGTAACCCTAATTCCGTACTAGCAACGGCAAGTTCCGGAGTAAATTGACCTTCTAAAGGCCAAATTCTCGTCTCTAGCCACGGCTGTAATAACATATCATCTCCGATACCTCTTAAAAGACTCATAACAACATGTGTATGTGTATTTACAAGCCCTGGTAAAATCCACTTTCCTTTCATGTCTATTACTTCATTCACTTCATAATAAGAAGGGATTTCTCCACTATTCACTTCTATAATTCGATCATCTTCTACAATGATATATCCGTTTTCTAACACTTCATTTTGTTCATTTAACGTTACAATCGCAGCGCTTACATAAGCTGTTTTCAAAAGTATTTCCCCTTTCAACTCTATGTAGTTCCCTTTAATTAGTTACCACCATTATAGTAACTTATTAGAGATTAAGAGTCAAAAGATAATTTTAATTCTTTAGCTATCTTTTCCTTCAAACTGTCATATTGTATTTCATTCGTATCTGCAAATGCTTCTTCACGACTCGACTTAATGTCCATATATTTTAATTTTTCATGAAATTGGCTCCACGTAAGATCATGTCTTTTCTCATCTACCATATTGTAAAAATGCCACACTTCTCCTATCTTCGTCTTTTTTATCTCTCCCCCGCATAATTCTTGAACAATAAGGGCCGTTACACCACATTGTCCCTTTGCTGGGTTTTCGCTCGTCCACTTAGAACTCGTTTCTATTGACCAAGATTTTCTTAATGCTTCATATATTTGTTTAATCTTTATGCTATCCATTTTCAGCATCCCCTGACATCGGTAGTTTTACACATCGTATTGTAAAAGAGGTAAAAGACGATTTTTATACACTGTTGATGGTGTCTCACCGATTAACTTTGCCCCCATTTTCAAATAAAACCCTTTCGCATTTGGGTCACTATCAATCGTAAAGCTGTTTAGCCTTAGTTCATTTGCTTTTTCTATAACAAAATTCCAAAGTATTTTTCCGTATCCTTTTCCTTTATAACAAGGGTGGATGTATAGGAAATCGAGAGCATTTTCATTACATAAAAATGAGAAAAATCCAATCTTTGTATTATTATTTTCTAAAACATATACAAAATTTTTTTTTATGTAATCCTCTGAAATCGTTAAATCTTCCTTACAAGCTAAAATAAATTCTTCACTATAATCCCATGTAGCTTTTGAATGTAGTGCGAGTTTACTTAATTCATTTGCTTCACTTAATAAAGCTTCTCTTATCTTCATGATTCTTTTTCCTCACCTTCGATATGTAAACTACTAAAATGATTCGGAAAGTAATTCAAAAAACCTTTTATTTTCATAGATTAGAAATCAACTTGCTAATCTATGTATCTACACTATTAACATCGACTCTTGCTAATAAAATAGCCTCATATATAGAAAATATTTTTTAAAATTATTTAATTTACCTTCGCTCCATAACATCTCGCAACTGCAACCGCCTGCGCTATATCTAATTTCACGTTTTTTAAATCAAAAGCTTTAAAATCAATTCTATCCACTACAGCTCCTCTTAAATCTGCACCGCTAAGTTTTACTTTGCCTAATTGTGCGCCCGTTAAATCCGCCTCACGCAAATCTGCTTTTTCTAAATTACATTCATATAAGTCAGCTTCAATTAAACGAATACCCTTTAGAATTTGTTTACTTAAGTTCGCAAACCTTAAATTCGTATATGACCAATCGCCTGATATAATTGTTATTCCGTCTAAATTAGCCTCTTCGAAATCAGAACCAGTCATTTTACATTCTTCAAACTTAGATACAAATAAATTCGCACCAAAAAACCTACAATTAGCAAACGTAGTTCCTTGATGGATAGAAGCATTAAAAAGAGTACCAGTAAAATCACATTCTATAAAATTACAATTTTGAGTAAAAACTTCTGATGCATCTATCCCTCTAAAACGGCATTTTATGAAGGTGCAATTTTTCAATTCCTCTTCTTTTATCCAAACATCTTGAAAATCTATTTCTACATATTCTTTATTTACAAATTCACTCATAATCAATCCTCCAATTTCTCAAAAAACCTCACTTCAGCATGAAGTGAGGTTTCTTCTTATACAATATGCTCTTCTAACCATGAAATCAAATCTTGAAATACATCTTCTCTATTCACTTCATGGAACATTTCATGTCTACCATTTTCATATAAACGAAGTGTTACATCTTTCACACCGCATTTTTTATAGTTTTCATATACTTCTTTTACACCTTTCCCCATATCCCCAACAGGATCACGATCTCCAGAGAAAATATGTATTGGAAGATTTTTCGGAGTCTTCTCATATTCTTCTAATCTATTTACTTCAAGTACACCATGAAATAATTCTCGATAAAAGCTCGTCGTACAAATGAATCCACAGAATGGATCAGCAATATATTTATCAACTTGACTTATATCTGAAGATAGCCAATCAAATTTCGTACGATTCGGCTTAAAGTGTGAGTTGAAATTTCCGAAAGATAAGAAGTTTAGCATCGGACTTTTCGTTTTTGCTCCGCGTAGTTTCATCTCAATTGTCGCTACTTTATGACCAATGACGCCTAAAAACCCTGGATTCCCCCCAGTTCCTGAAATAAGAAATCCATCATATAGTTCGCCTTTAAGTTGGACAGCTCGTCTTGATAAAAAAGAACCCATACTATGTCCAAGTAAAAACAGTGGACATTTCTGTTCTTTTTTTATCGTTTCCGATACAAAAAGAACATCAGACACAGCCTGATTCCAGCCTATATCTGGCTCAAAATGACCATAGTCCTCTTCTCTTATCACTGTTTTCCCATGTCCTTTATGATCATGAGCATAAACACCGTATCCTGCTTCTAATAAAGCATCAATAAATTCTGTATACACACCTGCATGTTCTGTCATACCATGTGCAATTTGAACAATCCCCCGCAGATTGTCTTCTGGTAACCACTTGCGTAAATAAATTTCCGATTCATCCAATGCCGTAACGAAATTTTCCTGTATGTTCATTTCGACACCTCCCAAATCTATTATGTATATTTTCTTTTAATATGAATATGCATTCATTATTCTTATTATGTATTATATGCAATTGCTTTCATTATGACAAATGATCTATTTTTCCGATTACATTCTAAACTATTACCTTGACGAACCAACAATAAAATTATATAGTTACTTACATAAAGTAATTATCATATTTTTAGGAGGTTTCAATTATGATGCCATCATTATTTTTAGCACATGGTTCACCAATGCTTGCTATTCAAGATACAGACTATACACGATTTTTAAAAAAACTTGGAGAAACATATAAACCGAAAGCAATTGCTATTTTCACCGCTCACTGGGAAAGTGAAGTATTGACGATTTCTTCTTCAGATGACGAATATGAAACAATTTATGATTTCGGTGGATTCCCTCCCGAGTTATATGAAATACAATATCGAGCTAAAGGTTCTTCCCACATTGCAACTATGCTGGAAGCGAAATTTAAAGACAAAGGAATTCCAGTCCATAAAAATACGACGAGAGGTTTAGATCACGGCTCATGGACACTCCTACATCGTATGTATCCAGAAGCAAATATTCCTGTCGTACAAATATCAGTAAATCCTTTCCTTCCTGCAAAAGAGCAATTTGAAATTGGAGAGGCACTAAAAGGACTTGGACAAGAAGATATTTTAGTAATTGGCAGCGGTGTTACCGTTCATAATTTACGAGCACTCAAATGGAATGAAACAACACCTGAAAAGTGGGCAATTGAATTTGATGATTGGATTATAAATCATATGCAGACTAATGATAAAGATACATTGTTTAATTGGGAAAAGAATGCTCCTCATGCACAATTAGCTGTGCCAAGAGCAGAACATTTCGTTCCTTTATTTATCGCAATGGGAAGCGGTGAAAATAAAGGAACCGTCATTCACCGTAGCTACGAGCTCGGTACGTTAAGCTATCTTTGTCTTCAATTTTAATGAAAAAGGATGAAGCGTATATTGCTTCATCCTTTTCCTTTTTTCATTCACCTTGTTAACTAACTTCCAAATGTTGCTTCTCTGATAATTCCGCGTTCTTACTATGAAAATATACCCAAATACACGCAATAAATAAAAGTGATGATGTAGAGAAGAAAACATATTGGAAGCCTGCATGAGCTGCAATTTGCCCACCAAGTACTGGCCCAATCATATTTCCTAAAAACTGAAACGACTGATTATATCCAAATATTCGTCCCGTTACATGGGTTGGTGTATGTTGTTTTAGTAGAGTTTGTACGGAAGGTAATAATCCTGCTTGTGCAATACCTAATAAAAAACGAAGTATTAATAGTTGCCAAGCTGAGGTTACAAATGCTTGCGGGATAAAAATAATTCCTGCAGCAAACAACGCTACAACTAAAGTTTTTTGAGGTCCAATATGATCTGATAATCTTCCTAGCTTAGGAGCTGCCAAAATAACTGCTAATCCTGTCGCAGACATGACTGCACCTGCAATCATTTCAATATGATTTGTTCCTGGTCCTGCCAAATGCTTTACGTACAACGTAATAATAGGTTGAATTGACATATTTGCAAGCTGAATAATAAACGTTGCCACAAATAAACTTATTATTAAATGTTTTGCTGGGACCATCGTCCATACTTTTTTCGGTTGTGCCTTTTTTGCTTTAGCAGAGTGATTCTCTTCATGTAAGAAGAAAAAGACGATGAGAAAGGAAAGGAATAAGAAAGCTCCTGTTACTAGAAAGACATGGCGCATTCCGATTAACTCAGATAAATAACCTCCAAGTATTGGCCCAAGTAATGAACCACTCACGCCTCCAGTTGAAATTGTAGAAATTGCCCAACCTGAATGTTCTTGCGGAGTTTCTGCTGCAATAAATGTCATCGCTGTAGAAAGGAAACCTGATACCGCTCCCATTAAAAACCGAAGTGCGACTAATTGATACACATCTGTCACAAACCCCATAAGCGTCATAATTATCGCCATACCAAGACTCGCACGAATAAGCATCAATTTCCGTCCATGTATATCACCAAGCTTTCCCCATATCGGTGATACGATCGCCCCCATTAAAAATGTTACACCAAATGCAAGTCCCGACCACTGTGCAATACTAGAAGTGCCAGTCACTCCTAGTTCCTCAATATAAAAAGATAAAAAAGGAATTACTAAACTCATACCGGCTGCAGTGGTAAAACAACCTAGCCAACAAATCATTAAATTTCGTTTCCAGCTGGCCATTTTCACACCTTCTTTCATTCGATACCCATTCTACACCGTTTCCTGGAAAAAGTTTAGTAATTTGCTTTATATATTATAAAACCCTATAACTCGCGCTATTTTTGTATAGAAAACAAGTTTTTGTAACAGAATCAATCTTTTTCAAAAATACTCCCTGTGTTCCTATACTATTTTCTCCATATAAAACCACCTTCCTTTGCATTGTAGCAAAGGAAGGTGGTTAATTATCCCCTACAGGTATTAAACGTGCATTGCAGCATCGCTCATAAAACTCAATCGGACCTGCTTGTCCTATAATTGCATACTCATATCCGCTTTTCTTCATTTACATAATATCGTTGTAGTAATGATATTTCTGCTAAAAAATCCATACCCATCTTGTGAAATAAATACATATATAACTCGCCACACACTCCTGTACCTTCCTTACAAGCACCTATGAATAAATGAACAGGATGAATAATACCTTTATTACACCCAGCCTCTCCTACTGCAATCTCCAATATTTTGTGTACACGTTTTGTGAATTGGGTTTGCTCCATATATATCACTTTCCTTAACAATTTTATATCAAACCGTATCCATATATAATAGAAACAATTACTCCAACTACTAATATACCTGGAAGTAAATTTGCTACTTTAATTTTAATAAATCCAAGTAAGTTTAATCCAATTGCAAAAATCATAATACCGCCCGTTGCTGTCATTTCAACTATAAATTGATTCATTAACTTCTCTGGTACAAAACTATTAATTTGCGTTGCGAAGATTGCTATTGCTCCCTCATATAAGATAACTGGAATCGCTGAAAATACTACGCCAATTCCAAGAGTTGTCGTCAATATAATAGAAATGAACCCATCGATAATCGCCTTCGTAAATAAAACATCGTGATTCCCGCGAATACCACTATCCAATGCACCAAGTATCCCCATCGCGCCAATTGCAAAAATAAGAGTAGCTGTTACAAAACCTTCTGATATACTTCCTTTACCTTTCGATCCAACTTTATTTTCTAGCCAATCTCCTAAACATTTTAACCTTTCTTCTAATTGTAGCCATTCCCCCATTACCGCTCCAATCACTAAACTTAAAATCACAACGAGAAAATTTTCACTCTTCAATGCCATTTGGAGTCCCAGTACCGTGACCGCTAAACCAATTGCGTGCATAATCGTTCCTTTCATACTTTCTGGAATATTACTAAATAATTTACCAAGTAAAGTACCAACTATAATACAAACCCCATTTACAACTGCTCCTAATATAACCATTTTACATTCTCCACCCTCTGAATTCTTTATTACTACATTCTGGATTACACATTGATTTAAAGGTTATCTATATGTTAACTTAATATTATGAATATTAACAAATGATTTTCACTATTAAAAACTCGCTTTTTCACATCTATGAATCTAGTTATAACTTACTTTTACTACATCCATTATGAGCATCATCGTGGAAGTTCACGATTACGGTACAAAGTGAGACTTTAGTCAGTGGGAGGTTTTTCATCTCCTACTATTTACTATTTACTAATTAAATAAAGCGGGATAACACAAAAGGGACGGTAGCTATGAAAACTTTATTAAAACGACTTATTTTAATAGCCTTTTTCATTACACCAATTGTTTTATTAATCAATTACACTTACATTTCAAAAGCAAAAAATAAACCAGATATACAAAACGCATCAAGCAAGGCAAATTCAACGACCGAAAAGAAAACCGAAGACCCTGAAATTACACTCACCTTCTCTGGTGATACGATGTTCGATTGGCAATTACGTCCCATAATTGAAAAGAACGGGGCTGATTATCCGTTTCAACACGTAAAAGAGGAAATAACGAAGGCTGATATCTCCTTTATTAATTTAGAGTCTGCATTTACAACAAAAGAAAAAAGAGTGCCTGGTCAACAATTTTGGATAAAAAGCGATCCATCTACACTACAAGCAATTAAAAATACTGGATACGATATTGTCAATATTGGCAATAACCATACGCTTGATTATGGACAAGATGGACTACTAGACACCATTTCTCACGTCGAAAAATTAAAACTACCTTACACTGGAGCCGGAAAAAATGCTGAAGATGCCTATACAGCTCGTGAACTAACTGTAAAAGGGAAAAAGTTTAAATTTCTTTCTTTCGTACGCTTTATGCCTAACTTTAATTGGGTAGCTGGTGACAATAAACCAGGCGTTACAAACGGATATGATCTAGATCTTGTCACAAAAACGATTCAAGAGCAAAAGAAAGATGCAGACTATGTAATCGTCTATATGCACTGGGGCGTTGAAAAATCAAATCGCCCGGTAGAGTATCAAAAACAATATGTTCCTAAAATGGTAGAGGCAGGTGCTGACGCTATCGTTGGAAGTCACCCGCATTGGCTACAAGGATTTGAATATCACAATAAGGTTCCTGTAGCTTACTCATTAGGAAACTTTTTATTCCCGAGCTACGTAAACGGAAAAAGTGCCGAAACAGGCGTTTTGACCTTAACGTTTAAAGGGAAAGATGTTCAAATGTCGTTCAATCCTTATATAATACGAAACAATCAAATTTCTCCTGTGAATGAAGAAGAGAAGAAAAAAGCACTTCAATATTTACAAACTGTTTCTACTGATGTAGAAATTGATGAAAGTGGTAAGATAATTAATAAACGAAAATAGAAAGAGAGCTATTATTAGCTCTCTTTCTATTTCTATTAAATAAGTAAATCAAACAATACAGGATTTTTATTAAGCTCCATAAATTGAATGTTATTTTCTTGAAAACGAGTAATTAAAGCCTCATAGTCTTCTCTATGTTTCAATTCTACTCCCACTAATGCAGGCCCGTTCTCTTTATTATGTTTCTTAATATACTCAAAGCGGGTAATATCATCTTCCGGTCCTAATCCTTTATCAAGAAATTCTCGTAGTGCCCCTGAACGTTGTGGAAATTCAATAACGAAGTAATGCTTTAACCCTTCATAAATGAGCGAACGTTCTTTCATTTCTTGCATTCTATCAATATCATTATTCCCACCGCTCAACGTACACACAACCGTTTTATCTTTTATTTCATCTCTGTATAGATCAAGCGCCGCTATAGATAGCGCACCAGCTGGCTCCGCTACAATCGCATTTTTCTTATACAATTCTAATATTGTCGTACAAACCTTTCCCTCTGGCACTAAAACAATGTCGTCAATTACATCTTTACAAGTTTCAAATGTTAACTTTCCTACCTTTTTAACAGCTGCGCCATCAACAAAACTATCAATCCTATCTAATGCGACATTTTCATTTTGTAAAAAGGATTCTTTCATAGATGCAGCCCCCATTGGTTCTACACCGATTACTTTTGTAGTTGGGCTTACACCTTTTACGTATGTACCGATTCCTGATGCTAATCCACCACCACCAATTGCTGTAAATATATAATCAACTGGTTTCTCCATATCGTGCATAATTTCAACAGCAACTGTTCCTTGACCAGCAACGACATACGGATCATCAAACGGATGAACAAATGTCATCCTATTCTGCTCACAATAGCGCTGCGCCTCTTGGAAAGAACTATCAAACGTATCTCCAACTAATACAATTCCTGCGAAATCGCCGCCGAAAAATTCAACTTGTGATACTTTTTGTTTAGGCGTCGTTGTCGGCATGAATATTTTAGACGGAATCTTCAATAAATTACACGTATAAGCAACTCCTTGTGCATGATTACCAGCACTTGCACAAACAACACCATTTTGTAATTGCTCTTTCGATAAACTTTGGATTAAATTGTACGCACCACGAATTTTGAAAGAACGGATAACTTGTAAATCTTCTCGCTTCACATATACGTCACATTCGTATTTCTCAGATAAAACTGTATCACGTTGTAGCGGTGTTTTAATAACGATATCTTTCATGCAATTATGAGCCATTAAGATATCTTCAATTTTCACTCTCTCCTTTACATTTTGCACCATTTTATATCATCCTTATCTCTTTTTTATATTGGCTCAATCAAAATTCGGGATTTTCAGAACTGCACCTGTATTCGCTGATGTTACCATTTGTGCATAGCGTCCAAGCCAGCCAGTTTTCACTTTTGGTTCTGGTCGCTTCCATTCTTTTTTACGCTTCTCTAATTCTTCATCACTAACTCTTACTTCTAACAATCGTTCCTCAACATCAATACAAACTATATCCCCTTGTTCCAGAAGTGCAATCGTTCCTCCCGCAGCTGCTTCTGGTGAAATATGCCCTACCGAAATACCACGTGAAGCACCAGAGAAACGACCATCAGTTAAAAGTGCAACATCTGCCCCCAATCCCATACCAGCAATTGCTGACGTTGGTGCTAACATTTCCGGCATACCAGGTCCGCCTCTTGGTCCTTCGTAACGAATAACAACTACATCTCCTTTCTTGACTTTCCCAAGCATAATGCCGGCAAGCGCCTCATCTTGTGAATTAAAAATAACGCAAGGTCCTTCAAATCGTTTTACTTCTGTTGCCCCACTTTTAATAACCGCTCCGTCTTTCGCAAGGTTTCCTTTTAATATACGTAATCCCCCTTCTTCACTATGAGGATTTTCGAGAGAATGGATAACTTCCTTATCTTTAATCTCTGCATGAGCAATATTTTCTCGCAACGTTTGCCCAGTAGCAGTTATACGATCAAGGTGGAGTACCCCTTCTTTTCGGCTCATCTCTTTCAAAATTGCACTAATCCCTCCCGCGCGATCAATATCTTCCATATGCCAATTAGAAGCTGGACTTACTTTACATAAATGCGGTACACGTCTTGAAACTGCATCAATGCGGTTCATATCGTAATCTAAACCCGCTTCTTGTGCGAGAGCTAGCGTGTGTAATACTGTATTCGTTGATCCACCCATCGCCATATCAAGCGCAAACGCATCATCAATTGCTTCTTCTGTTACAATATCGCGTGGTTTAATATCTCTTTCAATTAAAATTTTTAATTTTTCTGCTGCTTGTTTAATTAACTCTTCACGCCTTGGGTCAATTGCTAAAATACTACCGTTACCAGGCAATGCTAAGCCTAGTACTTCACATAAGCAATTCATAGAGTTCGCTGTAAACATACCGGAACAAGAGCCGCAAGATGGACAGCCATGATCTTCGATATCCTTTAATTCTTCTTCTGAAATTTTCCCAGATTGGTAGGCTCCTACCCCTTCAAACACAGAACTCAAATCGACAACTTCCCCTTTAGAAGTCTTCCCAGCTGCCATCGGTCCACCTGAAACAAATACAGTTGGAATGTTTACACGAAGTGCAGCCATCATCATTCCCGGCGTAATTTTGTCGCAGTTTGGAATACAAATCATCCCATCAAACCAATGCGCATTTACAACTGTTTCTACTGAATCTGCAATGATTTCACGGCTCGGAAGTGAATAACGCATACCGATATGCCCCATCGCAATACCATCATCTACTCCAATTGTATTGAATTCGAATGGAACCATGCCTGCTGCACGCACTGCTTCTTTTACGAGTTTCCCAAACTCATTTAAGTGCTTATGACCTGGAATAATTTCAATAAAAGAATTACAAATTGCTACGAATGGTTTATCAAAATCCTCATCTTTTAAACCAGTTGCTTTTAATAAACTACGATGTGGAGCTTTATCAAAACCTTTTTTAATCATGTCACTTCTCATTTTGTCCAATCCCTTCTTATACATTTCTTCTCTTACTTAATCTATTTTTTTAAATAAAAACTCTCGCCTCAGCAATCAACTACTACTTAATAGTAGCTTTGATTGCTGAGGCGAGAGTTTCGCGTTACCACTCAGCTTCCTTACACTTCTCACGAAATATAAGCTCTGTAGGTCCAATCAGACCCCCGTCCTTTTACCGGAGACGATGCCGCCGCCCTCTACTCAGTTTCCCTTTCGCAAGCGATGCTCCGAGGTGATCTTCAATGATTCGATTGTTACTACTCTCACAGCCTTGGAGCAGCTCTCTGAAACGATCATAATCATCTACTTTCCTCTTCTCTGCATATATAAAATATAAAGTCAGAAGATTCTTAATTAACTTTTATTTATTAAACGTATTATAGGACTTTGTTCTTTTCATTGTCAATATATTTTTTGGATTTTTTAATAAACTTAACCTTCATCCAACTAACATTTTGAATCACACCTAAACAAAATTTTATTTACTTTTGATATCAAATGCTTGTTTTCACGTTATTCTTTATTTATCCCCCCTGATTCCCATTACGTATGAGAAATCAGGGGGATATAAATTTTTCGATACAATTCATCTACATCTTCTTTTCAACGGAAGTATCTTTCCGATCATACTTTACTCCATATTTATTACTCGGTCACAAATAGCATTTACATCCTCTCGATCATGTGTAACAAAAATACATGTCATTCCTTCTTTTTTTAATATATTCTTCAATTCTTGACGAATCTTTCCTCTTAAATCTGCATCTAGATTACTGAATGGTTCATCCATTAAAAGGATGGATGGATTAGGTGCTAGCGCACGCGCTAACGCCACACGCTGCTGCTGTCCACCGCTCAATTCATATGGATAACGCTTTTCAAATCCTTTTAAATCAATAAGCTCTAGCATATGTAGCAATCGATTCTTTTGCTCACTCTTTGGGAAATGATGTAAACCAAACTTAATATTTTTCTCCACCGTTAAATGTGGAAACAATGCATAGTCTTGAAAGACCATTCCCACTTCTCGTTTTTCTGGAACAAGAAAATGTTCATCATCTACAATCGTTTTATTCTTTATTTCAATGCTACCTGATGAAGGATACTCTAATCCTGCAATTAGGCGAAGTAATGTACTTTTCCCACTGCCACTTTTCCCGAGAATCCCAACAATTTCACCTTTTTCAATTGAAATAGACAGCCCATCAATAACATCTTGTTTTGCATTTTTATAACGGAAGCTAAGATTATTCATTTCAAAAAACATTACTACGCCTCCTTCTTCTCTAAACGATAAAAGATATATACTGATACCATACTAATCAAAACAATAATTAACGCTGGAATTGATGCTTCCTGTATTCGCTCATCACTTGCAAATTGATATGTTTTCGTTGCTAACGTATCAAAATTGAATGGGCGTAAAATTAACGTTAACGGAAGTTCTTTCATAATATCTACAAAAGTAAGAATAAAACCGCTAATAATAGTACCTTTCATAAGTGGTAAATCCACTTTGATAAAGGTTTTTGTCATCCCAAACCCTAGCATACGTGATGCTTCATAATACTTCGTCCCCATTTTTTCAAAACCAGCTTCAATAGAATTAAATCCGATTGCTAAGTATCGTATTACATAAGCAAAAATGACCATAACTATCGATAAACTTAAGACAAGTTTTCGATCTGTACCTACCCATTCATATAGTGTAGATAACCCTTTATCTACTGAAATAAATAATGTAAGTACACCAATAGCTAATACGGCACCAGGAATAGAGTAACCAATTGAAACAAACCTTGTTAATACGTTGGAAAATGAATTTTTTTGAACACGACACACATTTGCAATCATAATAGAAAGAACAATAATAATTGTTGTTGCTAGCAATGCTACAAACAATGTATTCTTTATTAATTCAATAAATTGTGTCTGTAACACACTTTCATACGTTAATAACGCCCATGAAATCATTTGTATGAACGGAATAGCAAATGAAAAGGAGAAAATCAATACACAATACGACAACGCTAATAAGCCTTTCCATCCTTTTAATCGAATTGGTGTTAACGCCTTTGTCTTACTCGTTGTAGCACTAAACTTTTTACGGTTTCGTAATAGTTTTTCAATGAATAAGAAAGTAATAACTCCAACCATTAAAATCGCTGCAAGCCTAACCGCCGAATCCACATCATACATTCCAAACCAAGTCTGAAAAATTGCTGTTGAAAAAGTTTGAATCCCAAAATAACTTGCTACTCCGTAATCATTTAGCACCTCTAATATTACTAAACTTACTCCTCCAACGATTGCGACTTGTGAAATAGGTAATACAACCTGATAGAATACTTGCCATTGGTTTTTCCCTAGTAAACGTGCATTTTCTATTAACGAAGCACTTTGATTTTCTAAATACGACTTTGTAATGATATATACATAAGGAAACAAAGTTATCGTAAAAATAAATACGGCACCTTGAATCGACATAATATTGAAATACGATGTATCTACCTTCCATTCTAACGTATTACGAAAGAAACGTTGCACAACTCCTGTATAACTTAGCATTCCACTATATGTATAGGCTGCAATATAAGGCGGAATCGCTAAAGGTAACACAAACATCCATCGAAATAGCTTTTTTAGTGGAAAATCATATGCCGCGACTAGCCAAGCTAGTGTCACACCGACAATAATCGTACATATCCCGGTGAAAAAAGCTAATTGCAAAGTATTCCATATGTAATCACGTAACATATAATCTTTAATGTGCTGCCAATTCTCGTTAACCTTCTGAAACAAACTGATCACAATGAAAAAATTGGGTAGCAAAACAATAGCTACTCCAACGAGGCTAATGGCTACCCAACTGTTCATATTTTGTTTCAGCATTCGTAAGAAATGCTGTTTTTTCATGTTTATTTCCAACCCACTTTATTAAAGATTTGTGTTGCTTTCGCGTTATTTTCACCTAGTACAGCAAAGTCTATTTTTTGCGTTTTAAATGTACCCCATGATTTTAATAGCTCTGGCATTTCTGCTTTTTTATTAACTGGGAATTCAAAGTTTGCTTTTGATAATTCTGTTTGTGCTTTTTCACTTGTGAAGTATTCGATTAATTTCACTGCATTTTCTTTATTTTTACTATGTTTTACTAAACCAGCGCCACTAATGTTAACGTGTGTACCTGTTGTATCTTGGTTAGGGAAGAATACACCTAACTTTTCCGCGACCTTTACTTCTTCTGGATCTTGAGAATTCGCTAATAATCCAACGTAATACGTATTCATAATTGCGACATCCGCTTTACCAGCAACAACTGCTTTCGCTTGATCACGATCGCCGCCCTGTGGATCCTGTGCAAAGTTTTCAACAATACCCTTTGCCCATTCCTCTGCCTTTTGCTCACCATTTAATGCAATAAATGAAGCTAATAATGATTGGTTATATAAACTTGTAGAAGATCTTGCTAACACTTTCCCTTTCCAGTTCGCTGTTGCAATATCCTCATATGTAGACAATTGTTCTGGCTTCACACGGTCCTTTGCATAAACAAGAACACGAGCTCGTGTTGCAAGACCAATCCATTCATTATCTTTATCACGTAAATTTTTTGGAACGTTTTTATCAATTTCTTTAGAACTTACTGGTTGTAATACGCCATTTTTCTTAGCTGTATTCAACACACCACCATCCACTGTAATAAATAAATCAGCTTCAGTGCTTTCCCCTTCTCGTTTTAAACGTTCAATTAATTCTTCTGCTTTTCCTTTTACAACATTAACTTTAACACCTGTGTCTGCTGTAAAGGATTCGAATAATTTATCATCCGATTCATAGTGACGTGCTGTATAAACGTTTACTACTTTACTCTCTTCTTTTTTCTTTGTTTTAGCCGCTACGTCTTCCTCTTTTTTTGACGCGCATCCTGCCAATGTCCCTAATGCCATCATGGCAGCTAAAGAAACTGATAACAACTTCTTCATGTTTGTAATCCTCCCTATTCTCCCCTAAAGATATTGATAATCTTTATCAATATAAATTATAGAAAACTATAATTCAATTACCAATCTATATTCGGAAGCATTTACATGCAGAATTTTAACATTTTTTCTACAATTGATGACAAAATATTTACTTCTTCTATATCCATATATATAATGTAGAAGAATTCACACAATTACTACATTATATGTATTAATTATTACGTGAATAAAAAACTTGATAAAATATTTCATCAAGTTTTTCACAGGACGCTTTTATCAATATTCTTTATGCATGCAACAATAAACGCGTAGGCTACTAACATTAAAGCTTTCAATTACCTGGGAGGAGTAGAAGCGTACCTATACTACTGATTTTCTTTTCCCTCTGATTGTTACTGAGAAACGGTCAATAAATTGATGTGGGCATAGAATCTTTCGTATAAAAAACATATATTTTCAAATCTTTTCTATTGCGTAATAAAACCAACTATATAATACTATATAAAACATATATATTTAGGAGGATTACAGCAATGTCTGAAAAAACATACGAACTCGCTACCTTTGCAGGCGGTTGTTTTTGGTGTATGGTAAAACCATTTGATGAACTTCCTGGCATCCAAAAAGTCACTTCTGGATACGCAGGTGGTCACATTGAAAATCCAACATACGAACAAGTAAAATCAGGGATATCAGGACATTTAGAAGTCGTTCAAATTACATTCGATCCTTCTATTTTCCCGTATCAAAAATTACTTGATTTATATTGGCCACAAATTGATCCAACTGATGATGGTGGGCAATTTTTCGATCGTGGTCCCTCTTACCGCACAGCAATTTTTTATCATAATGAAACACAAAAAGAGCTTGCAGAAAAATCGAAGCAAACTCTAGCAGAAAGCGGTATATTTAAAGATCCTATCGTGACTGAAATTCGCTCAGCTGCACCTTTTTATGAAGCAGAGGAATACCACCAACATTTCTATAAAAAGAATCCAGAGAAATATGCTACCGAGCAAAAAGAATCTGGGCGTGAAGAATTTATTAAAGAAAATTGGTCAAAAAAATAACACACTCTCTCCATGTTTTTTCATCTTTTTGAAAAAACATGGAGTTTTATTATCTTTGGAAGAAATACAAAACGATGATAAGAACGATTACTGTTAATGTCCAAAGCTTTAATTCATTTATCACCCTTCTTTTCTTAGCTGACATTATCTGTCCTCACCTCACTTTTATTTTTCCACAGAAATACCTTTCTCCAATAAACATGAAAAAACCTCCAGTTCATTTCCTGAAGGCTCCATTGTAATGCATACTTATTTCTAGAATTACTTTTTCAATCTCTCAATAAAATCGTTCAACTTATCAAGTGATTTCATATTATGATTACAAGCCACACTATCTTTACAAATATAATTTCCCTTTTTAACGAAAGTTCCCGGTACATCACCCTTTATCTCAACTAAGAACATTCCTACTTCTTCATGCCCATGACATAATGAACAAATACTTTTTTTATTTATACTTTGGAATGTTCCTTGTAGGCCAACAAACTTATTTTTATTGTTTTTCGCTATAATAAATTTCCTGCTCGAGCCTTTATCAATCCAGCCCAAATATGATATTTCTTTCATATTGATTTCTTCCATATCAGGAAGTTTTAATTTTTTTGCCTTAGGGAATAATTTTTTTAACGTTTGTGCTGTAACTTCCTGAAACGGAATTACATACGGATTTATTTTCAGTAAAAATGATTCTGCATCTTCTCTATTTTCGACTGTTAATACCATATCAATTAACTCTTTTTGTTCGGTAGCCAAATTCTCAAAGACATTTAGCACTTTTTCAATAGCAAGAGATTTCAGTGCCGCAATAACCCCTCGATCATTTGCTGTCGCATGTCCATTTGCTAAAATATAAGCTTGTGATTTTATAAAATTATATTGATCACTTCTAATAAAAGCTTCCATCTTTATCACTCCATACAAATTGTTGATCTAGTATCATTGTATACAATAATCATGTTTTACGGTATGTAAAAGACGATTTACAAAAGAACTTTACATAACAAAACCGCCTCTAGGTTTCCCATTAGAGGCGGCTTCCTTATTTAGAATACACGATTTTCTTAATCGTTTCCCCGGACAGAAAATACTTTTCAGCAAGTTGATGAATAGCAATTCCACTTTTAAACGCATCCTTAATTGCTTTATTTCGTTCATCTAATTGCTTTCTTCCTCCAGATTGTGTACCCCATTTATAATGTTCCGTTTCTTGTTTTGGAATGTAAATTGTTTCACCTTGTACATACTTTTGAATTTCAATAATTAAACTTTCTGGTAAAACAGTCGCAGCTTTTACGTATTTCATTTCTGCTCGCCCCTTATTTTTTATGGTTCATTTCAATAAGGTGCAAAGCCAAATATAAAAAATGATACGAGCTCATTTGGGCGATTGTATATTACTTGTCTACCTCACGCAAAGTATCGCCATTTCCATACTTGGCTTTGCATGAGACGTTGCAGTGTCTGGCAATTGAATTATAATCGCCATATAAACACCTCCTAATATACCTTTTGCATTTTATTATATGACAAATCCTCTCACCTTGCACCTTCCATGCTTTCTTAAAGAAAAAGCGCTAGCCTTTCGTTAAAACGATAGACTAGCGCTTTAGATTAAATAATTCCTAATACATTTAGGAATACGATAATAATCGCAATTGGTGCAATATAGCGAAGTAAGAATAACCATAATACGAATAGTTTATAGCCTTTATTTTTACTTACGCCAAGCTCTTTCATTAATACATCTTTCTTCATTTTTAAAGGAACGAAGATGGAAACCAGTAATACGCCTAGTGGCATTAATACGTTACTAACCGCATAATCTGCTAAATCAAAGACAGTCTTTCCAAAAATCTTGAGATCACTTAAAATCCCGAATGATAATGCTGATGGTACACCAACAACGAAGATTAATAACCCAACTATTAAGGCCATTTTTTCGCGTTTCCCTTTACCTTTTGATGTTAATGACGCAACACTAATTTCTAACATCGAAATTGCTGATGTAATAGTAGCAAAGAAGAATAGTAATAAGAAAACGATGAAGAATAATTTTCCGAACGCCATTTTACTGAAAATAGCTGGCAATACGATAAATAATAGTCCCGGTCCTTGAGATGGTTCCATTCCAAATGCGAACACAACTGGGAAAATTGCAAGTCCTGCAAGTAATGTAATAACGAGCGTTAAAGCTACAATAGAAAATGCTGAACGCGGTAAACTTTCTTCTTTCGGTAAGTATGAGCTATACGTTACCATAACGGCTACACCGACAGATAGCGAGAAGAACGATTGCCCCATTGCATATAAAATAATTTCTGACGTTACGTTTGAGAAATCAGGTTGTAAGAAGAAGCGAACTCCTTCTCCAGCACCGTCTAATGTAAGTGCACGAACAATTAATATAAAGAATAAAACGAATAGTGCTGGCATGAAATATTTATTTACTTTTTCAACACCATTTTGTACACCTTTACTTACGATAAAAATAGTAATAAGGATGAATAATAGCTGTGATCCAACCGCTAAATACGGATTGGAAATGATTTCACCAAACGTAGCTTCGTATGCCCCATTTCCTTCCCATAGTCTACCTGTAATCGCATTCCATAAATATAATAGAATCCAACCTCCTACAACACTGTAGAAAGAAAGTAATATGAAACATGTTACAATCCCCAACTTACCTAACCACGGCCATAGCGTTTTAGGTGCAATTTCTCTGTATGCATCAACGGCCTCTTTTTGTGTACTTCTTCCAATAACGAATTCGGCTAATAATAGCGGTAAACCAATTAATAATGTGAAACCGATGAAAATAAGGAAGAACGCGCCGCCTCCTCCGATGCCGGCCATATATGGGAATTTCCAAATCGCCCCAAGACCAATTGCTGAACCTGCTGCAGCTAATATGAAGCCTAATTTCGATGTCCATTGCTGTGAATTCATTTGTTTATCTCCTCTCTTTATCTTTTTTCTGTTTTACAATTCGGTATTTATATTGTTCTATCAATACTATTTTCTAATACACTCCCTTCCTCCCTAATAAAAAAACGCCCCTACGTAAACACGTAGGGACGACAAAAATATCGCGGTACCACCCTAGTTATGAAGATACACAAAAAGTAAGACCTAAATAAAAACGCCCCTACGTAAATACGTAGGGACGATAAAATATCGCGGTACCACCCTAGTTATGAAGACACAACTAAGTAAGACCTAAATAAAAAACGTCCCTACGTAAATACGTAGGGACGATATATATCGCGGTACCACCCTAGTTGTGAAAAAAATCTTCACCACTTTATTTGATAACGGTATGCACTACCGTCTTTCATTTCCTCACAATGTAAGATTTATGAAAGATGCTCCAGGACGAACTTCATGAATAATCTATATACTGATTCACACCAACCATCAGCTCTCTGAAATAGGGAGATTTTCACTACTATACCCTTTCATTGCCCAAATATTATTTTCCGAATTGATTACTATCATTTTTATCATACATTAAAAATAGTGTCAACTCATATTTTGAATTTTTATGTATTACATTCTGTTTAAAAATTCAAAATATGACTTTTGTATGAATAGTATTAGAACATTTATGGTTTATACTGTATTAACTTCTCTAGCGGGTTTATAGTAGTATACGATGAATGCAAGACAGCACGAGTAGGAGGAAAGGATTTTGTCTACTTCAAAAGTTTTAAAAGGCACTGCTTTATTAAGTGGTGCAACAATGATTTCACGAATTTTAGGTTTTATATACTTCTTCCCTTTTCAATTATTAGTTGGAACGCAAGGGGTCGCTTTATACGGATATGCATACTCTTGGTACGGTATTTTATTAAGTTTTTCAACAGCTGGTATTCCTATTGCCGTCTCCAAATTTGTTGCAAAACATAATGCGCTTGGTGATTATAGTACAAGTAAAAAATTATACAACTCTAGCGTAAAATTGATGCTGTTTATGGGCTTTTTAGGATTTTTAATTTTATTTATTGGAGCACCATACATATCACAATTTATTATTCGTTCAAAAACGCCAGATCCACAATTTATCGCCGACGTAACGCTTACGATGCGAGCATTAAGTTTCGCGCTTATTATCGTACCCGCTATGAGTGTTACACGTGGTTATTTCCAAGGCTTTCAACATATGAAACCAAGTGCTGTTTCTCAAGTCGTAGAACAAATCGCACGTGTCGTTTTCATTTTAGTTGGTAGTTTTATTGTCTCAAAACTATTAGGAGGTTCAGTAGCCTCTTCTGTTGCAGTTGCTACATTTGGCGCTGTTATCGGGGCACTTGCCAGCGTCTCAATTTTAATGCTGTACTGGAAAAAATATAATGGATTAAAACCTCCTGAAGGCGAGCTAAAGTCAAGAGCATCCGATATTCCGTTAAAAAATATTTATATGGAATTACTTCGATATGCAATTCCAATTGTATTTGTCGGTATTGCGATTCCACTTTATACGCTAGTAGATCAATATACAGTCGCTGATGTCCTTAGAGCGATGGGAGAGCCTTTAGAAACCGCGAATGCAGTCTTCGCTTATATAACGAACTATGCCCAAAAGTTAATTATGATTCCAGCTTCACTTGCAACTGGATTCTCATTAACGATAATTCCAGCTATTACGAAATCTTATACAAGCGGGAAGCTAGATGAATTACAAGAACAAATTTCAAAGATATTCCAAGTATTGTTATTCTTCACTATCCCAGCCGCATTCGGTTTAGCTAGTATCGCTTACGATGCATTCCGCATGGTTTATGTAAATCCTGAAATTGCACTTGGGGGATCGCAATATTTAATTTCATTTGCACCTTCTGCTATATTAAGTGCGATTTTCACAGTTTCCGCAGCTATATTACAAGGAATTGATTATCAAAGAAAAACAATGATTGCATTCTCAGTCGGTATCCTCGTTAAGGTTTTATTGAATACACCGCTCTTACATTTATTTGGCGGACACGGTGCTGTACTCGGCACAATTCTTGGATATCTCGTTTCAAATATTATTATGTTGTACTGCATCATTAAGTTTGCGAAATTCAAAATTGGTGAAACAACAAAAACAGTATTTCTTATTACGATATACTCCGCAGCAATGTCTGCTGTTGTAATTGCATTAAGAGCATTTATAAGTTGGATTATTCCTGGCCAATCTTATATAGAATCACTGATTATTGTGTTTATATGTGCAGCAGCAGGAGGACTTGTTTATCTTTTATTCGTATTAACGAGCGGACTTGCTTCTCATATTCTCGGTGATCGTATTCAACGTTTACCTGTACTAGGAAAGTTAGTGAAATAAAATAATACTATAATCAGTGGGGTTCTTCCCCCTGATTATTAGCCCTCACCAATCGAACCTTAACCGGCATCACGATTCCTATCTAATCTCCATTATGATGTTATTCATCTTTCCCAAGTTAACATTTCTACATCAAAATTCATTTTCCCTATCATTACCACATGTCCATCGAGCGAATATTATTAAGTACCAAAAACATTTTTATATCTTTTGACAATAAATAGATTATGCAAATTAAGCTTCGTTCTTATTTTGGAGATTTTCTAGTACTTTAAGCACATGAAGATTTTTTCTTATCAACATAAAAATGGAGTCTCAAGATGCTACTCTTGAAACTCCACCTTCTTTCAATTACTATTAGATGTTTAAGAGTTTGATGGATACCAAGAGAATTTTGTGTCACTATCCAGCGGTTTATTCTTAGTTTCCTTTTGGATTAAGTTAAACCACTCATTTAATATTTGAGTTTTTGGCAATTGAGCGGCAGAATCATCTTCCCAGATAATATGTGAAAACCAGGCTTTTGTTTCCCATTCAAATTGTAATTCTGCAAAGGAAATTGTAGGATGTTCAGCTTCATTAAATTGCTGATTTACTGCATTTGAAACTTCTGAGGCTTGAGGTAACAACTCGTTCTGAATTCTATTTTTTATAGTCTCATTTTCTAGCTGATCCCAAAAATACAATTGCCCGTTTATTTGATAGAAAATATCAAATGAAGCCTCACCTTTTTTCAAGTTCAGTAAAACGAATGCACGTTCCACATTATTGTCAGCCGCCTTTACAGCATTAATAATTATGTTTTGTGCCATCGATACCCAATATCCATTTGCTTCTTCTATCGGAGATTCAACATACAATTCTTCATTTAATTCATGTAGAGTTGCTTCTTGATTGTTTACTTGTTCAACTTTTTTGAAAAACCTATTAAAAAAACCCATAACTTCCCCCTTATTACTGTTTTCTTATTTCAATTATAATAAATAGATAATAACAAATTTTCCCTGTAATTCAATTGTATCATTTTCAAATTCTTTATAAAACAAAACGATTTAACAGTATTTATTTATGTATGTAATGCGCTTCTTTAATTAGAAGTTCAACCTTGCAAAGATGGTGACAAAAGTGATTATTGGATATTTAAATATAAATTCTCAAAAGAGTGTCACCGTTAGAGTAGAATATAATCCGATTACAAAGGCATATTGGTCTCGCATTATTGAAATGAGCGAAGAGACAAAAAAGAAATTAAATAAACAATTTAACTTCATAGAAAAATAGAAAACAAACATCTCCCTTAACCTCTTTATACAAAAAGAACCAAGGTTAGAAATGTTTGTTTTCATTTTCTATTTCACAAAATAAAAAATAGATTTTTCTTGCTCATCAATAGTTACTTCTGGAGCGTATGTATGAACTAATTGCACCACTTCTCCTATTAGCAACTCTAATTCTTGCACACTATATTCCGGATTCCCTATTAACGTGTCCGCCATACGTTCATATAAATTTTCAGGTTTAATAGTCATTCGTTCCACATTATATGGCATCCATTTAAATGCAGGATGATGCACATACATTCTATTCAGACCAAATAAGACCCCAAATATATTTCTTTGTACTTCACAAATAATATCATAAAGCATAAGCCAATCTTTCCGCTTCAAAAGTGCCTTGCGATTATGCCAACGATTACTTAACCATAGATTTTCTGAAATCATTCGTTTCGCTAGTTCGTCTGGATATGCCGATACTCTACCTTTTAATTCATTCACTTTCACTTCTCCATACAAACTCACACCATCATGAACCGATGATACAATACATTGTTTCTCATAATTTATATCATACTGCTCTACAACTTCTGAAATAACCTTTTCTACTGTCACTGTTAAAAAATTACTAATCTCTAGTTTAATTCCTTCTTTCGTCAAATATGTTTCCGACCATTCTTCTTCCTCGTAAGGATGATATGATAAAATCGTTCCACCAATATTGTTAATAGGCCCTTGACGATCCTCATCCTCTGGTGGTGATGACCATAATATATGCAATTCAATATCTGAATGTTCATCTTCTAATTTTCTCGCTACAGAGCCTGCTAAAATAATAGCTTCAACTTTCGGATTTTCCCTATAAATCTCCGACATTTCTATCGCTTTCTCTTTTAATCCCATTTCATTTCCCCCTAAAGCTAGATCATTCTCCTTTATTTACATTTATCTATTTCGATATTACATCTTATATTCCCTTTACCACTTTCACCTTTTCAAAATTAACTCAATCATATTTCTATCCAGTAACGCTGCACAATTTCATCAGAATTAGAAGAAACAACTTCATCCTCTAACACACCGCCAACCTTTTGAATTGTTTTAGCCGAACCAACATTCGCTTTATCACAAGTTATTAACACTTTCTTCAAACCTAATTTTTTCGCTTCAGCTAATGAAAGTTGAAGTTGTTTAGTAGCATATCCCTTTCGACGTTCATCGGGATGAATACTATACCCAATATGACCACTTTCCAACAATAACTCTGGATTTAACCTGTGTCGAATATTCACAAAACCTATTATTTTTCCATTCTCAACACTTAAAAACTGACTAGACGGCACTCGATTAGATGGTAAGTTTTCTCCTACTTCTTGTATACTCACTTTTTCAAACCATTCATCAAATGAATCAAAATTTTGTAAAGAACAACTACCGTGTGGTTGTTCTCCTGAATTAGAAAATGCCTGCCTATACTCCATAATTTGTTCGCTATATTTATATTTTGGTTTCAATAGTTTCATCGTCCTTCACCTCTCTTAATAACCTAAAACAAACACCTTAATAGTGGCTATTGCACCATTAAGGTGTTTCTATCGTTTTTATTCAAATAATCCCATACTCAAATAACGTTCACCTGTATCTGGTGCAATACATAAAACTTTTTTGCCAGTGCCTAAACGTTTCGCTATCATTATCGCAGCGTAAACAGAAGCTCCTGAAGATGGTCCTACTAATAAGCCTTCTTGTCTTGCTAAGTTTCTCATAGTAGTTAATGCCTCTTCATCTGCAATTTGAATAATTTCGTTATACACTTCTGTGTTTAAGTTTTTTGGAATAAAACCAGGACTTGTTCCTACTAGTTTATGAGGGCCTGGAACACCACCAGATAAAACTGGTGATCCTTTCGGTTCTACTACTGCAATATATAAGTTGGGTAGTTTCCCTTTTAACGTTTCACCTGTCCCCGTAATTGTTCCACCCGTTCCTGCCGTTGCTACAAATGCATCAAGCTCTCCATCCATTTGTTCATAAATTTCAAGTGCAGTCGTATAGCGATGAATATTCGGATTTGCTGGGTTTTCAAATTGCTGTGGAATGAAACTATTCGGTATTTGTTTTTGTAACTCTACCGCCTTCGCAATTGCTCCTGGCATTCTTTGTTCAGCTGGTGTTAAAACTACTTCTGCTCCGTATGCTTTCAATAAATTAATACGCTCTTTTGACATATTATCTGGCATAATTAAAATAGCTTTATATCCTTTAGCAGCTGCATTCATCGCTAAACCAATTCCTGTATTTCCACTTGTCGGTTCAATAATTGTATCACCAGGTTTTATAAGTCCATTTTCCTCAGCAGCATGAAGTAAATTATAAGCAGCACGGTCTTTCACACTCCGCGACGGATTAAACATTTCCAGTTTTACATACACATCCGCTGCGTCTTCTGGAATAAATTTAGATAATCGGACGACAGGTGTATCTCCTATTAATTCTGTAATGTTTTCACATAATTTCATAGCGCATCCCCTATTCTATCGTTTTCTTATCATTTGGCAGTAACCATGAAGTCAGTCCAATTAATGGTAAACAGCTACATAATAGCATAATAAACTGAAGACTATACATATCAGCCAATTTCCCAAGAACTACAGCACCTAATGCTCCAAGACCAAACGCAAGGCCTACAATTAATCCTGATACCATCCCTACTTTTCCAGGAACAAGCTCTTGCGCATAGACAACAATTACACTAAAACTACTTGAACTAATAAAACCGATACATAAAAATAACGGTACAACCCACACGAGCGAAACGTGAGGTAATAAAAGTGCAAGCGGCGCTGAACCGAGCATTGAAAATACAATTATCTTTTTCTTACCGAATCGATCTGCTAACGGACCACCGAAGAAAGTCCCTAACACCCCTGCAATCATAAAAGCAAAGACGAAATACTGTGCATTTTTTATAGATAAACCGTAATGCTCTATTAAATAAAATTGATAGAAATTCCCGATACCAGCACCGTACCAAGAACGTACGAATGTTAGAAAAACAAGAAGCAAAATAACAAATTTAATGTGCGTACTTACAATCGCATTTTCAGCCTCAAGCGCAGCTCGTTTCTTTCTTCTTACAACGCCATTCATTAATTCATTTTTATACCAATTTGAAACGAAGATTAACAATACAATCCCTACCGCTGCGAAAGCAGTAAAACCAAGAGAACCAATTTGACCGAGCGGAACGAAAATGAGCGCTGTAAAAATTGGTGCCAGAGAGTTCCCTGTATTTCCTCCCACTTGATAAATCGCTTGTGCTAAACCTCGTTTTGCACCTGCTGCCATATAAGCAACTCGGGCACCTTCTGGATGAAAGACTGCAGAACCTAATCCAATAAATAAAACAGAAATAATAACAATAATAAAATTCGGTGCAAATGCGAGTCCAATCATCCCAAGCATACTCGAAAACATACCGAGCGGTAATAAGAATGGTGACGGCTTCTTATCCGAATACATACCAAAAACCGGCTGCATAATCGATGACGTCATATTTAATGCAAACGCAATCCATCCTACTTGCATATAGGATAAATTCATCGTTTTTTCCAAAATAGGAAACAACGCCGGCACAACCGCTTGCATCGAATCATTTAAAAAATGTCCGAAACTAATTGCAAATAGTATACGGTATATTGTCGATGTTTCTACTGCATTTTTTTGTGAAACTGCCTGCATATATGAATCTCTCCTCCCTCTACAAAATATATATTTATTACAGTAAGTTTGAGACTCCCACGACTAAAGTCGCAAGCCCGAATCCTTACGGAATTACGGGCGGGATTCTTGAATGACTAAGCGTTCGCAGTCCATTTCTGTTTTGAACAGCCTTCAAGATGAGGGCATCCCATTGCCCCTCCTAAACCAGACCATATAGGTGCTTAGGCTGATTGACTGTTACCATCAATCACAGTTGCGTAGCGAATATTCATCGCCCCAACGATATCACGGTGTGTCTCAAACCCACATGGACACTTGTACTTTCTGTCTTGTGCCCTGTTCTTTTCAGCACATTTCGGACAGCTTTGACTTGTATAAGCTGGATTCACATATTCAACCTGAATATTAGCTAATATCGCTTTATATTCAATAAATTTTGACAAACGATAGAATGACCAAGTGTGTAGGTTTTTTTCGTTTTTACGGCTTGTTCTTGCCGTCTGTCTTATATTCGTTAATTGTTCTAATCGAATGACAGAAATATGATTTGCAATCGCAAAATCAATAATTTCACGACTTATTTTGTGGTCTTTATCTTGCATCCATCTTTGTTCTTTATCATCCAATCGCCGAATCGCATTCACTTTTTTGGCTTTTCCTAATTTCTTACGAATACAACGAAACTTACGCTTCTTACATTTGTTTTGTCTACCATTTCCAAAGAAACGAACCTTATCATCATCTGTGATTGCTACAGCGGGGACCTTGAGACCTAAGTCTACTCCTAAAATTTTCGTTCCCGCCCTTTCATTTGTAGGAAGCGTGACAGCTATTTGGGCCATCCACTTATTCGATTTCTTTATGATACGAAGTGTACCTAACTTATGTTTTAACAAATCTAAATTGCGATTATTTTTATCTGTTAATAAAGCTCGAACCTTTAAACGAGTTGACTTTCCATTTACCATAAATGGAATGGAAATATAAGTACAGTCAAATGAATAATTTTGATTGTTCCATACACAAACAAGTCTTTTTAGAATCGGAATGATTTTATAATGGCTTTTCTTTACTTTTGTAGCAAACAAACTTTTCGCGTCTTTAATCGCTTGATTCTTCACCGCACTTGGGATATTTGCTTCAATATCTTTTGTGCTTTTTTTCGTAGTTTTCTTTGCTTTAACCATTTCCGATACAAGTGTATTTATAACTTTGATATATTCGTGACTACTTTGTTCCAATAAACGGATTTGTTCTATTGTTGGAATCAATTTCACTTTCACTGTTAGGGTCTGTGACATACGTTTCATCCCCTTGTTTTTTTGATTTTCAGCATCGTTCATTTGATACATTTCTAGCAATAGAAACAAAATAAGAACGTGTCCATAAACTTTGCAACTGCATGAGACGAGGAGATTTTTCTCTCAAACACTTTGAAACGTTCTTCTATCATCATTGATTCTCGTTACAATATATCATTTATTTTCGAAAAATTACAACAAAAAGACCGGAAGAAACTACCTATACTTTGGATACTTAAAGTACCACGAACCTTGCGATTTTTAGTGGTACTCTGTATCCAACCTCACTTTCATCCCATGCCTAAAGGCGATGGGTTTTCTCGTTCGGGAAGGGCTGTAATAAATCAAGACTTTAATCAGAGTAAATTCTGAGTTTTGAAACATTTCTATTCTATACTGGTTTCATTTCTTTTTCCAGAAATACAACTTCTTATAAAATATATTTTTTCTATATGTTTTATCGGATTTATTTATAGAAATTTTCTATATTTTCTTTTATACTAAGGCAGAGATGAAGGGAAGGATGTCAACTATGAAGAAAAAAACAAAAGGAATCGTTGCACTCTCAATCACATTATCTATGTTTTTGACAGCATGTGGTCAAAAACATGAGGCAACAACTACTGGAAAAAAGAAAAAAGAATCGTCACAACAAGTATTAAACATTGTAGAATCTGGGGAAATTTCTACACTCGATTCATCTATCGCAACCGATGGGTTTTCTTACGCTGCTTTAAACAACGTAATGGAAGGATTATATATGCCTGGACCTGATAACAAACCTGTTCCTGCAGCTGCTGAATCATACAAACTAAGTGAAGACGGAAAAACATACACATTTAAATTACACGATTCAAAATGGTCAAATGGTGATCCAGTCACCGCTCATGATTTTGAATACGCATGGAAGCGCGCCGTAAATCCGGAAACTGCTTCTGAATATGCACACATCATGTTCGATATTAAAAACGCTGAAAAAATAAATAAAAAAGAATTGCCAATCGATTCATTCGGTGTAAAAGCAATTGACGATAACACGTTAGAAGTACAGTTAGAGCACCCTGTTCCATACTTTTTAGGTTTAATGGGATTTGCAACATTTTATCCTCAAAACAAAAAAGTAGTAGAAGCTCAAGGGAAAAATTACGGACTTGAAGCTGCAAATGTAGTTTATAACGGGCCGTTCCAATTAAGTGAATGGAAACATGATACGAGTTACAAAATGACGAAGAATCCAAATTACTGGGATAATAAAAATGTGAAATTGAATGAAATTAATGTAAATATAGTGAAAGATACTTCAACAGCTGTTAATTTATTCGAAAGTAAACAAGTAGACCGTATCACGATTAATTCAGAGTTTGTCGACAAATACCAAAAGGATCCTAGCTTAAAGAAAATGGAACGCCCTTCCATGACATTTTTCCGTTTTAGTCAGAAGAATCCTTTATTAGCAAATAAAAATGCCCGAAAAGCTATCTCTCTTGCCTTTGATAAACAAGGAATCGCAACAACGATTTTAAATAATGGTTCAATACCTGCGAATGCCTTCGTTCCAAAAGGATTCGTAAAAGGCCCTGACAATAAAGATTTTCGCAGTACAAGTAATGTAAAAGTAGAAACAAATGTAAACGAAGCAAAAAAACTATGGGAAACTGCGAAAAAAGAAACAAATTTACAAAATGCTTCTCTTTCAATCATAACAACGGATGAGTCTAACGATAAAAAAATTAGCGAGTTTTTAAAGGGTGAACTCGAGAAAAATTTACCGGGATTAAAAATTACGTTACAACCACTTCCAGTAAAAGCATTTTTAGATCGCGAAGGAAATGGTGACTTTGAAATTTCACTTTCTACATGGGGACCAGATTATCCTGATCCTACAACATTTTTAAATATGTTCGTCACAGATGGACCTTTTAATAAAATGAGCTATTCAAACAAACGGTACGACGAATTAATTGAAAAAACGAGCTCTACTTTAGTAACTGATTTATCAGCACGCTGGAAAGCGTTCCAAGATGCTGAGAAAATTTTAATTGAAGACGATGCAGCCATTGCTCCAATTTTCCAATCAGGACTTGTATATTTAGAACGACCAACCGTACAAGGTGTTGTTATTCGTCCATTTGCTGGAATCTACTCTTATAAATGGGCTTATATTGAAGAATAAGAAAAAGGCGATCCTAAAACATATTAGGATCGCCTTTTTCTATTAAATAGCAAAGCGCTTATACTTCTCATAATCACTCGTCTTACATTCTAGTGCAATTTTCGTACCTTCGTTTTCATAACTCGTAGATAACACGTGCGCATGATTATTGAAATAAGAAACTACCTGTCCTTGATCATACGGAATTAACATTTCACACTTTGTATACTCTTTATAAATGTGTGAGCGGATCATTTCTACAAGCTCTTCAATTCCAACATGTTTCTTCGCTGATAAATAAACGCGATCTTCTTGTACTTTTGGAATTTCAACATCTACCATATCTGATTTGTTATATGCATAAATTGTCGGGATATTTTCCACGCCAATTTTCTTTAACGTTTCATTTGTAATATCAATTAATTGTTCATAATTTGGATTTGCGTAATCTACAACGTGAATAAGTAAATCTGCTTCGGCTACTTCTTCTAACGTTGAGCGGAAAGCTTTTACAAGATGATGCGGTAATTTACTAACAAATCCAACTGTATCCGTTAATAAAAAAGATTTATTATCTGGCAAATCAATATTTCGTACAGATGTTTCTAACGTCGCAAATAACATATCTTTTTCAAATACTTGTTTTTCTTCCGTGCCATTATATATTTCAAGCATTGCATTCATCGTCGTTGACTTTCCTGCGTTCGTATAGCCTACTAATGCTACAACTGGTATTTCATTTTTCTTACGTTGCTTTCGCTGTGTTTGACGCTGGGCAACAAGTGCTTCTAAATCTTTATTTAAAACTGAAATTTGCTCTTCGATTTTACGACGATCTAACTCTAATTTCTTCTCACCGACACCTTTATTTTTCGTGCCAACACCACCACTCTGTCTTCCTAAAGATTCACGAAGACCGATTAAACGAGGCATCATATACTGAAGATGCGCTACTTCTACTTGCAACTGCGCTTCTTTCGTTTTCGCACGTTGCGCAAAAATATCTAAAATTAAGATGGTACGATCAATAACCTTACATTCTAAATCTCCCTCTAGATTTCGAATTTGTGATGGAGATAATTCATCATTAAAGATGACCATATTCGCGTCTATTTCTTTTACGTAGGCCGCTACTTCTTCAATCTTTCCTTTTCCAATATAATGAGATGGATTTACTCGTTGTAAATTTTGCGTCACTTGCCCAATTACCTCTACATCGCAAGCTTCTGCAAGATTTTCTAACTCTTCCATCGAATATGCAAAATCACTTTCATTACCTAAATTTACACCAACTAAAACTGCTCTTTGTAATAATTCTTCCATATATTTATTCCTCCATTTCGATTACGCAAAATAAAAAACACAGGTCACTGCCTGTGTTTTCGTAAACGGATAAGGGTTCACCAAAGAAATAGAAGAAAGCAATGCTCTCGTCCTATTACATAGTCAAAAAGTCCCAAGATGGTATAAGCGTCCAACAAGTGTTCACCTATATCACCCCATTCTATTTATAAAGGCAAAACAAAAAGAGGGCGTATTCGTCCCTCCCTCTTTTTCACATATAAGCTTAATAAAAGGGTTCCTTTAAAATAGGCAGACCAATCCCGTTCACTCTGTACACAGACAGAGCCTTTGAGCGCTATTCAATTATCGGCACAAAGTATTGAGACGTAATCTGATTAAGATCAAAGGAAGCCCCTCCGTTCATTTTAAGTTACATAAAGTGTAGCATAAGTATTTCGCTTTCACAAGATTAAACCACCTATAGAAACAGAAAGAAAATCTTTGTATTTTTACTTTAATCGTCATTTTTTGCGAGCTCTTCTCACAATAAAAATAACAAAAGCGATTATCAATAACACACCTATAGAAATGATAGCAACTTTCCACCAGCTTAAACCGTTAGCCATATCCCCTTTTAAATTCACCTTCTTCGATGGAACAGACTCTTTTGCAATATGACTTAAAGCATTTTTCTCCATCCCTGCCTCATCTAATCTCTTCGTTCCACTGCAACTATATGTGTATAATTGTTTCTCTTCCCCCCTTTGAGAAGAAAACACTAAGTACTCTCCTCCCTCTAAAAAGTGAAATACACAATCACCACCATTTGTATATATAATAATTTGCGAAGAACTTGTCCCTTTCCAAATTTTCTTCACTTCAAATAATACTTCAGTTCCAACTCCCTCTTTCCTTTGAACCTCAACTACTTTCCCCTCAAACACCACATCGTTTTTTTGAAATGCATCCTCTGGAGATTTTTTAATACAGTCACAAGCATAAGATTTCTCTGGAAAAATAATAAGAATAAAGCTACAAATAACGACAATAGGCAACATGTGCAAAATTCTTTTCAAGGGGCTCAACTCCCTTCATTATCAATTTTAGAAGCTTCCCGTATATTATTTTTACGTCACTCGCCAAATTCCTCCATAGTAAATTAAACATTATCGTTTCCATACAATAAAAGTCTTTATTGACATTTTTATAACCTCATATTAGTATCAGGTTATAAAAAATAGTTAGGAGATGTTCCTATGAATTCTAAATCTCGCATTACCGCAATTGGCACTTATGTTCCAAATCAAGTATTGTCTAATAACGATTTAGAAAAGATAGTCCATACGAATAATGAATGGATTGTGCAAAGAACAGGAATGAAGGAAAGAAGAATCGCTGGTGAAGAAGAATACTCCTCTCACTTAGCCATTAAAGCAATCGAAAACTTATGTACAACGTATAAGAAAAGCTTAGAAAATATTGACTGCATTATCGTCGCTACAACAACTGCTGACTATGTCTTTCCTAGCGTTGCTTGTCAAATACAACAACACTTCAATATCCCCCATACACTTGCTTTTGATTTAAACGCTACCTGTGCTGGCTTCACTTATGGGCTACATGTCGGTAACAGCTTAATTACTGCTGGTACCCACCAAAAAGTACTAGTCGTAGCGACTGAAACATTATCTAAAGTAACAGACTACACAGATAGAACGACCTGTATTTTGTTCGGTGATGGTGCTGGAGCTATTTTATTAGAAAAAGACGAAAACAAACCAAGTTTTATCGCTGCTCACATGGGAACAAACGGTGAAGGCGGTATTCATCTGTACAGAACAAATTTATCTACTACTATGAATAGCACGCCACTACAAACAAATGAAAAAATCGTTCAAAATGGAAGAGAAGTATATAAATGGGCCGTACGAACTGTACCACACGGCATAAAAGAACTATTACATACTGCAAATTTGCAAATAGATGATATAGATTGGTTCATACCACATAGCGCTAACCTGCGAATGATTGAATCCATTTGCGAAAAATCAAAAATATCTATTCAAAAAACATTAACGAGTGTGGAATATTTGGGAAATACATCTTCCGTCTCCATTCCACTCGCTTTAGATTTAGCTAGAAAAGAAGGGAAATTAAATAATGGAGATACACTTTTACTGTACGGATTTGGCGGTGGGCTTACGCATTTAGGGCTTATTGTAGAGTGGGATTTAAGTTAAATGTATTAAAAGAGGTTCTAGAAATAACTAGAACCTCTTTTTAATTTCATGAAATTTATTCACCTTTCCGAGACCATATCACAACAGGAATAAGTAATAAGGCTACAGCCCCTCCAGCTAATGATAATGCCGCATAACTTGAATTAGCTACTATCATACCTGACATCGCTCCACCAGAAGCTCCTGCCAACGCAATAAAAGCATCTATCTTCCCTTGTGTTTTTGCACGTGTAGAAGGCTCTGTTGAATCAACGATTTGAGCAGTACCACTTATTAATCCAAGGTTCCATCCTAATCCAAGTAGAGAAAGTGCTACAACTAATAGTATTAAAGAGTCGTTTGGTGCCATCGCAGCTAGTACACCGGCAGCTAGTAATATAACTCCACCAGCTATACTCATCGCTGCTCTGCCAATTTTATCAATAAGAACTCCTGTAACAAGAGATGGTAGATACATTGCCCCTACATGGAATCCAATGACAAGCCCTACTTCACTTAGTCCATGACCATGGTGTCCCATATGTACTGGGGTCATAGTCATAATCGCAACCATAACTACTTGAGTAAGTATCATAACAATTGCTCCAACGGCAATGCCCCGTTTATTTTCTACCATTTCATTTGTTACCGCATGCCCTTTATATGTATGTTCTTGTTTATATTTTTCTATTATGTTAGCAATAATTAATGGATCTGGACGAAGCATAACGAAAAGTATAAGACCCGCAAGCATGAAAGCTGCTGCTGATAAGATGAACGGACCTGCAAGTTCAGGAATTCCAATCGAATGAGCAAAACTCCCCATTACACCTACTAAATTCGGGCCTGCTACCGCACCGAAAGTCGTCATAACCATCGTAATACTAACAGCAGTTGCTCGTTGTTTCTTATCCGCTAAATCCGTACCAGCATAACGAGCTTGTAGATTTGTAGCTGTACCTGCACCATAAATGAGTAAAGAAGCAAGTAAGAGAATAATACTCTTTGTTACAGCTGCCATTACAACTCCAATAGCACCAAGTCCACCTACCATAAAACCTGTTGCAAGTCCTACTCGGCGTCCATATCGTTGCGAAAGCTTTCCTACTATGAAAGCCGCTACCGCAGATCCCAAAGTAAACATAGCAGCCGGTAATCCTGCAAATGCATCCGTTCCAAGCATTTGCTGCGCAAGAAGTGCACCTACTGTAATTCCAGCAGCTAACCCCGCCCCGCCAAACATTTGTGAAATGCTTACGATAATTAACGTTCGTTTATATAATTTTTGTTGCTCTTCTGTTGTATACATACGATTACTTATTAAAGCATCTGCTGTATCTATCATTTCCTCAACCTCCCTATGAAACTAATATCTCTTGTTAATGTACTATAAAACAACAAAATCCCAAAATTTAAAACATTTAAATTTATCCATATTTCGTCACTCCTACATTTTAAATAATTTTTTAAGGTTGCCATTTTTAACACTGCCATTTCTCTCCTATTAGTAAAGCCAAATAATGCTAAGTTTCTTTCGTGAAGAAACTTAGCATTAAAATACAGTATGAGACTACATGATATATGATTTTATACAGATACTGCAGAAAAATCATTGTTTCCAAACGATAATTAAAGTGCGATTTATTATAAATACCATTCCAAGAATAATAGCTAAGGTTGTTTGATCAACAACATATAGAGCAACAGAGGTAACTCCAAACAATATGATTTCCAACATAAACCTATATGGTTCTGGCAATTTCAATGATGCTTTAGGTGCAATGAAAATCCCCCATATTATCGCAAAAAGTAGTGGTGAGCCAATACAAAAAATAAATTTTACATATACACTTTCCCAAAATTGAAAGCCCCAATAACATAGTGATGCAAGAGCACATAATTCTAGAAAAAATCGAATCGCTAAATTTATAGGTTTTATAAACATTTAAAGAACACTCCTTTGAAAAATATGTTTAAAATCCTATGAAAATAATATTATGCATCCTTTATTTGAACTTGATACGTGCCCATTCATTACATGTAAAAAAACAATTATACAACTTATTAATACTATTCAATTTATCTTTCTAAAATTCGAAAACGTGATTTTGACGGATAATGAATGAAAGCAAATACTTAATGACAGTGATACATATGCCGATAGGAACAAAGTAAAGAACCCCACAGTTTACGTTTCGCCCATTACCGAGGAGTTCCCAAAATAACTCTATACTATTTTTTTGACTGCTAACTTCCCATAATTAAAATACAATTCATATTTAGCCTATTTCCCTTACAATTCCCCTACTACCCTTTTCCCCTTTTCTCTTACTGAAAGCTTTTCCTTCCCAAAATAACAAACTTACTAAAGCACAAACTAAAATAATTGGCACACTCGCTTTATATAAATCAGTAAAACTCGTGGCCATCTGATTCTGAGCATAATGATTCACATCATTTGAAAGTACGACTATTTCTTTCTTTATATTCTCCTCTTGTTTTTCAACTTCTTTTGTTACTTGACTCGTAATTTCTTCTCTTTTTATATCTCTATATTCTACTGGAACTCCAATTAATACCTCATCCACTTTTTGGTGAATTAATTCGTCTTTTTTCTCTTTACTTAACCCCACCATTGTTTCATTTTGTTTCTTTTCTACATTTGTTTCTATACTTTGATTCTCTATTTTTTCTTTTGTTACTTGTAATATCTCGGCTTGCTGAGCACTATCCACATGAATATTACGTACTTTTTCTTCCGCATAATGATATACATTCTCTTTATTTATAGATAAATTGTGAGTTAAGTTAGATACGAATATCGCTACCGCTAAGACAATACCTACTTGCCGTAACATCGATACGACACTTTGAGAAGCTGTTAATAACTCTCCTTCAAATGAAGATGCGCTTAAAACTGTAATTGGTCCCACTACTAAACCATATCCAACACCTAATATCATACATGGAATAATAATTTCGATATTTGTTGAATTTACTCCAATCATCTGTAGCCAATAATACGCTAGGCTCATAACAAGAAACCCTGACAAAATAATAGTTATTTTTCCAAGTTTTCTCATTAATAGTGAAGCAAATGGTGAAACAAGAAATATCATCGCTGAAATAGGTGTCACCAGAAAGGCAGCTTCAATTTCCGTTCGGTGCTGTATTTTTGTCAAAAAAGTTGGAAGCAATACAGTAACGCCAATTAAAAATAAATTACTTAATACAACAACAATAGATGCTCCTACAAACATCCTATCTTTAAATAGTTTTAAGTTCACCATCGGATTATGAATCTTTCTTTCGACTAAAACAAATAGAACAAGAGAAATAATACTAATTATATAACAATACCAAGCAATATTACTTTGCCATCCCCACGCATTCCCTTTCACTAATACGAGAGTAAAAGAGAAAATTGCTGAACTACTTAATATAAGTCCAATCCAATCAACTTTCGAGATAATACGTTCTTCATTTTTTATTTGTAGCATAATGCAGCATAAAATAATTCCAATAATACAAATTGGAACATTGACGAAGAACACCCATCTCCATCCTAAATTTTGCGTAATAACCCCGCCTATTACTGGACCAATTGCAGCTGACAACCCCTGTGTTACTCCTAAAATGCCAAGTGCAACATGCCTCTTTGCTAAAGGCATAGCTGATACACCAATTACCATACTTGTCGGAAATAAAATTGCTGCTCCAACACTTTGTATAAAACGAGAAAAAATGAGGAAGTCACCTGTATTTGCAAAAGCACAAAGCACTGAGCCGCCACCAAATATTACTAGACCGAGAATATACATCTTTGCTTTCCCAAAAATATCAGCTATTCGCCCTAGTGGAATTGCAAGTACTGCAATCGTCATTGTATAAATATTTAATACCCAAGACATTTTTTCTAATGAAGTATTCACACTTGATTGTATAGCTGGTAAGGCTATATTCATAATCGTCGTATCAATCATACAAAGAAAAATACCTAAGCACATTAAAAAAACAATCTTAATACCTTTTGATTGCTCCATGTTTATTTACCCCTTTATTTATTGTGAACGTGTTTTTCATTCTTCTATTTTATTGTTTTCTTTCGCTTCTAACTGCTCTAATTTTCTCTTCAACGTCTCTACTTGCGCACTATACGATGCGATACCTACATCGAGTGAAATTTCCTCGACAAAAGTAATACCTTCTCTCCACTTTTCATATTTCAAACGAAGATCTGCAATGTACGCTTCTTTCCTCTCAATTTCGTCTTCAATCCATTGTTTTATCGTCGCACCATCACTATAATTACCAAAATACATCCTCATTAAAAAATCTGAACGTAAAACATCTTTCTCTACATCCATTTGCATGTATTGATAAAATTCTTCACGCCCTTCATCTGTAATAAAGTACATTTTCTTATTCGGTTTCCCTTCTTGCATAACAACCTCTTTTTTTATTTTCCCCTCTTTTTCCAATTGTCTTAAAGTTGGATAAATCATTCCAAAGCTTCCATCAAAAAAGTGAGTAAATACATCTTCAAACACAATTTTAATATCATAACCAGACAATTCTTTTTCCATCAATAAACCTAAAACAACATCTCTTCCCTTCAAAATAAGACCCCCACATAGTATATAATCAATAATCATATTAACATTGTTAATATGATTATTGATTATATACCTTATTCTGTAAATTGTAAAATGTTTCTAACTAAAAAAGCTGTCCTGTAATTTTGTTTTACCAAATTACAAGACAGCTTCCCTTCATATTTCCTATACAAACCTTTTTACTATTTAACCCCTGCATCTTGCATAGACTCATTTTTCTCTTTCTTACCTTCTTTTATTTCATAATAATAAGAAGGTAATTCTATATTATGTTCTAAAAAATGATCCTCAATTAATGAAATAAGTTCTTTCAATGTTTTCAAACGAGCGTATAATTTATCATTACTCGCAATAATATTCCATTTAGCATTCGGCTTATTTGTTTCTTCAAACATGTCTTCCATTGCTTCGACATACTCATCCCATTTTTCACGATTTCGCCAGTCTTCATCTGTAATTTTCCATCTTTTAAGAGGATTGTTCTCTCTTTCTTTAAATCGTTTCAACTGTTCGTCTTTACTAATGTGATAGAAAAACTTTCCTATTATGTAATGATCATCTGTTAATAGCTTCTCGAAATCATTAATTTCACCATATGCCCTCGTCCACTCTTCTTTTGTGGCGAACCCTTCAACACGTTCAACTAATACACGACCATACCATGAACGGTCGAATATAGTAATTTGCCCATATTGAGGAATTTTCCGCCAGAAACGTTGCAAATAATGATACCGTTTTTCATGAGGAGCAGGCGCCCCAATTGGATTTACTTGGAATCCACGCGGATCAAGATGCTCAGTTACTCGCTTAATCGCTCCGCCTTTACCTGCTGCATCCCAACCTTCCATAACAAGCATAACAGCTATTTTCTCTTCTTTTAAAATTTGCTGTAGTGCCAATAAGCGCATTTGATATTTTTCGAGTTTCTTATTGTACTTAGATTTGGAGTCCACACTTTTCGTTAAATCTACTTTAGCAAGATGCTCTTTTTCCATAAAACAAATCCCCCTTATTATATGACAATGTTATTTCAACATATTTATTGGGAATTTTTTCATATTCTTATTCCTTTTGACTAACGCTCGTACCTCTCCACCTGCATCTATCCTTTGGAGGTTAGACTCTTCTTTATATTAATAAATTAATCCCACTGATATGCTTTTTAGCATCCTTTAGCAAGCATTTATTATTAATCACAAAAACAAAACAAGGAAATTATGCCGAAAAACCTCTACCGCATACCATGGATTGAGTTCCAATAAAACACCAGAAATAAATATATACAAAAATAACAGTTGTAGAAAAATACCGCTTCCCATACTTGCTAGTTCCTTCAATATACCCTCCCTCTAAATAGCATGGTATATTATCTCAAAAAGAGAAGATAATAACAAATAAATCCATTAAAGAATGGGAGCTCTCAAAACATGAAACGAAAAATAGTAACTCTCTTTACGCTTATATGTTTAGCACTCCCGATGCAAGCTAGTGCCTATACATTTCAGTCGCTACCAATTGCATCAAAGTCTAAACAATGGTATATCGAAATTGACAAATCTCATAACTCAAACAAGCAAGCGATACAACCAAAACAAGGTGTATATGATACGTATAGTTTACTCGTAAAAAACATCGGTAATGATGTATCGAATGTATCTGTGGAAATACTTGATAACACTCCTACATCTAAAGCTACCTTTAAACCTACTACATCAAATTCGAACGTTTCAAAAAGTCATACGAGCTTTGACTACATGGTATTCCCATTAGACTTTAATAGCCATAATTTTGAAGTCGTTATTACTTGGGAAGAAACGACTTTCTCTTACAACGGTCATCCGGTAAATGAGAGTAAAAAAATGAAACAAACATTTGTATTTAATGAAGACTAAGTCCTAATTAGATTAGGGCTTAGTCTTTATTTACAAAGCCAGATTGAATCGCTTCAGTCAATTCTTTTGCAATATCCATTTTCGTAGCATCCACACAAATTTTTTAGCCCAAATATGTACGGAAGGCTCTTCATTAGACAAATGCTTAATTAAGATGAATCGATTATATGCCATATCTCCTTTTAGCCTACATAATCAATCGAACCGCCGAATACTTGGTACAGACAATGCCAATACAATTGTTACGATTACTAAAATGGCTAGCGTTATAATTGTTACCTCGCCGCCTATTACAGTAGCTAACCAGCCTACGACCACATACCCTAATGGTAATAAAGCGAAAGATCCTAACATATCAAGGCTCGCTACTCTGCCAAATGCTTCTTCTGGTACAAGCTCTTGCAAACTCGTTTCCCAAATGAGCCCAAATATCATCATACCGAACCCTTCAATTGCCATTAAAGCTATTAAAGCAGGTGCCCAAGTAATGAAAGGCATAATTAAAAGTGCCAATCCGCTTATTAAAACACCACCATAAGCAAGTAGTCCTCTCTTATGCCACTGCTGCTTCCCACCAAAAATTAGTGCTGCAATTACAGCTCCAGCACCAGAAGAAGCCATACCCAAGCCATACACGTAAGCTTCAAAATGATGATGAACATTAAACAACCATGGAATTAATACAACTATAATTCCTGCATAACAAATATTAACGAATGAAAAAACTAAAATTGTAATCCATAACCATGGATGACTTTTTAGAACGAGGAAACCTTCCATAAAATCCTTTTTATAATTCACTTTATTCTTTTCTAGTTTCTGTACTTTATTAAACTTTATTTCTTTTAAAAATAATAAACATAAAAATGATAGCAAGTACGTTACTGCATCCAATCCAAACCCTATTCCAGCAGATGTAACTGAAACGATTAATCCTCCAAGAGCTGGTCCGATTAGTCGTATACCTTGATTACTCATTTGCGTTAATGCGTTAGCTGCATTTCGAATTTCCGGTACAAATACTTTCGCTCTTACAGCTGAATACGCCGGCTGAAATATACCTTCCATAAGTCCATATAATGCAACGAGTACATATAATAGCGTAATCGTTAACAAATCCATAAATATAAGTGTTGCAAGTAATAGCATTAATATACAGCGGATTATATCTGTAAATAACATTAATTTCACCCGGTCAATCCGATCCACGACTAATCCAGCAAACGGTAACGCAAGAATATTAGGAAGCATGTACATTGCCATAGTCATTCCCATTACAACTGTTGAACCAGTTAATGAATAAACAACGACAGGAAGAATCACCATCGTTATTGAACTACCCAAGGTCGAGAGTAATTGTCCAATCCATAAAAACTTAAAGTGTGGTGATACTTTAGCTGGTAATAATAATTTTCCTACATAACCTAAACTTTTTTCCTTTTGTATTTCACCTTGCATGTCTCTCACCTCTTTTCAAAAGACCTTAATCTCTAAAATTAAATACTGAAAATTCGTTCTTCATTGATTTTAATTATATATGAAACTATTTACTTCTTGGTAAAAATATCAAAAACATAAAGGAGAACATCATAATGATTCTATCGCTCTTACATAATATGGAGTATCACGTGATGAATATAAATAAAAAAGGTGTTTTCATATATGAAAACACCTTTCCACTTTATAATTTTAAATTCTTCTTCAATGTCCAATATTTTTCCGGAGCATTTTCAAGTGAGAATTCTACCCAGCCATTTGGATCTTCACGATATACATTTACTTTTGTACCATTTTCTAATTTTCCAACTTCATTTTGTGTAACATTCGGTACACTCTTAATTGGGTTGTTAAACGGGAATGGAACTTGATAGTAAGATCCTACCGATTGAACAGTAGCTGTTGCATCTTTTGCATAATCTTTATATGGAATTGCTTCACTTAATACCTCTACATTTAATGTATTAGGATTTTTCGGTAGGCGTTTTGCATTTTGATAATCTGCCTTATTAAAAGGTTTAATACGCTCCATAATATTAGCGATTTTGCCAGCCCATTCTTTATCAGTTGAGTACATAACGTTCATTGCAGGTAATGTGTAACCATTAAAATACCTAGCACCTTGTTCTAAATAGTTCTTTCTTACATAATCAGCATTGTATGAAATACTTAATCCGTAAGACGGTAAATATTTTGCATGTGCGAATGGATCCCAATCATACGCTCTTAATCCAAATAAGTTATGTTTACGATATGCAATTTCTGATTTCCCGTATCCAGATTCTAAGATTGCATGTGCTGCTAAATATAAAGCGTTCACGCCATATTCATTTTGCGCTTTAATAAAATCTTGTCCGGTTCCAACAAGTGGACTGTCTGAATGATACTTTCCAATGAAATTATCAATCTCTTGTGCCTTTACGTTAGATGGTAATGTTACATCTAGATTAATATATGATGGTTGTTCAACCGGAATATCGTTTTTCACTTGCATTGCTTTATATAAAAGTTGTGCATAACTTTCACGCGTTAATACACCTGATGGATCAAATCCGCCAAAATTATTCCCTGCTGCTACACCATTAGATTGCAAAGCACTAATTGCATCTTTCGCCCAAGGAGTTGTATCTACATCATTAAATGTGTGTGGTGCTTTCACTTCTAATTTAAATGCTTTTTGCAAAATAACAGCCATTTCAGCACGAGTTAGAGAATCTTTCGGTCTAAACGTCCCTTTGCCATCACCTACAAAAATCCCCATATCCGTTAAAGTCAAAATTTCTTTTTGGAACATTGTTGTTCCTGCACTAATATCAGAGTATGGATTTTTATACTCGCTTTTCGCTTCTGGTTTTAATGCACGATACATTAATGCTGCCACTTGTTCACGAGTTACAACATCACCAAATCCAAACTTACCATTATCATACCCTGCAATAATATCTTTTGACGTTAAATTTGTAATTGCTTCATATGACCAATGCCCTTTCGGAACATCAGGAAATTCTTTTTCAGCTGCAAATGCAGCTGCTGGAGCCATCACTACTTGAAGTGCGACTGTCGCTGCTAACACATTAGTAATAACTTTTTTCATAATTTTTTAACACGTTATGTATATGCTTGTCCCGTGTTAACTTGCCTCCCTTTATAATAAAATTTTCCCTATCAAACTAACAAACTCTTAATTAGTCAACAGTAAAAGTATACGTGATAAAAATAAACTAATCTACCATTATTTTATTTATAATCAGCATAATACAATATATCTTTTTATTCCGATACAAAATTACATAAATTTATATAAAAAGCCCATCTCTATATAGACGATGGGCTTAGCAATCGATGATTTTTATTTAGCTAAACGATACTTTGAAACATTGAAACCTTTCCACTCATAATAATCTAAAATACCAGCATAAATTGCCTCTGTAGCGATTTGTCTTCCTGATTCTGAAGCCAACTTCTCATAATCTGCACTATTATCTAAAAATGCTAGTTCAGTTAATACTGCAGGCATCTCATTTTCTCTTATTACATAAAGGTCTTCTTTCACACCACAATCTCTTGTATCTAGAGCTTAAACTAGTCGTTTTTGTATTTTTTCTGCTAACATACGACTATCTTTTTCATGTTCAATTATTATTGTATATTTTGGAATATAAAATTATATTTAAACTGTAAAAAGCTTGGACATCTCTCCAAGCTTTTCTTATTTCTTCTCTATTTTCTTAATCTCATAATGAATCTCTAAAAACTCAATTCCGAATATCCACATTCTATGGTGAGCTTTTAGCATTAGATCCCCGTCATCTTTAATAATAAAAGTTTCTGCTAATGGTAAACGTAGTGTAAAGAAACGAGTATGTAAGTAAATCCCTTCATCTCCCTTGCCACTATTTCTTAGCTTACTAGTAATAATTAAGCGGTTAGCATCATTGTACAATTTCAAAATACCAGTCATATTCGAATATGGTAAAGGCAATGCGATATTCATGTATGTCTCTTTCTCGTGTGTATGTGTTGAATAAAGAGCTACAAAAATAGACTCTCCTGCTTCATTTTTTCTTAGCCAAGCTCTTACGTTTTCTCTTCCATCACTTTCATCTTTTACACTAACGATAGAGCCTTTCATCTTTTCCCACTTACCGCCCATCCCTAAATGAATTTGCGCTACACGCTTACTCATTTTTTCATAACAAAATGCAAATGGACGGCACCAACGTGCCCAGTTAATATTCGCTTGCAACTGATACTCCCTCGTATTCTCATAAAAATGAATAATACTTAAAGGAACCTTCATTCCATCAAATGTGTCACTATGAAAATCATTCATTTTATCAACTAGACCACTGTATCGCTTGCTATCTACTACGCTTTGATTATGTAAAAAACTCTCTCCAACTGTAGAATCCCCTCTTAATTGGCTCATTGGTTTCCCATAGTACTTATAATTCGGAGTACTCTTTTCAATCATCCAACCGAGAAAAGCCGGTAATGCAACTCCAACTCCATTTACAACACCGTGAATCCAAACCATTTGTGCAATTGTAATCGTCATTACTTGTTTGAAATTCCCATATGAATATACAAGTGAAAACATAATTGTTACCATAAGCGTACTAGATGAAATAGTAAGGAGAACCTTTGCACTTATTACATTGAATTTCGCTTTCCAAACGTAAATCCCATATCCATAAATGGCGCATAAATATATGAACACTGCAAAGAATTCAAATACCCTCGAATACGTAATTCCTATCGCAACTGTCATAGGAGAAACAACGATGATAAACATAATAACGTCATATAATTTACTTCTCTTTTCTCTTTTCCTTCCAAGTAAACCAGCCGATAACGGCAATAAAAATGCCGAGTAATGAAAATGTGCAGCTGTGAGTAATACTATGTCAGAACTAAAGTGCATAATTGGAAGTTTCGCTACAGAAGCAAAGAACCAAGAACCTCCTAAAAACAAATAAATAAACGCACTATCAATAGCTGTTTCTTCTATAGGTTTCCATCCTCTTTCTAACAATCTACTTACTCCAAATAATGCAATAATCCCTGTATACATAAACCAAAAGAACGCAAAGATGAAATGATTTGTTATGAAAGCTAGCATCGCACTAACTGCAGCAATCGGATATAAAAACGATACAAATTTATAAATTAATACATACGATCTATTTCTTGTTTTTTTATCAATAATACAAAATGACATCGGTATGAATAACAAAATAGATAATAGTATAATTGCTTCAACAGGATTTAAATTCGACCACTCGCCTATTAGAAATATAATATAACAAGCAAGTCCAATTATTATATTCGTCATTTCATTTATTTCCTTTCCACAAATGTTCCCTTATATGAAAATAGTGAACCAATTAACGAATTTCGTACTTGTACATGAATTCGAAAACATTGTAGTGCGTCATCATAGCTTTCAATAATTTTTGCCTCTCCGTATAAAAATTTTGGTAACGGAATTTTTCTTCCAAACATAAAAAACCATTGCTTCTTTGAAGAAATATGCATTGCCCCCGCCTCATCAATATGAAAATTCAATGTAGAAACAAGTAAATGTGGTTCACCAAAATAATCTACAATTTCTTTTCCCTCCTCATCCAACTGCATAACGGCGTTAAAATATCTTTTCTTATTATGAAAATAAAAAGTACGATTCCACCGTACAAATTCATTTCCATGTTCATCCTGCTCAGCGGTATTATGTATCGTAAATGGAACTTTCTCTCCCCGCTCTGAGAAAAACATTCGAAACTTCGATGCAACTTTTAATATCAATTTAACGAAAAAAGAGCCTCCGTAAATTTCATCCATTTCCCCTTCCCCTATAAAACTATTTTCTTCTGTAATCGCATAGCGTTTCTGTAATTTTGGATGAAGTTTTTTATAGACATTCCCTAATAACCATTCATAAATATTAACCATACATTTATCCCTTTCTCTTCCTCTTACAATTTTTTGCGCTTGGTAAATCGCTACTATTCATATAACCGACAATCGATAATCCCATTAAAAGAAAATTCAATGTAATTGGATTAAATGGTTGCGTAAAACTAGCGATATTCGTAGATCCTGCCGCTAATGTTAAGACTATCAACAATATAATATGCAATATAAATAGTTTTCGTTTTTGAAGTGGGAATATCCATATAACACCAAAAATAATTTCTAATAACCCAATTATTTTAAGAGCAAAAATACTATTTTCAGTTGAACCAATAAGTATAGAAAGCATCTTCACTTCTTCTGGATGCATAAAAATCATTTTCGGTACCATTCCTTGATATAACCATACGAAAGCAAATAAAAAACAAACAAGCCAATACGTCATCGTTCTTCTAATTAACATACTAGGATGAAGGCCTTTTTCCAACCATAATTTGAGGGCATCAAAACTCCATGCAGTTACCCAACCTAATAACGGACGAAAAATATATAAATCTATCAAATTTCCTATACGACCAAATCTCGTATCATAATCATACTGTGTTTCAAAATGAATATGTTCTCCATTCGGTGTATACTTCCAATAACCACGCCCTACTTGTATAAGTGATAGCTTATTGTCTGTCCAAAATTTTAAAGAAGAAATACGTTCTCCAGTTTCTTTTCTTATTTCACCTATCGATTCCCCTTCTCCAGCTATTTCAAGGCCAAAACCAATCTTTGTTTTATATAAAAACTTCTGTGGTTCTCCTTCTTTTTTCTCTAAATACGAAATTTCAGTAAAACGAGCATCCCACTCTGTATGTATGTCTGGTTGCTGCGTATATTCCCATAATTTCTCCATTGTTGTTTTCATTTCTGTCGCAACATAAATAGGCTTTTTCCTTTTCATTCTCCCACCTCCTATGTACTATATTTTTAATGTACAGGCAATGAATTAATTTTGCTACATTTTTCACAAACTAGTTCAATAAAAAGAAAGAATTTTTAAAAAATATATAAAACACTTGATTCCCTGAAAAATTTAAATTATTATAAAACAAATGTTACCAACAACTTTATAATTCAAACACTCTCGCCTAAAACGTGAGATAGAGGTTGCAATGCTTATGAGTATTCTAAAGGAGACACAGAGATGTCTATGAGTTTAGAAGAAAGGAAGTGTTGCCGAAATTGATAAATTTCTCTGCATTTATCGATTGGGGCTGTTTTCGAATAGAAACAGAACTGTCATATGTACAGACGTGTACATATGAAGAGCTATCTACAAAAAAGAGATATCATTTTTATGATATTCCTTTTTTGGCGGTTTTTTTATTAGCTCCGTTTTCTGTTTCCCTTTTCCTGTAACAGCACCATCCTCACTTATTTGAGGTGGTGTTTTTTGTTTGTCTTTCTGGTAACTACAGGGATATTGGGATTTGTATATGTCCTAACCTATTCTTAAAAATGGACGAAAGAAGGAATTCGTAATGGAAACAATTGTTCAAAAATTTGGTGGTACTTCTGTCGGAAGTATTGAACGTATTCAACATGTAGCAAATTTAATTATTGAAGAATATAAACGAGGTCATAGCGTTGTATCTGTCGTTTCAGCAATGGGGAAAAATACAGATGAACTTGTAGCACTCGCCAATGCTATTACGGAAAGTCCAAGTAAACGTGAAATGGATATGCTTCTATCTACAGGAGAACAAGTAACCATTTCTTTATTAACAATGGCACTACAAACAAAAGGTTATAACGCAATTTCATTAACAGGATGGCAAGCTGGTATTACGACAGAATCTGTACATAGTAGTGCACGGATTACTGACATTAACACTGAGCGTATTCAGTCCTATCTTACTGAAGGTACGATTGTTATAGTCGCTGGTTTCCAAGGAATCAGTGAAGAAAATGAAATTACAACTCTTGGTCGCGGTGGTTCCGATACAACTGCTGTCGCATTAGCCGCTTCACTAAAAGCAAAAAAATGTGATATTTATACGGACGTGACAGGCGTGTACACGACTGACCCACGCGTAGTACAAGATGCTTATAAATTAGATGAAATTTCTTATGACGAAATGTTAGAGCTCGCAAACCTCGGCGCTGGCGTATTACACCCACGCGCTGTTGAATTTGCTAAAAATCATAACGTAGTTTTAGAAGTACGCTCAAGTATGGAACAAGAAAACGGAACAATTGTAAAAGGAGAATGTAACATGGAACAACAATCAATCGTAAAAGGTATTGCATTTGAAGATAATATTACACGCGTCACAATCAAAGGATTAGAACAAGGTTCCCTTTCAACTGTTTTCTCTACATTAGCAGCAGCACATATTAATGTAGATATTATTATTCAAAGCATTACAAATGAAGGAACTGTTCACCTCTCCTTCTCAATCCATTCTAATGATTTAAGAGAAACATTAGAGGTGTTAGAACAAAATCAAGAAACACTTAACTATGAATCTGTAGAATATGAAAATCATTTAGCAAAAGTATCAATTGTAGGATCTGGTATGGTATCTAACCCAGGTGTTGCTGCGAATATGTTCACTACTTTAAAAGAAGCAGGTATTCATATTAAAATGGTAAGTACATCTGAAATTAAAGTATCGGTTGTCATTGACCGAATTCACTTAGTAGATGGTGTTGAAGCGCTTCATCAATCATTTATGGCGAAAATTGAGCCTTTAGTGCAAATGGGCTAATTTAATATTTTTCAGTAAAGCTTACAAAAAATCATATTAATCTATTTCCTTCCTATCTAAATAAAAAGCTGCTTTGTATAGATTTCAACACTCTATACAAACAGCTTTTTAACATATTATCGACATCCGAAAATCACAACAAAATAATTAAATTATTCGTTATACCCTTTTCCTAGGAAATATTACAGACCCTTCTCACTTTTTATCATTTATACCACTTCGCTGTTCCCCTTGAAAAAACGATCTATATTCATTCCAAATAACTCTCTTCACATCAGAGTAAAAAACCATCATGAATAGCGCAACTCCTAATAAAATCCCTTGCATTCCTTCATAATCAATAAAAGTAACTATTAGTAAAAATCACTGTAAACCATTCGTTTACATAATAAAAAAAGGGAGAATAGCTCTATGTTTGAGCTACTCTCCCTCACAGTTGTCCCGCATTAACGGGCAGTAAGACTCCCACCTCAACATTCGGCTGTAAAACAAAGAAGTTAGGTGGAAGATCAACTGCCCGTAAAAGCCCGATTGGTTCAATTAATAATCAGCGTGGGATGCCCCCCACTGATTAAAGTTTCACTTTATATTAAAACAGATGAATGTTTTCTTTTTTACAAGCTTCACGTAAATCGTCAGGCCATACAGAAGATTGGACTTCACCGATGTGTGCTTTACGTAAGAAGTACATGCACATTCTTGATTGGCCGATACCACCACCGATTGTTAATGGTAGTACGTCTTCTAAAATTCCTTTGTGGAAATCGTAATCTCGTTTGAAGTCTTCACCCGTTTTCGTTAACTGTTCGTCAAGTGATTTACTATCAACGCGAATTCCCATTGATGATAATTCGAATGAAGCTTGTAGTACTGGGTGCCAGAATAAAATGTCACCGTTTAACTTCCAATCGTCATAATCAGCTGCGCGTCCATCATGTCTTTCACCTGAACGAAGTGCATCACCAATTCCAATAATAAAGACTGCACCGTGTTCTTTCGCAATTGCATGTTCACGATCTTTCGGTGTTAATTCTGGATATTTATCTTCTAGTTCTTGAGAAGTAACGAAAACAATTTCTTCTGGTAAATACTTTCCAAGGAACGGATACTTTTCAAACAAGTGATCTTCTAAATCTTTGAATATTCCATAAATTGTTTGTACTGTTTTTTGTAAGTAATCTACAGTACGCCATTCTTTTTGAACGATTTTTTCCCAATCCCATTGGTCAACGTAAATAGAATGCGTTGCATCAAGTTCTTCATCACGACGAATTGCGTTCATGTTTGTATATAAACCCTCACCAGCTTCATATCCGTATTCATGTAATGCGAATCTTTTCCACTTCGCTAGTGAATGAACAATTTCTAATTCTTCTCCTGAATGTAACATATCAAATTCAATTGGACGTTCTACACCGTTTAGGTGATCGTTTAAACCTGACTTTTTCGTTACGAATAATGGTGCAGATACGCGGAATAGTTCAAGGCGTTTTGCTAATTGATCCTCGAAAAATGTTTTAACTTCCTTAATTGCGATTTGAGTCTCTCTTACTGTCATTAATGATTGATACATGGTGGTTTCCTCCTAAAATGTTTGGATGTTGTGGAAAAAAGCCAGCAAAAAAAAGCCCTTCTTTCCCAAAAAACTGGGACGAAAGGCTTTGGTTCCGCGGTACCACCCAAATTAGCAACAGAGGTTGCTCACTTATACAGTACGGAGATTAAAAATCTCGATACTGTTCTTCTTGTAACGGCGAAGTTCCCGGCTAAGTCTACTTTCCTATAAAGGATTTCGGTTAGCGACTCCAGGAGGTTCTTCATAATAGGCTTCGTATCAGGCTCACACCGTCCCTGACTCGCTTAAACTACATCCTACTACTACTCGTCCTTTCATAGTCGTTTGTTGTCACATCTCTGAAACATTTTATTAATGATTATTCTATACAAAAAACAGAGAAAGTCAACAAAAAGTTTTAAAATATTTTTCAATTCTTTATTTTACGGCTTGATTGATTGTTTCCAATATAGCCTCTTTACTTCTTTTGCCTTGACACCCCAAAAAACGTCTCACTAACTGAAACTAACATATACACAACAATTAATGTAATCGTTCGAAATATAGAATCCGCAGTATTTCTTATTATTTTCATTTTCTTTATAATTCCTTTCAGTTTACTCGCAATTTCATGATATACTATAGCATTCAAGCAGTTTGTTTTTACTTAAAACAAACATAGTCATTTATCGAGAGTATTTTTCTAAAACATTGGCTATTATCAAATAAGATTTTTTATATAACGGAGTGATCATATGAGTAAAACGAAAGCGAAACCAAAAAAAGGTGTAGGACAAGGTACAGGAAGTAAAGGATGGAACCGTTGGCAATCTAGTGCAAAGAAAAAAAAAGCTGCAAAACCATACAAAAGTAAAGGCACAAAGAAGTAATCTAAATAGCATTTGATTTCTTTACTTTGTACAAAACAAAATATAATTATTACAACAAAAAAGCTATGCTCTCATAAATTTGAAAGAATAGCTTTTTTCATTTTAAATCATAAGTATATCCCGAATTTCTTCCTCAGTTATAGAGGATAATTTCTCTTCTCCTGGCTCAATCACTTCAGCGATTAAATTTTTCTTACTCTCTTGAAGTTCATGCATCTTTTCCTCAATTGTTCCGTGGGCTACTAACTTAATAACTTGCACCGTATTTTTTTGTCCCATTCGATACGCTCTATCTGCTGCTTGTTGTTCAACAGCTGGATTCCACCATAAATCGTATAATATGACCGTATCTGCACCAGTTAAGTTAAGACCCGTACCACCAGCTTTTAAAGAAATGAGAAATAGATCTCCTTCTCCTTCGTTAAACCGATTGCATAGCTCTACACGTTCTTGCGCTGGTGTACTTCCGTCTAAATAAAAGTATGGAATAGCTTTACGGTTTAATTCTCGCCCGATTATCGAAAGCATCTTCGTAAATTGAGAAAAGATAAGAATTCTCTTCCCTGTACTTCTGCACTCCTCCAAAATTTCTAGAAGCTGTTCAAACTTAGCTGAACTTCCTTTGTAATCATCAACAAACAATGCAGGATGATTACAAATTTGTCTTAACCTCGTTAAACCAGCTAAAATTCTAATTTTATTTTTACGTAACGTATCTTTATCTAAATGTTTTAACGTTTCTTCTCTTAACTTCGCTAAATAAGCCGCATAAAGCTTCTTCTGATCCGGTAATAGTTCTGATGATTGTAAGTGCTCAATTTTTTCTGGTAGCTCCTGTAATACATCTTCCTTTAACCTTCTTAACACGAATGGTTTTACGCGCTTCGCTATATCTTCACGTCTTAAATCACCGAACTCTTTTCTCCCCGGTAATAATTCTGGGAAGACGACGTGGAAGATGGACCATAGCTCTTCTAATGAATTCTCTACAGGTGTTCCCGTTAATCCAAAACGGTACTCCGCTTGAATCGTTTTTACTGCCTTTGCAGTTTGCGTTGTATGATTTTTAAATGCTTGTGCTTCATCAAGAAATAGCGTATGAAATGGCTGCGCATATAACCTTATATCCCTTCTCAGTAAAGGATATGACGTAATCACTACATCAAATTTCGATACATCTTTTAAAAGTTTTCGGCGCTCTACTTGGTTTCCATCTGCAATAACAGCTCTAATATGTGGAACGAATTTTTTCAACTCGCTAAGCCAGTTATAAACGAGGGAAGACGGAGAAACAACTAATATAGGCAGTTTCTTTTCTCGAATTTCAGACAAAACAGAATCTATAAAAGCAATGCTTTGCAACGTTTTCCCTAGTCCCATATCGTCTGCTAAAATACCTCCAAAACGATAATAAGCAAGTGTTTTCATCCACTCGAATCCATATGTTTGATACTCTCTCATTATCGTACTTAAACCACTTGGCACCATAAATTTTAACTTTTTAGGGTTTTGAATGTTCTCTACCAATTCTTGAACAGATTCATCTAAACTTAAAACATTTCCTTCTTGCAGTGAATTCATCCATTTTACACTACGAATAAGAGGGACATCTATTTCTTCACCCTTTAAAAATTCTTTTCGAATACTCGATTCTTTTATAAACTGATTAATGTCATTAAATTCTTTACTCTCCAGTGATAATAGAGAACCACTTGCTAAACGATAATATTTTCGTTTCTCCTCAAGAGCAACTAATACACCTTTAATTTCTGCCTCTGGAATACCTTTTATATCAAAACGGAATGATAGCCAATCAATTCTCTCTTTCCTTCTAACTCTTATAAGAGGAGCTGTGTCTCCTTTATGAATTCGTAATTTGATTGCTGTCGTCGCATAAATATCAAGTAAACCTTTTAACGTTGGAACGACGTGATATAAGAAGTTATACTCAGCTTCTTCGTTATGCATAAAATAACCGCCTTCAGTCTTTGCAAAGGCGCTATCATTCATCATTTCTAAAATCTCGTTTTCCTTTTTCTCATCACGATTAAAAACAGACGGCTGTCCCTCTTCTTCTAACGGGTTTATAACAACATTTCCGTAATGAAATTCCAAACCCGCTAACAAACGATTTTTCACTCGATCTAAATATAATTTCGCTTTTAGTGCGGGCGTTTCAACACGATCTGATATTATCTCATCTATTCGCACAGTTCCAAGCTTCATTAAACCTGGAACAACTTTTGCTACAAAGTGCTCCATCTTATCCGCCGGAATATACAATTGATTACTACTAGAACGCTTCATCATTTTTTGTAATTCGATAAGCCGCTTGCAATCCTCCATGTTCAACCGATACAGTTTCCCTTCGAATAGAGCATAACTGTATGTATCCATTACTTCCACTTGTTGCAAACCATCAATATACAGTGTAAATCCACCGTTACTCCCTTTATTAAACTCAAAATGTAAAGGAAGTAGTCCTTTTGAAATATGTAAACCATGAAAAGGTTGTCCATCTTGATTAAGTCTCACAAACTCAACTTTAGAAAGTAAAGAAAGCATATCTGACCAAGACGCTGGCGGTATTAAAATCATACTATCATCTTGTTTTGCATGTACTTCCAGCGTATCCTCATACATTTTTTCGTTGTGATAAATTTTAATGAGCTGCTGAATAATCGCATCGGTTTCTTGCCTGAAGCTATGTACATCCGGTGTATATGTAAATTCATTCAAACAATTATAGTACTCTCTTTTCTCCACTTTGGAAAGAAATTCTCTAATATGATTTACGAAATACGTTTTGGCAAGCTTCAACTGAATCCCTAGAAGTGCCCCACCACTTTTCGTAACTACTGGTGTACATATAAATTCAACATGAAGTATTTCACGTGTATCAAAACGGTGTTGTTTACTTTTTGGTCTTAATGGTTTTTCTGCAAATAACTGAAACATACCGCTCGTTAATTGATCATTTCCGCTTATGTTTTCGCTACTAATGGGCAACTTTCCACCTGTTTTCTGATTATAGTTCATATATAACAATACAGCCGCAACATGTTGACAGTACGTTTGAAAAGAGGCTAATGAAGGACAACTACATTTCGCAACAACATCACCCTTTTTAGCTTTTTCTACTGTGACATGAAAATCTTCGTTCCCTTTTACCGTCGCTTCGCAAATTTCTTTATTTTCATCATAATAATTTACTATCACTTTATTTGATTTATAATAAGCTTCGCCTCTTTTATATGAGGTCTCTCCGCATACTTCTTTAATAATCGATTTGTTTAATGTAAAACTCATTGTTTTGACACTTCCTTAATTTAAAACCAGTTTCTCTTAACTAACATTTTACATGCTATGCGCAAAAATATAAAATACGGATTTAACAAAAAAAGATGCTTATTTATAAGCACCTTTTTTCATTCTATCTCCATCAACCGTTTCGCCTCAAAATACAACACTTGAATAAATTTTTTCGTATTAATACGTATATGCCCAGAAGTTGCTACTTCATCTTTCGTCATTTCTGTCATCCGTTTTCTAATTACAGTGAAATCAAAAAATTTCGGCGCATAGCTTTCAAATTTCGGATTCGAAAAGTCTGTTAGTCCAAGAGAAGCTAAATGGTTTAACGATTGATAAATCGCTCTTCGTACCCTTTGTTCAGATGCTTTTCTCTCTTTATCTATATCTGCATCTGAAGCTATATTCTCTAACTTTCTTATCGTTATATGGTGAAAGATATCTTTTAGCGCAGGAAATCCAAATTCAAATGTTTGTGCCTTTTCCTGTCCATATAAATATTCCAGCATACTAAGTAAATCTTTACTTCCATTCTCTCCCGCAATACCGAGTTCTGATAATAAATAGCGTCCTGAATCTGCTATTCTTTTCCCTTCTTGCATTGGCTCATTTCGAACTTGCGGCTGTTCCCATTTGAAAACGTTATTCAATGATTTTTGAATATCATATATAGAACGCTCTAAACGAATACGTTCCATCACTTTCTGTACAACAGATACAACTTCAATTTTATTTAGTGGTTTTGTAATATAATATTCAACACCAAGTGTATACGCCTCACCTATAAGCTGCTTCGATTCAACTTGAGAAATCATAATGATTTTCCCTGAAAAAGAAGATGCAATATGGCGAACTGTTTCAATCCCATCTCGCATTGGCATTAATAAATCAATAAATAAAATATCTACTTTTTTAAAATTTAGTTGATCTGCTTCAATAAAAGCTCCGTCTTCCGATTCTCCAATCACTTCCCCAAGATCACCATCTTCAATAATTTGTGAAAGCATAGAGCGGAAAACTTCATCATCATCTACGATATAATAAAACAACTTTATTCCCCTTCCCGCTTTAAACTGCACTCCGGTAAACAAACTACAAACTTACACCCTTCGCCAATTTCTCGATCTTCTAATCTTACTTCTCCTCCGAGTTCTGTTACCATTTCGTTTATGTAGGAAAGACCAATTCCTGTTGACGGTGTTCCCGTTTGATCATACTTTGAAGTAAACCCCGGCTTAAATACTAGTTTCTTATATTTTTGCGCAATACCAGGTCCATCGTCAATTACTTCAAAAAATATACGTTTATCAGGTTTATATAACTTAATAATAATAACACCACTACCCTCAATTGCTTCAACTGCATTTGCAACTAAGTTATTAAAAATTGATAAGACCGTATACACATGATATTCTGCATGCTCGCCTTCTATATGTTTGGAAAAACGTATATCTTTTTCTAACATTTCAGCGTACTTCTCATTTATTCTCACAATCATTTCCGCAAGCTCATGACCTTCTACATACTCAGCCACATTTTTATCTAATAACAATTTAGATAGCCCTGCAAAAATCCTTTGATTATCCTTTTTTATTTCGTGTACTTCCCCCGCTATTTTCAATGCTGTTTTACTACTCGAATCATCGTTCGCTTGTAAATTACGATATAATTGATACGCTTCTTGTGTAATTAACTCCGCATTTTGTAACGTTTTTTTCAAATGAACAGATTCCACATATAAATTAGAAAGGTGCATCAACATTTTCTCATTTTCTTTTCGCACTTGTGATTCTTTTAATTTTGTTTCATACAAATTCATCATATTTAAAAAACCAAGCGCAAAGAAACTACGAAAAATAGCAATAATGATTAGTTTATTCACTTCAGAAACTGTTATTGTTGTGCCAAGCACTAACATGTGATAAAACGCAAGTTCTGACATACTTGCAATAATTTCAATTGTAATACCGAGGCAACCTATAATAATTGGCCTCTGATGGAATTTGTTCACCCTACAAAGCGAAAATAGGCTTCCATAAATAAAATAATAAAAGAACACGGGATAGCGCAAATAAAATGATTCTGTCATATGAAATGACCCTTGTAATATCCAGTCCAGGCATACGCGAAATAATACTACAAATACCCCGACAAGAATACCTGCAACTGCTGCTGGTATTCTTCTTAAAAATAGTAATAAAAAGAAGAAAAGCGGTGTCCCGAAGCTAACACGAAACGTATCGTTGAAAGGATGAAAATTCAGCTCTCCAGCAATCGGAACAACTACCATTAAAATGATTACAAGAGACATATCTTTCTTCCATATTTGATTCCAATTCAAAAGGGCCACTTCCTATGTATTTTTTCAAAAATGAACAAGGAAAGCCCGCTTATTATTATAAACGGGCTTTTTCTCTATATTCTAACCTTTTCTACCGCTTTTATTTGACGATACTCAGGCTTCCACATTGATTCTTTTACCGCTATCTTAATATCGTTATCACTTAAGCTTTCTCTAGCGACACCTTCTGCAACTGCAACTTTCGCTACTTCAATTGCAACCATTTCAGAAATATTACGTAACTCTTCAACTTCTGGCAAGATAGGCGCACCTGGCTTACTTGTATCTACCATACTTGCAACCGCTTCTGCTGCCGCCGCAAACATACCGTCTGTCATTACGCTTGCACGAACAACAATTGTTCCAAGACCAAGCCCTGGGAAAATAAGTGCGTTATTTGATTGTCCAATAACATACGTTACACCATTGTATGTAACTGGTTCAAACGGACTTCCTGTTGCAACTAACGCTCTTCCTTCTGTCCACTCGATTAAATCTACTGGTTTCGCTTCAGCAAGTGGCGTTGGATTCGACATTGGTAATATAATTGGTCTTTCTACGTGAGAAGCCATTTCTTTAATAATCTCCTCTTTGAATGCACCAGCAACAGTTGATGTACCGATTAAAATTGTCGGTTTTACATGTTTCACAACTTCAGCAAGTCCGATAGCATCACTTTGCTTCCACTCATTCACTTCAGCTACTTTGCGAGCATACGGAATTTGGAAATCAAGAAGATCTTCCATATTATCTGTAATTAACCCGTTACGGTCAATACACCAGAAACGTTCATGCGCTTCTTGCTCTGATAATCCTACGCGAACCATCGCATCTCTTACTTGATCTGCGATACCGATTCCAGCCGTACCAGCACCAAACACAACGACACGATGTTCATTTAAAGGTACACCAGAAGCTTTCACTGCTGATAATACTGCAGCAAGTGAAACTGCACCTGTGCCTTGAATATCATCATTAAACGTACATACGTCATGACGGTATTTATCTAAAATTTTTCGTGCATTACGAGAACTGAAATCTTCCCAATGTAAAAGTGCTTTCGGGAACTTATTACCTACAGCTTGTACAAATGTATCAATAAATTCATCGTAAGCTTCACCAGTTACACGAGGGTGGCGATTTCCAATATAAAATGGATTGTTTAATAGATCTTCGCGGTTTGTACCTACATCTAAAATTACCGGTAATACGCGACTAGGATCGATTCCAACTGCAGCCGTATAAACAGCTAACTTTCCGATCGCAATGTTAATACCACCAACACCCCAGTCACCAATTCCTAATATGCCTTCTCCATCTGTTACAACGACTAAGTCAATATTTTCAGCTGTTGCACCGATATTTGCGAACGCTTCTTCAATACCTGAAGGATCGTTAACTGATAAATAAACCCCGCGCGGTTTACGATATTCATGACTATATCTTTGAATTGCTACACCAACAGTAGGTGTATATACAATTGGTAACATTTCACGTAAATGATCTGTTAGTATACGATAAAATAATACTTCATTTCGATCATGTAACGCAGTTAAGTATACATTCTTTAATAAATCATCCGGCTGAGAACAAAATTGTTCATATGCACGGCGTGCTTGTTCTTCTAACGTTAAAACCGCTGGCGGCAGTAGTCCCTTTAGCCCTAACTCTTCTCTTTCTTCTTGCGTGAAAGCTACCCCTTTATTTAAAAGTGGTGTTGCTAATACTTCTACTCCTCTTAATGTCGTTTCTAATGAACCATTAGAAGCCACTGTAAACTTACTCATAACATCCCTACCTCTATTCATATATAGCATTTCTATATTGTAAACAAAAAAGAGGGGATTGTCCCCCCTCTTCTTTTAATTTTTCTTTAAAAGAGTTGCTCCTGCAATCCCTGGATGTGTCATTTCGAATGGATCTAGTATTAATTCTAAATCTTCTTGTGATAATACACCATTTTTCACACATAGTTCTCGAACGGATTGGCCTGTTGCGATTGCTTCTTTCGCAACGCGAGCTGCTGCTTCATAACCGATATGAGGGTTCACGGCTGTAATAATTCCTACACTCTTCTCAACATACTCTTTTAAGCGATCTTCATTCGCTTCAATTCCTTTTAAGCAATTATCTGTAAAGGCACGGAAACCGTTATTCATAATGCTAATAGATTGAAGTAAGTTGAAAACAAGTACTGGTTCCATAACATTTAGTTCTAATTGTCCTGCTTCTGAAGCAAGGCAAATTGTATGGTCGTTACCAATTACTTGGAACGCAATTTGATTAATTACTTCTGGCATAACAGGGTTTACTTTACCTGGCATAATAGATGAACCTGGTTGACGAGCTGGCAGCATAATTTCTGCTAATCCAACACGTGGACCTGATGCCATTAGTCGAAGGTCGTTCGCAATTTTAGACATGTTCATCATACATACTTTTAATGCTGCAGATACTTCAGTGTACGCATCAGTATTTTGCGTTGCATCTACTAAATCTTCAGCACCAACAAGCGGTAATTCACTAATTGTGGCTAAATGTTTTACAACTGCTTCAATATACTCTGGATCTGCATTTAAGCCTGTACCAACTGCAGTTGCTCCCATATTTACTTCATATAAATGTTGACGTGATTGCTGAATTCGTTTCATATCACGTTCAAGTACGCGAGAGTATGCTTTAAATTCTTGTCCAAGACGAATTGGCACAGCATCTTGTAAATGTGTACGACCCATTTTAATAACATGATCGAACTGTTCTGCTTTTAATTCAAATACATCATGCATATAACCCATCGTTTGTAATAAGCCTTCTAATGCATTTAATGTTGCAATATGAATCGCTGTTGGGAATGCATCGTTTGTTGATTGCGCCATATTTACATGACTATTTGGACTAATATAATGATAGTCTCCCTTTTCCATTCCTAATAATTCAAGGGCACGATTGGCAATGACTTCATTTGCGTTCATATTCATTGAAGTTCCTGCACCGCCTTGGATTGGATCAACGATGAAATGATCATGCCATTTCCCATCAAGAATTTCTTGTGATGCTTCTGCAATAGCACCGCCCTTTTTCAATTCCAATCTTCCTACATCTGCATTAGCAAGTGCTGCTGCTTTTTTTACAATTGCGAACGCTTTAATTAAGCCTTCATGAATTTTGTATCCTGTAATTGGGAAGTTTTCTACTGCACGCATAGTCTGTACACCATAATACGCATACATTGGTACTTCTTTTTCACCTAGAAAATCTTTTTCAATTCGTACACCATTTTTAACTTCAGTTAATGTTGCCATGATTATTCACTCCTTAACGATTTCTTATGCTGCTTCTGTTTGTTTGACTGCTTCTACATATTGTTTTGCTTTCTCATTATCGAATTCGCCTTCCCACTTCGACATAACAATGGCAGCTAATGCATTTCCTAATACATTGACAGCTGAGCGAATCATATCTAAAATACGGTCAATTCCCGCAATTAATGCGATACCTTCTAACGGTAAGCCCATTGATCCTAACGTTGCTAATACAACAACGAACGATGCACCTGGAACTCCCGCCATACCTTTGGATGTTAACATGAGAACGAATAATAACGTTATTTGCTCCGTTAATGACATGTGTACACCATACATTTGTGCAACAAACAATGCCGCTAACGCTTGATAAATAGCTGATCCAGTCAAGTTAAATGTATAACCTGTCGGAATTACGAAAGAGGCAACTGCCTTTGGACAACCGAACTCTTCCATCTTTCTCATTATATTAGGTAAAACAGCTTCTGAACTTGCTGTCGTAAATGAAAGAATAAGTTCTTCTTTTAAAATTTTCATTAATGTAAAAATGTTTACTCCTACCATTCGCGCATTGATACCTAATACAATCACAACGAATAGTATAACAGTTACGTATACAGCTAGCACTAGTTTTCCTAAAGGAAGTAGTGTGGCCACACCAAATTTCGCAACCGTAACAGCAATTAATGCGAATACACCAAATGGTGCAAATTTCATAACTTGATTTGTAACCCAAAACATCGCTTCGAGTACGCCTTCAAAAAAGTTAAAAACAGGCTTTCCTTTTTCTCCAATTGCCGCAACTCCTAAACCGAATAATACTGAGAAGAATATAATCGGTAATAAGTCACCTTGCGCAATAGATTCAAATATATTTTTTGGTACAATATGAACAATCGTTTCAGCAAAACCTTTCTTCTCTGTAGCATCTGCTGTTTGTTTATAAGAAGAAATATCACTTTGCTGTAAATTATTCATATCAACGCCAGTACCTGGTTGGAATATATTCGCTGCAAGTAATCCCATTAAAATAGCAATCGTCGTAATGATTTCGAAATAAAGAATTGTCTTACCACCCAGTTTCCCAAGCTTCTTCATATCTCCTACACCAGCTACCGCAACAATTAATGCTGAAATAACAATTGGTACTACAATCATTTTAATTAAATGAATAAATATATCCCCAATTGGTGTAATATAAGAAATCGCCGTTTTATTGCCATAAAAGATTGCCCCTACTACAATCCCTAAAACAAGCGCGACAAAAATTTGTGTTGCCAATCCGAATTTTTTCATTTATGTTCATCCCCTTCATGCGAACGCTTTCAATTTGAATTTATAAAAGCTTACTCACACATGATATAAGCGAACCTACAAAATCATACAAAAACCTACAAGTTTGTCACAAAAAATTCAAATATTTTTCTTTTATTTTTCATTGACACCATTTTGTTAAAAAACGATAAAATATACTTGATAAGTAATCAGATTGTTTCGTATAATCAAAAAGATATATACTTACAACAAATCGAAATGAAGAGGAGTGGATGGTATGAAAAATTATGTACAGCAATTCATCCTATCTTCTTCTTTTCTTTTTCATTTTCTTAGTAAGGAACAAGGGCATTCGCCTTTGTTCCTTTTTTATTGTCATTTATATAGGGGGAATTGTTATGAAGCCATATAAACGTGTCTTAATTAAATTAAGCGGTGGTGCACTTGCTGATCAATCTGGAAATAGCTTTAACTCCAAACGATTAGAACATATTGCAAACGAAATTTTATCCATTGTTGATTTAGATATCGAAGTCTCTATCGTCATTGGCGGCGGTAACATTTTCAGAGGTCATCTAGCAGAAGAATGGGGAATTGATCGTGTAGAAGCTGATAATATCGGGACGTTAGGTACGATAATTAACAGCTTAATGCTTCGCGGCGTTTTAACAAGTAAAACTGATAGAGAAGTGCGCGTTATGACTTCCATCCCTTTTAATGCGGTGGCTGAACCTTATATTCGCCTACGCGCAGTACATCATTTAGATAACGGCTATATCGTCATTTTCGGTGGTGGTAACGGGCAACCGTTCGTTACGACAGATTATCCAAGTGTACAAAGAGCCATTGAAATGAATAGTGACGCCATTTTAGTCGCAAAACAAGGCGTAGACGGGGTATTTACAAGTGATCCAAAACATAATAAATCCGCAAAAATGTATCGAAAACTAAACTATAATGATGTTGTTAGGCAAAACATACAAGTCATGGATCAAGCCGCTTTATTACTTGCTCGGGACTACAATTTACCGGCACACGTCTTTAACTTTGATGAGCCTGGAGTCATGAAGAAAATATGTTTAGGGGAACATGTGGGGACGTTGATTAATGATGAGGTTACTAAGCTTGTACATGAAAAATAACCATTTTCATCAAAAAAGGGTGTCCTTTATAGACGCCCTTTCTTCCTTAATTATCATAAATAAAAATCAACTAATCCCGCCAATTTCTCCTTACAACGCTCCCAAAAAGATAACCTCTCAAAAAATTCTTTCGTCATCTCTTTCGAATCATGAAAATCTTGCGTTAACGCATCATTTGCTTGCGCTATGATAGGACCACCGTGAATATACAAGTTCATCTCATCATTTATATAGAAGCTACGTGCAGTAAAGTTTGTTGTACCGATAACGGTTAATTCATTATCAATAAGCATTAACTTCCCATGGAACATCCCTTTTTTATATCCATATACAGTAATTCTATGCTTAACAGCTTGACGTATGTATGGATATGCCGCCTCTTTAATAAGAGGAATATCTGGTTTATATGACCAAAGGATTTTTACTGTAACACCACGTTTTTGTGCTCCAATTAAAGCATTCATTAACTCTTTATTTTTCGCTATAAAATACGGCGTTGCAATTACAATCGAATGCTTCGCTTGTTTTATTAACTCTATATACTTTTCAGCGACGTGATGCCCATTGTAACTAGCCATAGTATGTAATGTGTTCCCCTTATTAGCCTTATTCGTACTTCTTTTTATATCTTCTTTCGTGTCTCGTTTCCAATCTAAAGCAAATTGCTCTTCTAAATCTTTCGCTCCTTCTCCTCTTATCCGTACATGATAGTCACGCCAATATCCAAATCGCTTATCTTTTCCTAAGTACTCATCCCCTATATTAAAACCACCCGTATAACCAATTTCTCCATCAATCGTCGTAATACGACGATGATTCCGATGATGAAGAGAATAAAATCCAAATGGCAATTCAGGTTTCCTACTATATGTAAAGTGAACACCGTGCTCTTTCAATTCATTTTTTAACTTTCTGTCAAAAGATAAATCATTAATTAAATCGACCGACAAATATACGGTTACTCCTTCTCTCGCCTTCTGCTTTAATAAATTTAAAAAAGTATAACTACTTTTATCATCCGACAAAATGTAAAAATAAGTGTAGATGGAGCTTTTTGCTTTTTTAATATCTTCAAATAGCTGCTCATATAATGATTTCCCTTCTACATATAATTGAAAGTCACTATAATGAGGCGTATACTCTGTCGGCATATTTTTCCCAGCTTCCATTTTCCGTCCGAGCGTAACGTCAATATGCATCCCAATTAAAACAAAAACGAATATACCAATAATAATAGAAGCAACTCGCAATATCTTTTTTATCATTTTAATTTCCTTCCGCTCAAATTACTTTCTAATCCGTAGTGTTTCATTAAAATACATTTTCATACAAAATGTATTCCCCACTTTTGGGGGATGTTAAAAAGTTAAAGGAGCAGCAGAATATGAAAATAAGAAAAACTCCTATTATTTTTATACCCGGTCTTTTCGGTTCAATGAGTAATGTTATTATTCCCGGTACTGGTAATTGGAGCTTTGGACTTTCTGCATTTGTTTACGAACCATTCATCATGATGTTAGAAAGTATGGGCTATGAACGAAATAAAAACCTGTTTATCTGTTTTTATGACTGGCGGCAGCATATAGCTTTCTCTACTCAAAAATATTTATTAAAAACGATTGCTTATGTTAAAAAATTTACAGGGTGCGATAAACTGAATTTAGTTTGTCATAGTATGGGGGGACTTCTTGCACGTTCTTACATTCAAAGTGAAGAATATGAAAATGATGTGGAGCAACTTATTATACTTTGTACACCAAGCGCTGGATCTCCGCCTAATTATAGTTATTGGACTGGAGGTAGTCTCCCTGTCCATGCCTCTTCTAAAATAAATATCGTTCATTTTTATATGGAACAATACATTCACTACTTAAGCACATTACACAAAATGAATAAAGTTGCGGCGATACACCGTTACTTTCCAGGATTACAAGATGTTATTCCTTGTAAAGATTACGGAAATTATTTATTTATAAGATCCGGTTCTTTTATTACATTTCTTCCTTATAGTAAGATGCAAACGAAAAACCCTTTCCTCGATACATTAAATGAAAATAGATTTATTATACAGAAAAGAAATATTGAAACTACACTCATTGCAGGGGATGGAGAGGAAACAATTCAATATTTACAAGTCGTCCCTTCACATTCCAAGCTGGAATGTGAAGACGGCAAAGTCGTCGGTGATATACTTACAAAACACGGTGACGGTAACGCTGTTTTACATAGTGTTTTTCTTTTAGATGGTAATAAATACATTTTGCATGCTTCACATAATGAAGTTCTCTACAAAAGTATTCCTATATTACAAAAGATACTCTAAATTATGAACAAAAAAAGTGTGGCATCACGCCACACCTTTTCATATTAAACAAAATTCCTCGCATCATTATTTCTTCCAAACTTATAAATCGCAATTAAGAAGAATGCTATCGCAAAGGCGAATAAGATTAAAATATTTAAATACAACTCTGAAAACGGAATTCCTTGCTGCAATTTCGAAATCGTGTCCATTAGCCAGCTTTGCGGTAAAAAATCAGCTATTTTTTGTACCGTTTTCGGCATGATATCATATGGGAAATAACATCCCGCTAATAAACATGTCGGTACAATAACTACATTCTGCATTGCATTTGAAGCAGTTGAACTTTTTGAAAAAGACACAATGACTAATGATAAACCAATTGCGATTAAAGCAAATATCATGAGTACACCAATCATTACTGTGAAAGGCATATTTATATTCGTATGAAAAACATTCGTCATAAATAATACTGCAATGACAATTTGCACTGTTAATATAATCATATTCACCGCGACATTAGATAATATAAATTTCTTTCCATCTATCGGTGTTGACAATAATCTAAAATACGTTCTATTCTCTTTTTCTTTCAAAATAAACCCTGATAAGTTCATCGCTGAAAATAGCATAAACATGATAAGATAACCAATCGTTTGATTTGTCATATCTTTATTTTTCGAAGTATCTTCAAGTGTCTCAGACTTTACTTTAAATGAACTTTTTTGATAACCAGCGTACATACTGTCAAACGTACTTTGATCCGTCCCTGCCACTTTACTAATCGCAGCGATATTATCAACATAGTTATATAAATATGATTTTATAAACCCCGTTACTTGATCACCTTTAATCGATGAAATTTCAATATGACTCGGTTTCCCTGCTCGAACACTTTCGGAAAAACCAGACTGTAATGTAATAACACCATCAAGTTTTTTTGAAGTGAGTTTATCTTCCACTTCAGATTCCTTAATTTTACTAACATTTACATGATTGAGTCCTTCTAAAAATTTCACTGTATCATTTGCGATAGGCTGATTTTCTTTATTTATAACCCCGATATTTAACGTTCCTTGCCCTACATTCCCATATATCGAAAAGGAGATGAGCGTTCCTATTATCGGCAAGCTAATAATGATTAGTAACCCTTTTTTATTTTTCAGAAGTACAGATAACGTTTTTTGTATGAGCCATAAAATATCTTTCATACTATAGCCCCTCCCGTCTACGTAATGCAATAATCGCAATTAATAAAAAGATTGCTGAAATTCCGAGGTTTAAAGATATTACCGGTAGCGCCGCCCCTATGTCATTTGCATAAATAATTTTCATAATGGCTGTGTTGGCCCATGTTAATGGCGATAAATTCGTAACGACATTTTCTTCCACTACGAAATAAGCACCGCCAAAAATAGAAGCTAATTGCACAACAACCATAATAATTGCTCTAGATGCCTCACCTGTTTTTGTAATATATCCGATCCCTAAACCGAAGCTAATTGCTAGAAAGACTTCTGTTAGTAAAATAATAAATATGATTCCAAGATGGTCGCCCCAATTCGCTTGAAAAACAAATTTACTAAATAAAACAACGAGTAATAGACAAAGTGCATTCGCTACAAGACTACCAAGCACTTTCCCAATGAAAATTTCAGCCTTACTTATAGGTGCTGCAATTAAACGATCTCCTGTTTTACGTACCCGTTCTCCACGAATTAAATAACTTGCCCCCATCGCACCATATAATGCAATCATTGTCGTCATTACAACCGCATAGTAATCCATAGAACCAGGTTTTTTAGCAGCTTGTAAAGATGTTTCTTTAATATAATCATTATGATTTCCGTTTGAAATAACTGCACTAACCTTACTCGGATCTACTTTTGCAACTTCAACTGCTACATTGTACTTATCAACAAATGTCGTAAGCATTCCTTCAACAATACTTCCCTCAATACTACTTCTGTCGCTTCCGTAAAATTTCGCACCATCTTTATTTAATTCTACATATGCAGCATAATTATTTTGCTTCACTGCTTCTTTCCCATCTATACCTTCGGAAGCTTTTTTAAAATGAATACCCGATTTATCGACTTCTTTCGTAAATGCTTCAAATGATTGAGAAAACGTGCTACTCGCTTCATCTTTGTAAAGCACTTGTATATCTTTAATCGAATGACTATCGCTATTAAATGCGTTACTTAACGCTGTTCCTAATACAAGCATAAGCACAATCGGAAATGCCAACATAAGAACTAAAGTTCTTACGTCTCTGAAATCTCTTTTAATGTGCATAACTGCAATATTAAAGATGTTCAATCGATGGACCTCCCTTTTCTTTTCTTACAATCACTTTATTTATCTCGTAAGTTTCTTCCAGTCAATGTAAGGAATACTGTTTCTAAGTTCGGAGCCTGCTCCTCTAACGAACGAATTTCAATGTCATGATTAATAAAGTGTTGAATAATTTTATTTAAATTATTTAATCCTGCATCAGAATTTACTTTAATTACGTTCTCTTCAATTTGAACAGCCTTCACACCGTTTATCTCTTTTAATTTTTCTACTTCTAGATTTTCTACTGACTTCACTTCAATCCAAATATCTTTCGTATCTGTAATAATCGCTTTTAGCTGTTCTTTCGTTCCTTCTGCAATCACTTTACCGTGATCTACAATCGCGATTTTCGTACAAATCTCTTCTACTTCTTCCATGTAGTGACTCGTATAAATGATTGTGCTTCCCATTTCATTTAATTTTCGAACAGACTGAAGGATGTAGTTTCTTGACTGCGGATCAATTCCAACTGTTGGCTCATCCATAATAATTAACTTCGGTCTATGTGCGATTGCACAAGCGATATTTAGTCTTCGTTTCATCCCGCCAGAAAAGTTCTTTGGATAGCTTTTCTGTTTATCACTTAGTCCTACAAATTGAAGTGCTTCCTCTACTCTCGCTTTTAACTCTGCTCCTCTTAGTCCGTACAATCCGGCAAAGAATTTCACATTTTCATAGGCAGTTAGCTCTTCGTATATTGCTATATCTTGCGGAACAATACCGATGTTCATTTTCGCAAATCGATTATTTTTCTTTATATTTTTTCCTAGTATGCTAATTTCACCTTCATTACTTCTTAACAGCCCAGCAATCATATTTATCGTTGTACTCTTACCAGCACCATTCGATCCTAAAAATCCAAATATTTCTCCTTCTTTAATAGATAAAGACATATTATCTACCGCGATGAAATCACCAAATTTTTTCGTTAAATTTTTAATTTCCAATGTATTCATCATTTCACCCCTATTTCGGTTTCTCTGCTGTTATTATAAACAAAAAGAATGAACCTGCTCAGTGCAGAAGTTCATTCTTTTCACATGAGATTATTCACTTTTTTCATATGAGATGATTCATCCTCGTCCCATTCCCTTATATCGGCAACAACATTGTTACTGAAAAACCACTTGTCCCATCTACAATAACTTTCCCGTTTACAGACGCTGTTCTCTCCTCCATCCCCATAATACCGAGACCTTTTTTAACAAGAACTGCACCTTTCCCGTTATCCTTTACTTGAACTTTAATCACCTTGTTCAACACGTGAATATCTATTGAAATGACTGTTGCATCAGCATATTTCATCGCATTTGTTAACGACTCCGTAACATTTTCACCAATAATCTTCCACTGAATTGGAGAAATCATATCTAAATCGCCTTTATATACGAAAGGAATGTTCACATCATGCTTACCGGCAAATTCCTCTATGAATAATTTCATACGATGAATGCCGATTTGCTCTGTTGGTGGCTTCATATTTTTTAATGTAATCCGAATGCTTTCAATGCCGTCTTTCGAAATATGAATTGCATTTTGTAATAACTCAGCAGATTTCACTTTATCTATTTCCATTAATCTCTTCGCTGCTTCCATTTGAATAAGCGCACCCGTCATCGAGTGACCAATTTTATCATGAATTTCTTGAGATAATCGATTTCTCTCCTCCAACTTAAATGTGTATTCTGATTGCCTTATGTAATCTTTATTTTCATTTAAACTTTTCGTAAGTCTTTGTATGTCTTTTCTCATTTTATCATTTTGCATTTCGAGTTTTAATAATCGTGCTATATAGCGGTGGGCTATCGTTAAGGAAAAAAAACAAAATGCACTAATAAGTCCATACGTCATTTGAATATCTTCACCTATAAAAATAATAGGAAGGATCATAATGAAAAAGATTAACCATTTCTTTTCTATATAATAAGTTGCAATTTCATATAAGTTCAAAGGTAAAAACAAAATAAAAAACGGATGAATCTTCCACGTAAACAGTATGATTACGCCAACTGACACGCAGATTAAAGCCTTATTGTACGTATCTTTTTTTAATATAGAAATCATCACATTTATAGAAAGATATATAAGCAAAGTAAGTATAATCCACGGTAAGTTCGTAACATTTAAATGAATGTAGCTGAACACTATATATAAAAAGACAATAAGTTTACTTACAGTTAACCAAAATTCCATATCATTAATCTACTTTCCCTGTTAAGTAATAAATCGCAATTTGTGTGCGATGTTCAAGTCCAGTTTTCCCTAAAATAGATGTAATATAATTTGCAATCGTTCCTTCTGATATGAAAAGTTGCTTTGAAATCTCTTTATTCGAAAATCCTTTTGCAATTAATGCGATAATACTAAGCTCTCTTTCTGTGAAAAGGCTCTTATCTATTTTAGACTCCGTTTCTTTATTTTCTAGTAAATTACTCTTAATTTTATCAAGCACCACATCTTGCATAACAGTTTGGCCGTTATATACTCCTTTTATTGCATCACGAATACGCTCCGGATCGTTATTCTTTAATAAATAACCTTTCGCTCCGTTTTTCACTGCGTCCAAAATATATTCATCATCATCAAACGTCGTTAAAATAAGAGGTTTCGTTTTTGTCTCTTCACAAATTAACTTCGTCGCCTCTACCCCATTCATGTTTGGCATACGAACATCTAAAAGCACAATATCAACTTCATGCTTTTTACAATACGCTACAGCCTCTTTTCCATCATTTACAGTTTCTAATACCTCGAATTCTTCGTATGTATTTAAAATAATCTTCATACCTTCTCTTATAAATGAATTATCATCCGCTATTAATATTTTAATTTTCATGTTTGCTAGTATGGACCTCCCCCTACTAACATTCACATCCTTTCTCCTCGTATCATTGCCTACTTGCTCATTATATACTTCTGCTTACCATTTTTTCACACCTTTTTCATATAGCCCCTTCTCTAAAAATATATTATTCTTTTTTTACAACATGTGTAGGGTGACTTATCATTTCTGACGTCTATATAATAGAATGCGTCAAAAAGGAGGGAGAGAACGATTGAGGAAAGACAATTAATTGAAAAAGCACAACAAGGAAGTGAGCATGCTTTTCGTATCCTTGTACAAACGTATCGTCATTATATTTTCCAAGTTATATTTTCTATTTTAAGACATGAAGAAGATGCCAAAGATGTGACACAAGAAGTATTCGTAAAAATTCACGCCTCTCTCCCTAATTATCAATTTCGCGGTTTAAAAACGTGGATGGCACGTATTGCCACCAATCACGCTATTGATTATAAGAGGAAAAAAGCTAGAGAAAACGAAGAACTCTCCTTATGTAAAGAAACTGAAGAAAATATAAAATCCTCTCATAATATTGAGGCTTTATTATTGACGAAAGAGCAAAAATTACTGATTGCTCAAAAACTGAGAGAACTACCCGAAAATTACCGTGATGTTGTTCTCGCACATTATTTAGAAGAAAAAAGCTATCAAGAAATTGCTTTACAGGAAAACCTCGAAGTAAAGAACGTCGAAATGAAACTGTATAGGGCAAGAAAATGGATTAAAAAACATTGGAAGGAGGAAGAGTTTCTATGACGCATTATGCAAAAGAAGATTGGAGCAATTATACGCTAGATCTTATAGCAAGCAATGAACGTGAATCTATGGAAGAACACCTTTATGAATGTGATCATTGTTTAGCACTTTATATGGAAAGTATTGATGAACAACATGAAAACCTTCCAATGATAAATGATGATTCATTTACAAACGAAGTTATGGCGCAAATTAATTTTGAAACGTTACAGCCTAATGAAAATATGAAATCAAACCAGCTAAAGCGCACGGTCATTCATTACATAATTGCGACTGCGGCTACAATCATTTTTATGGTAAGTGGTTTATTCCATTATATTTTCACAGCGACATCTAATTTCGAGAAATCTTCTAAAGAAAATGAAACTTCTATCTCACAACAAATTGTAAACAAAACAGTGCACACATCCAAAAAGGACGGAGGTTTAAAGCATGAATAAAAATCCCTTTTTAGCACTTGTATTAGGGCTAATTCCTGGGCTTGGACATTTATATTTAAAAAAGATAGGACGGTTTATTTTATATAGTGGAGGAGCTTTATTACTATTTATTGCTACAGCAGGTATTACAGTTCTCTACGGAGATCATAAAATTATTTTTCTTCTCCTATTTTTATTTACAGCTTTATGGACAATCAATTTAATTGACCTAGTCATTACTCTTATAAATCAATCACAAAAACAAGATGCAGAACAAAATCTAGAAACTACTAAAGAAAGTGAAAGATTTTATATCATTCTCCTATCAATCATCCCTGGACTTGGACATTTTCAGTTAGGACTTATGCAGCGTGGTCTTACATTTTTAGTTGCATGCACAGGCCTAGGTAGCATGATTGTATTTGTTACATTACTAACTCATCAAGAAGGTTTCCTTATTTTCCTTATTACGCTACCTGTTTTATGGATTTATAACTTCTTTGACGTTGTTCAGCAACTACAGAAAAAAGAACTTGATGAGCAACTAGATGATCGTACTATTTTTGAAGAATTTGAAGAGCATCGAGAACAAGGAAAGAAAAGTAAAACATTCGCTTCTATTTTAGCAATGTTTCCTGGAGCAGGACATATGTATTTAGGCTTACAGCGCCGTGGCCTTCAGCTTATGGCAGCCTTTTTACTATCTATTTATTTACTTGATTTATTAAGACTCTCTGCGTTTTTATTTTTAGTACCAATTATTTGGTTTTATAGCTTTTTTGACACATTACAGCAAACAGCAAAATACGGAAAAGAACGCGTAAATGACGAACCTATCATCGATTATTTTATAAATCATCAAAGATGGATCGGCATTGGGTTAATTGCATTAGGTGGTTATTATTTATTAGATCAAACTCTTCTTCCTATTTTAGACGATTATTTTGCAACTATATTTAATATTCATCTTAGCGAACTGTATTATCGCTATTTCCAAACATCTATCGTTGCGCTCCTCTTAATTGGTGGCGGCTTTAAATTGTTACTTGGAAATAAAGAAAACAAAGGTGGGACAAAAGAATGAGGACATGGCGTGTTGGAACCATCTCGATGGGGATTTCCATTATTTTATTAGGTTGCTTTTTACTATTTTCAGTCGTAAAAGGCGTCCAAGCATTAGATATACTAACAGCATGGTGGCCTGTTTTACTTATCATACTTGGCACTGAAATTTTACTTTACCTTCTATTTTCTAAGAAGGAGCAATCCTTTGTTAAATATGATATTTTTAGTATTTTCTTTATCGGTGTTTTAGGAAGCGTAGGAATTGCTTTTTATTGTTTACTATCCACTGGATTACTAGACGAAATACGTCATTCTATTAATACAACGAGACAAACTGGTACTATTCCTACCGAGCAACTTAGTATGCCTGAATCTATTACAAAAATTGTAGTAGATGCGGGTAACCATCCTCTAACGATAGAAGGTAGCAACACGAATCAAGTTCATCTTCTCGGAACATATGAAATGACGACGAAAGCAAATGAAAAACTCAATTTAAAACAAGAGGATTTTCTTTCAGTTCAAACGGCTGGAGAAACGATGTACGTAACATTAAAATCATTACCAGTTCAGCATACGTTATTTAACTCCGCAACACAGGTGAAACCAACGCTTGTACTCCCGCAAAATAAAAATGTGGAAATTCGCGCTTCAAATAACGAACTATCTCTTTATCCAGGTCAATTACAAAATAATTGGTTTGTACAAGAAAGTTCCAATGTATCTGTTCATTTAGCAAAAGAAAGTGATGTATCTTTAACAGCCGTAACAAATCAAAAAGAAACTTACGGAAATACACCTTGGGAACAAGTAGAAAACTTAACGAAAAAAGAAGATAATTCTTCGGAAGAAAATCCAGAATTAAACGAACGAGAACATTGGTATAAAAACACGGTTAAAACAGGAAATGGGACATATAAAGTAAATATTGAGAAGGCTTATAATTTAAATATGAGCGTTATCGAAAAGTAAAAAACCTTCCACATTTGTGGAAGGTTTTTCTCATATAATCGCTTTAATTCCTTCTAAAACTAATCCAATCATAAAGCCACAAACAGCCCCGTTCACACGGATCCACTGCAAATCTTTCCCCACATTATTTTCAATCATTTCGATTAATGTTTTATCATCTAGCTTATCAAGATTTTCTTGTACGAGCTTTCCAATTTTCGAATGATTTTTTTCAACAAGCGTGACAACTTGCTTTTGTAACCACTCTTCTATTTTTTGAACAGTCAGTGCGTCTTCTTTTACTTTATTAATTTGTGTTTTTAAAAATGGAACAAGGTATTTATTAGCAAATTCTTCATTTTGCACGAAGGTAACTGCTCTTTGTTGTACTTGCTCTAGCATCTCTTTTATTTTGTCAGTAGCATTCCAATTGGCAATCCATTTTTCTTTCCAATTCTCTAATTCCTGTAATAAAGCTTCGTTTTCTTTCACATTTATAAGCTCTTGACGAATCTTCATTACTATAAGTTGTCTTGTACTATTATCAGCATCTTGCAAGCTGTTAATATTGCTAATAATAAACTTTTGCAAAATGCCTCCAATTTTATCTTCATCTACAATATTCATAAACGATTTCAAAGTAAACTGTAAAAATCCATCTACTTTTATGTTTTCCATCGCCTTCATCCCTAAGCTTCCGAGCTGATAACGAGCTTCATCTTGAGCCGTCCAATCTTTCACTTTTACTAATATGTAATCAAGTGTTTTTTCATCATATTCTTGCACTACTAATTGATCAACAAGCATTTTTAATATGTTACTTGTGTCAATTGTATGCAAATATGTTTTTAATTCTTTTTCAATAATAACCGCTAATTTTTCCGTATCTATTTGAAGAATCGCTTTCTCAGCAATTGTTACAATCCCTTTTTTCACAGCATCAGACTGCAACTCTTTTTCAGCAATTTGCAGTACCATTTGTGCTAGCTGCATTTCTTTTACTTTACTTGTAATACTTTCTTTCGTCAGCCATTCATTTTCTAACGTAGAAACGAGCCCCTTTGTTACCCGCTTCCGATTTTTAGGTAATAATGCTGTATGTGGAATCGGAATTCCCAACGGATGACGGAATAAAGCTGTAACCGCAAACCAATCCGCAAGCCCGCCGACTAATCCCGCTTCAAATCCCCCTTGTATAATTTCCCCTGCTACCGTTCCTTGAAAAGGGATAGAAGCCGCAAAGCCTATCCCCATAACTCCAAGCGAAATACCCGCTATATATTTTGTCTGTAATGACATCGTATACACACATCCTCTTATTATATAAAATAAAGCTTTTCTTATTATATTTAATCAATATTAGCAATCCTTTATATCTATACTATAAAGAACTAGGGTGAAAATAACAAAGTTTTTATAATGATTCCTATAAGTATCAAAAAAATAAATGGGCTAAATTTAGAAATGTTTTATTATCTCTATTACTATTTAATTAAAATATTGGTATTGAAGAAGAAATTATATTTGGAGGATACCTTTTGTCAAGGTTAGTTATCTTATTAGGAAGGTTTTATGGAACATTTCTTACTTATACATTTTTGGGAATTACTCATTCATTTATGCCGAGTATTTAAAGTGATACTTCTAAAGAGCTAGGAGACTGGATAGGAGCTGCTCTTGTTGAACATTTGCTATACACTTTTATTTTTACACTCGTCATAATAATTTACTCCTCCCTATTTTTTAAACATTCCATATAAATAAAAGAAAAATGAGGCTGCAAATAGCCTCATTTTTCTTTTAACGTCAATTTCACACCTTTTTTATAATACTCACTCATTACATCTTCTGGTACCATACTCCCACCAGTTCCCCATACAATATGTGTACCTTTCTTTACCTTTTCCATTAACTGATGTTTTTGTAAATACTCATTTTCAACTTTACATACATTTAACGGACCTATCATACCTGCTAACGCAGAAGGCTCTAAGTAAATGTTTTCAGTATCAGCCAGTTCTTTTAACAATCTATACAACTCTTCATCGCTTACTGTATAATTCCCGCTCAAAAACGGTTCCATCGTTTTACCGACAAATCTTGATGGTCTTCCTACCGCAAGTCCATCAGCTTCTGTTACATTATCAATGCCGATTTCTTGAACGGAAATTTTATCGTGAAGTCCCGTCATTAAACCTAGTAGCATACATGGAGAGTGCGTAGGCTCAGCAAAGAAACAATGAACATTGTCTTTATACAATAACTTTAAACCGAATGCTACTCCACCTGGGCCCCCACCGACTCCGCACGGAAGATAAACGAATAAAGGATGTTCTTCATCTACTACAATCTCTAACTCTTCTAATTGTTTTTGCAAACGAGACGCTGCTACTGCGTATCCTAAAAATAAGTCATGTGAATTTTCGTCATCAACAAAATAACAACTAGGATCAGCATCTGCTTGTTGACGTCCTTCTTCTACCGCTTTACTATAATCAGCTTCATATTCAATAACGTTTACATTTTTGCTTCTTAATAAATCTTTTTTCCATTCTTTTGCGTCTGCTGACATATGAACTGTCACATTGAAACCTAATTTCGCACTCATAATACCGATGCTAAGCCCTAAATTTCCTGTCGAACCTACCGCAATAGAATATTTCGCAAAAAACTCTCTAAATCTATCACTATCTAAAATTGAATAATTATCTTGCTCAGTTAACATTCCATGCTGCAAAGCTAATTGCTCAGCATGTTTCAACACTTCATTTATGCCACCTCTTGCCTTTATTGATCCTGATATTGGAAGATGACCATCACACTTTAATAATAATTCTCCTAAAATAGATTGCCCGTAATTTTTCTCTAAAGATTGTTTCATAGTAGGTATTTTCACTAAAGGAGATTCTATAATTCCGCTCGTTTCTTGCGTTTCAGGAAAAACCTTTGCAATATATGGTGCGAAGCGTTTTAACCTCTCTTCTGCATTTTTTACATTTTCTTCATTAAGCGGTGAACCTTTTATCGCCGTTTCATACTTTTCCGTATTCGGGTTCACCCAAAATACTTCTTCCGTTGCAATAAGGTTGTTTAATAGTGGGTATCGTTCTTTTAATGCCTCTATCTCCTTCATTCCTCTTCCTCCTCATATCCTTGTAGCTAGCCATACAATAAATTATAATTGAATTAATTTTAATATAGTTTAACACAAAATTCAGTTTTAGTTAATTTTAATTTAATTTATTTAAATATAATTTAATAAATATTAAGGAGAATTTATTATGGAAAATATAGATATTGGTAAAAAAATTGAAAGACAAAGAAAAGAAAAAGGGTTAACTAGTAAAGAACTAGCAAAGTTGGCTGAAATTACACCATCTATGCTTAGTCAAATTGAACGTGGTTCTGCTAATCCTTCCATTCAAACATTAAAGGTACTCGCAAAAGCTCTTGATGTTCCAACATTTAGTTTTTTACTTGAAGAAACAAATACAGACGATTTAATCGTTCGTTCTAATAAACGAAAAAAAATGATTATTGATAATTTATCATATGAATTGTTATCGCCTGATTTCACAGGAAATTTAGCAACAGCAATTATGACTGTTCCTCCAAATACTTCTTCATCAGAAAATCCTTTAGAACATAAAGGAGAAGAATTAGCATTTGTATTAGACGGGAAGATTACATTGTATTTAAATGACGAGGAATACATATTAGAAACTGGTGATAGTGTAAAAATACCGGCTTATCTAAAGCATAAATGGGTGAATCAATTCGAGAAAAATGCAATTGTTTTATTTTCTGTTACTCCGCCGATTTTTTAGTTCATATTATGAAAATGAAAACTGGGTAATCCTAAAAAACACGGATTACCCTTCTTTATTACATGATACAGTTAAATTATCGTTAAAAATTCAGCAATTGGGCCAAGTACGAGCACTGGTAAAAATGTTAATGCACCTACTATACATATTGTCCCTAACAAAATCCCGCCAAATAAACGAGTATCAGTTTGAAAGGTTCCTATCGTTTCAGGGATAATCTTCTTCTTTTTAAGCCCTACTGCAACAGCAAGCATTGTAATGATTCCAAAATACCTACCAATATACATTACAATACCAGTTGAAAGATTCCAAAACGGTGTATTATCTTTTAACCCTTCAAATCCAGATCCATTATTAACAGCTGACGACGTATATTCATATATTACTTGAGTTAAACCGTGAAAACCAGGATTGGAAATGGCATCCGTTCCATGATAAGTCGAAAAAGCAATTGCCGCCGCTCCAAGAATAAGTAATGGCTGAGATACAATCGTAATCGCGATTAACTTCATTTCTTTTCCTTCCAATTTCTTATTCAAAAATTCCGGTGTACGGCCGATCATCAATCCTGCTAAAAACACAGCAATCATCGCATACATGATTATATTCATAAACCCAACTCCAATACCACCAAACACTGCTCCTAAAAGCATATTTACAAGCGGGACCATCCCTCCAATTGGCGTTAACGTGTCATGAGTCGTATTGACCCCACCAGTACCAGAGGCACTTGTAACATTCGCGTAAAGAGCTGAAGAAATAACACCGAGACGCGTTTCTTTCCCTTCCATATTTCCTTGTGAACTTTCTAATCCTAATTGATTTAACAGCGGATTCCCCTTTAATTCAGTCGTAGCAAGAACCGAGAAACCAATTATAAAAAGAATAAGCATTGATATAAAAAGCATTCTTCCTTGCTTTCGATTACCGACCATTCTCCCATATACAAATGGAAACGCCATTGGCATTAGCATTTGTAATACCATCTGCAACACATTACTGACCATATTAGGATTTTCGAAAGGGTGTGCAGAAACCGTTCCAAAAAATCCGCCACCGTTGTCACCTAGTTCTTTAATAGATAATAAAGAAGCTACCGGCCCGCGTGGAAGCTCTTGTATTGTTCCTGCTACCGTTTTCACAGTTACTGTTGGATCAAGGGTTTGCGGTACTCCTAATAATACAAATAACAATGATGTTATAAACGCAATCGGCAGAAGTACACGTATAATAGATTGAACAAAATCAACAAAAAAGTTCCCAATTCTTTTCCCAGCCAATAGACGAATAAATGTAATACCTACCGCCATTGAAGTTGCTGGAGCCGCGAACATCATAAACGTTACGCCTATCATTTGAGAAAAATGCGATAAACTACTTTCACCACCATAATGTTGTAAATTTGCATTCGTCATAAACGTAATCGCTGTATGAAAAGCTAAAGTAGGTTCTAATCCTTCAAAATGATTAGGGTTTAACGGCAATATTCCTTGTAACCTAAAAATAGTATATACGACTACAATAAAAGAAAAATTCGTCATTAATAAGCAAAAGATATATCTTTTACCACTTTGACTATGACCTTTAACTCCAGTCACTTTAAATAATACTGTTTCTATCGGTCCAAATACTTTTTGAAATGAATGATGCTTTTGAAAAGCGTTATATAAATAATCTCCCATAGGTTTTGCGATTAACACGAATAGACCAATTGTAATTAGACTTGTAAACCAGCTCATTCTTTTCTCCCTCTCTTTAAGAATACATATTTTCATTTTTTGCTACTAAGAGAATAAAAAAAGAAAACACTAGGTTGCACCTAGTGTTTTTATATACACAAGTCCCCCCTCTCAAAACGCTGACGAGGTTAGCTGTCGGATTCGGACCTTGAGAGTAGCCCTACCTATAAAAAGGATTCACCCCTAGTGCCATATGCACAAATTTGGTTCCCCCGCTCCATAATGGATTAAGCGATACATATTCGGCTGCCAAATACAAATTGAGCTATTCTGTCTGTAAATATACTCCTCTGAATTGTACTTGTAAAGAGAGAAATATAATTCTCTTTTTACAACAAACTATTACAAAATAACTATTAAAAATAGCCATGCACGGATGCTCTCCGTACATGGCTATTTTTATTTTTTTGGCACTAACAAAATACCTAAACTAATAACACAAAAACTCATTATTTGCTGTATAGACAGACCCAATAGAATCGAGTTTTGTTCACTAATTAGCGAAAGGAGTATATGAGCTATTCCTTCACAGATTAGAAAGAAGCTTATATTCTTTCTATTTCCTAATCTTTCATTCTTTAACCATAACGAGCCTATTATACAAAGTGCGAGTACAATTTCATACACGAAAATAGGATGATATAAAAATTTAGATTCATATATTTTCACACCCCAAGGCACTGTAGTTTGTACACCTAATTTTTGATGAAATAGAAAATAAAAAATAATACTCATGCATAGTCCAAAAGGCAATGCATCAAGTAAAATACGAAGCGAAAATTGCTTCTTTTTACTTTTCCAAACAATGTATATACTTGCAATTATGCACCCCACTATAATGTGCTGAATACTTCCTACAGCTAATAACGCTTGCAATGGCGATCCTATTGCCCATACTGGATTTAAAATTGCCGGTGCAAATTTCCATACAAATACGATGATAAGAAAAGCATTTGTTACAACATCCATCATTTTTTCATATGATACATTTTGGTGCCTCATCTTTCGTTTCATCATTATAAATCCAAATAGACTTCCTATTATAAGCGATACTGGTTGTAACCTCACTATCCACTCCATCACTATAAAATCCCCTCTTAATTCTCAATTAATTTCTTAAACTTCTCTTCTAATTGTTCTGGAGGTAATACCCCTCGTGCTTGATCTACTATAATTCCATCTTTATTAACAAAAAATGTCGTTGGTAACGAGAATACTTTATAATCGATTCCAGCTACTCCATCCATATCTAATAGAACAGGAAATTTAAATCCGTGACGATCTGCAAATGCGCTCGCTTCTTGTACTGGATCCCCGATAGTTGCATTTACCGCAAAGATTTCAACATCCTTTTTATATTTATCATACAAACGAACTAAGTCAGGAGCCTCCATTTCACATGGGCCACACCATGATGCCCAAAAATTAATAATATATGGTTTTCCCTTTGCATCATTTAACGAATAAAGCTTCCCATCTAATCCTTTTAATGTTATGTTCGGCGCTTTAAATCCCACTTGTGGTAATACTTCTTTCTCTTGTAACTCCGCTTGTTTCGCTTTTCTTTCTTTTTCTTCTTTCTTAGTATTATAAAAGTTAGCTCCTGCCCAAATTAATGCCCCGGCTAATATAATAACAATTAGTTTCTTCACTTTTCTGCCTCCTCATTTCTAAAATCCTGTAATATATGATAAATAAGATGGATATAGTGGTAAAGAACATGGTGATATAAATGAAAGTACCCCTGGCCCCACTACTAGCCAAATTGTTAGATCCGCTGCATTCATTTTATTCCTCCGCATTGCACTACGAGTTGTAGTGCTAATAAGTAAAAAAAGAGGCTATATGCACTCTCCGACAATAAGTACAATCGACATACAAAATAGCCCTAACGTAACATATACTGAATTTGTATGTAATGGTATATTGAGCTTAACAACTTTTTCATTCAACACTTGCTCGATCCGTAAATTAATTGCGGTTTTCGCAAATGAAGCTGTAATACATTTATTTTCCATCGTCTTTATTTTAATTAATTTTAATAACGCACTACCTAGCTCGAATGAAGATTTCATTTTTTGCATCGCATATTTATCAGCTGATAGCTCTTGATACACATGATAACGCTGTAGCATCCCTTTTAATATAGGAATATACATCATTCCTTCCACTAACAGTGTAAAGAAAAATAATTTTAATGGATCTCGATTTTTTTGATGATACTCCTCATGTAAAACAATCGCATCAATTTCTTCCTCTGAAAACGACTGAAACATCCCTTCTGAAATTACAATTTTCGGTCGAAATAACCCAATTGTAAATGCTGTAATCTGTAACGTCGATAATACGTATACTCGCTTTCCTTTTCTTGTAATAGACACGAGATTTTTCTTCAATCTTTTACTATAAAAAAACTGCTTCCAAATTCTTTTACTTATAATGAATATAGTAAATAACAGTAATCCAGCCATCATAATGCGGAGTATTGATAGTTCCCTCATATGCTTTTGCAATTCAAATAAACAAAACTGTGAAAGAAAAAATGCTTTATTTTGAAAAAGAAATGGGTATGTGACGTAGTATACTAACATACTAAAAAAAAGAACACTAATACTCACTGCTAACAAAACGATTTTACGCATTTGCCACTTCATGTTATCGGTCCTCTTTTTTTAGCTGATTTAATTTCTCTTCTAACCTTTTTATTAAAGACGGATCAGCTTGCTCTAACTCATCTATCATATGGTTCACAACAAGATCTCCAAATTCACCCATTAATTCCTGTGTCATTTTCTTCGTTTGATTAGATAAAAATTCTTTTTTCGTTTGTGCAGCACGATATATGCCACTTCTTTTCACAATATGTTTTTCTAAATGTGCTTTCTCTACTAATCTGTTCATAACTGTCATTACAGTATTAAAATTCACCGGGGATTCTTCACTTAATTTTTGCTGTACTTCTTTAATAGTAATACCTTGAGTAGACCAAACAATTTCCATAATTTTCGCTTCAAGCGGTCCGAAAAAGTGATTTAATCCTTGCTCATTTAACTTGTAGTTTTGAGTAAACATATTATAACTCCTTTCACACTACAGATTGTAGTACGAAATAAATAAAAGGTCAAACATGAATGATGTAAAACGATACTTTTAATTAGCTTTTTAACAATTTCCACTAATTATTAGCCTGTACCGTGTTAGGTTCATTGTAAACCTTAATCTTCTGCCAACATAGTTGTTATTGTAAACCTAACTTCTCACCAAATGTCTCAAAGAGATAATATTCTAATATTTGCACACTAAATTTCTCATTACGCCCTAGTGCAAATAATTCCCGATCCTTTGCTACGATAGTATCCAATGGAATAACGACATTATCCACTATTTTTATAATTTCAATTACATTACTTTCTACGTTTACTTCTGTTTTAAATTCAATATTTTCTAATACTATATGTGAACGTCTTCCTGATGCCAAAAAAGTAAAATTAGGATTTTTAACAAAGCCAATTTCACTCTCTAAAGGATATAAATACTGAAAAATTATATCTCTGTGTCCATCCTTTATTATTTTTTCATCCTTCTCATCATCTAAATATTCTCTCAGTTTTGTTGTAAATTCAAATCGAAAATCCACTCTTTCACGCTCCCTCTTTTCATTTCACACCAAATAAATATATTGATATAACTTTACCATATAATAAAATAAGTTCCTATAAAAAGTAAAAGCCACTTTTGTAAATTCTCTGGTATTTCCCGCACCTTTTAACTATAAAAACTCATTCAATATTAATTAATACGTCGTTATATTCATTTAACCATATTACTTCCATACTTTGAAACGATAGTATCCAGTATTATATATCAATAAACTGCTTCTAATCCCTTGCTATCTACAGCTACCGACAGCCCTTACTATTTCAATATATTTTAAATTGTATTTTTTATTATTCATTCCACTTGTTAATTCATTAAATCACAGAAGGAATGTAACTCCCCGCTATCGAATTTTTACATAACAAATATTATTAGGTGGTGCTTTCCTATGAAATTAGCTGTCATTGGTGGCGGTGATTTACAAGATTCAAATCACTTGCATATTAATGAACGACTTATAAAATTAACAAATAAACAATACCCAAAAGTATTATTTATTCCAACAGCTAGTCATGATGATGAAGACTATATAAAATTATTTTTAGAAACGTTTGAAAAGCAATTACATTGTGAGGTTCAAATTTTACGTATTATAAACGAAACACCTACTAAATATGAAATAGATGAGATGATTCATTCCGCCGATTTAATTTATCTTGGCGGTGGAAATTACGTTCAAATGCTGGAACAATGGAAAGAACATAAACTAGATGAAAAGTTACTATTTGCTTTACAACATGGAACACTTATTGCAGGATGTAGTGCCGGTGCTATGTGCTGGTTCACATCTAGCATCCGTTCAGATTATGAAGGTTCTGGTTATATAGAAAGTAGTGGCTGGAGTATTGTTAACAAAAGATTTTGCCCCCATTACAATCAATTAAATAGAATGAATGCCTTCCATACGTTTTTACAAACTCACCAAGGTCATATAGAGGGCATTGCATTAGAAGATAATTGCGCTTTATATATTACAGAAGATTCATTTGAAATTATCGGTGAACCAGAGAAAGCTTGGGAGTTTTATATGAATAATGGAAAACTCATTAGACAACATTTTGACATAACTTTGAAAAGTTATTTATAGACATTTGCTAACAAAAAATGAGGCGGTGCCAAATGATATTTTGGCACCGCCTCTTCTTTTTATAGCCTTGTTACTATTGTCAGTATTTGTTGGTAAATCGATATACTTTGTCTAATTGCCGATATATTGCAAGTTATGATAGATATATTCGAAAAATTATTGATATAATTCCATTTACTATTGCACGAAATCAAAAGGGCATCACCTCATTTTCATCTTCTAACTTACTAATCGTGTAATTCGTTTCTTCTGCCATGAAAGCTTATAATATGCATACTGTAATATTAAGCTGACAATGAATGCAGCTGGATACCCAATCCATATCCCTTCTATGCCAAGGCTCGTATGGTAAGAAAGATAATACGCCACAGGTACTTCAACAAGCCAAATTGATACAACACCGATTATAGTTGGCCATAGTACTGTACCACTAGCTCGCATTGTCGCACTAATAATTTGTGCATGACCGAAAATTAAGTAACTCCATAATGTAATCATGATTAGGCTATGAGCAATTTCAATTGTATTCTGACTCGTTAAAAATAGTGCTAGAATATCTCTTGAGAACAAATAAATAAGAGATATTAATACACCGCCAATGATGTAATTCATAATAATTCCGGCCTTAACAACTTTCTGCAATCGACCAAATTGGTTCGCACCAATTGATTGCGCTGCAAAAATTGATACTGTAATACCGAGGCTAACCGCTGGCATTTGTACATAACTTGCTACTTGGTTCACAACGCCATACGCCGCTGTTGCATCTGAACCATATCGATTTACAAATGCGATTACCGCGATTTCTGATAATGAAACTAATATCATATTAATACTCGCTGGAATACCGAGGCGTAACAATAACTTTAATAACTCCCAGTCCATACGAAGATATTTTCTTACTGTCCTATCTAATTGTAGTGGATGATTTTTCTTCTTTAAATACATTAGCATGACAATAAAAGTAATTACTGTAGATATAACCGAAGCATAGGCTGCTCCGTAAACATCTAATTTCGGAAGTCCTAACCAACCAAAAATAAGGATCGGTAATAATAACATATTTAGTGCTGTACTAACTATTAAAAAGTAAAATGGTGTTTTGGAATCTCCCGTCCCTCGCATAAAAGTTGTATACGCAAAATATAAAAATAAAACTGGCATAGATATAAATAAAATACGCGCATAATGTACACTTATATCAATAATGTTTTCTGGTGTTCCCATAATGCGCATAATATCCAGTGCAAACACACTTCCTACTATCGCCAATACAACTCCGATAATAAAAGTAAACGTAAGCGTCGTACCAACGATAGCTTTTAAACGTTCTTCATTTTTAGCACCAAACGCCTGACCGATTAAAATAGAACTACCAGAACCAATTCCAATTACAAATGAAACGAGTAGGAAAAATAACGGGAAGAATGCCGATATAGCTGCTAAATCATTTACACCAAGCCATCTTCCTACTACTACCATACCAAATAATTGTCCTACTGATTGTAATACATTACTTAATAGTAACGGAACTAAAAACATGGACATCGATTTCCATATCGGTTTATTTTCCTTTTCTGACTTCTGTGACTCTACACCTTCTTTATTGTTATCTGTAGGTGGTTTCAAATTTCATTTCTCCTTTTAATTCGAGACCACACGGCTATATCCGTGCTCCACATGGTTGAAATTGCACCAACCATTTCTCTTCTAATTTTTCAATTCTGTCTACTCATTAAAATACTAACTTCTAACACTTCAAATCGTACTCTTACTATTCACTTCATACACTCTCTTTAACTTTTATCTCTTTGTATAGTTGTTTTAATTATGTGCTTCTATTCATTTTCCTTCTCTATTTCTTATAATTTCACCCAATATTGGCTTCCATCAGCTGTTCTATCTATAAAACCATATTCAATTAAATATCTTCTTAAAGTCACAAAATCCGGATATACATTTTCTAAGACTGCATTTACTTCTTTTTCAGTATACTTTTTATTACTATCAAACTTTCTCACTAAATGACGCAATATAATTAATTTACGTTTTTGCTTTTTAGGAAATTTAGACAGCGGTCCATCTAATCCTTCTATAAAATGCGCTTTTAACACTTCATCGTTTTCTTCTTCTGTAATATTGTAGCGATCGTCTACCATCGTAGCTGTTCTGTGAATCGGAACAAATTTAGATTGAACTTTTGATTTTTCTTCTGATAATTCCATTAATGCTAAAAATACTTTTGCTTGCTTCATCTTCTCCCGTAATGTAAATCGATGATTACGGATTGTTGATGTGCTCCCACCATCCATCTCTTTTACAATTTCTTTATCATTAAGTCCCATATGGAAGAATTGAACCATTTTCTTTTGCAAATCGGTTAAACCTGTAAACTTCTTATCTAGATTTAATAAATAATCAAACATAGACGTATGCTCGTTTTGAATATGCAACTGTACAAACTTCTCTGCTTCATACAAAACTTGATTATCTTGATAAATAACCCCTTTTATAAATGTCTCTCCACAAGCTAAGCAAATATATTCTTCTGCTTCCGTATCAAACACATACCCTTTCTTCAATTCCCCTACCGACGCATCCCAAAACTTCTCTGAAATATCACCCATACTAAACATTCCTCCAAAAGGTTTATTTAAAAACAAACAAATTATAATATCGTTTATTATCACTTCATCATCTTAACACATTGAAAATAAACATTTCAACATTCCGTTTGCCTATTTTATAAACTTTTATAAAAATATCTATTCAAAGATACAAAAAGGACTTATCACACCGAAAAGCGAATGTATTTTACAAACTAATTATTATGGGATGTGAAACAAAACATGACTACTATTCAAGATCCTTCCAGCACTCAATTTTAACTACAAAAAAGGTGTTTCCCTATGTGGAAACACCTTTTTACCTCTTATATATTTTATAAACAACCTCTACTAAAACTTTACTTACTTGTACAAATACATGTTTTCCATTTCCATCCTCAACAAATCTATTTGAACAACCACTAATGATTATCGTACAACTAATTATGACTATTACTTTAACTCTTTTTCTGCAAGTCATTTTATGCAACTCCACTGTTGAAAAACTTCATTTAAATTTATCCCATCAAAAAAGTTTACGTTTCATTATCATATTGTGATTTAATTATTTTAATAACTGGTATACCGAGGTGATTTACTTGAAATTTAAAGCGAAAAAAAAACCATTTCATATCATTTTAATTTCATTGTTTATAGTTGTTTTTTTTATTTCTCTTTTCTTTCAAAATGAGAATTCAATTTTTTTCACACTCATGATGCTCTTAAATATCGTGAATCTCTCTTCTTTCTATTTTTCTCATTACAAAATAACGCAATCTTCTCTTGTTATTAAACATGGGTTCATTCTCCGCACTAAAATTCCGTTTGAAGATATACGTCACATTAAATACTCTGGTACAAAACTTTATTCCGAAAAATGGACAAGACAACAATTAGAAATTTATTATAATCTATTCGATTCAGTAACATCATTTGTACCGCAAGAAGAGGAACAATTCATTTCATACTTAAAAGAGAACTGCCCACATATGAAAGTAATCGATTGATCCCCCACTAATTCATACTATTTACATATTAATCGCTCGCTCAGGCTAACTAATTTCTAAGTTAGCCTATTTTTATTCCAAAAAGATATCTCTATCTTTCCATCACCAACAAACAATACGAACATACACTATTTCTAAAAAAGTGAACTCTTACTCTAAACGAATGAAAGGTGCTTATCATGTATGAGTTAAGTTATGAAGGATTAACAGGTGAAATTATTACACGATATGATTATGAATATGAAGACGCTAGACAAGAATGGAATCGTGCTGTTCAAAAATTCCCTTTAGCTATTGTTTATTGCTATACAAAATGGGATGTTAGTAATGCAATTATTTGGGCAAGAAAAAATGAAATTGCTATTCGCATTCGGTCTGGCGGGCACCATTACGAAGGGTATTCTATCGGCAACAACGTCCTTGTAATCGATATAAGTAGAATGAACTGCATCCAGTTTAATCAAGATAAAAATACAATAAAAATTCAAGGAGGTGCTCAAAATAAACAAGTCTATGACTTTATTTCTTCAAAAGGTTACCCATTTCCAGGAGGAACTTGTCCAACTGTTGGAGTAAGTGGATATACGTTAGGCGGCGGTTGGGGCTACTCTAGTAGATATTTCGGCCTTGGCTGCGACAATTTAATTGAGCTAGAATTGATTGACTACAAAGGTAGCGTAATTACAGCTAATGAATCTTGCCATAAAGATTTATTTTGGGCTTGCCGCGGCGCTGGTGGCGGAAACTTTGGCATTGTCGTTTCGCTAACTTTTAAGCTCCCTCCAAAAGTTGATAAAGTTACTTTAGTTGAACTATATTGGCCAAATGCTTCAGTAAACATCCAAAAGGAATTTCTTCATGTATGGCAAAATTGGTTAGTAGATTTAAATAATAAGATGACTATTGGTGCAAGTATATATAATTCAGCCACAGAAGGACTAGCAATATATGGACGAGGTTTATTTTACGGGACACCAGAAGAAGCTAATATCATTTTACAAGATTTACTTCATATAGACGGTGTAACAACAAATTTACAATATATTAGCTTTCTCGAGGCAATGGAAATCGTACAGTCTTCATATCCACCCTCTGAACAATTTAAATCTACAGGACGATTCGTACAGAAACAATATAATGAGGAAGAAATAGAACAAATCATTAGTCTTATTCAAAAAAGAGCGACCGGCAGTGTTTTTGCAGCGATAAGCCTCTATCCGCTAGGTGGGAAAGTAAAAGAAATAAATAAAGATGAAACTGCTTTTTATTACCGAGATGCCTATTATATTATCCGGATTCAATCTATATGGGAAGATCCAATCTTAAAAAAGGATAATGTACAATGGTTAGAAAAACGATTTGAGCATATTGAATCCTTAACAGAAGGCTCATTTGTCAATTTTCCGTACAGTCGTTTACAAGATTACATGACTGCTTACTACGGAACACATGCAAACAAATTAAGAAAAATAAATAAAAAATATGACCCACTAAACGTATTTACCTTCCCGCAAGCCATTAAAAACTGAAATACAATAAAAAATGCCAAGATTCTAAACTAAGAACCTTGGCCTGTTCCATTATTCTTTCGGAGCAATCATTTTTTTCGGGTCTACAATTTCATCAAATTGCTCTTCTGTTAGTAATCCCGATTGCAGTGCTGCTTCTTTTAAAGTTAATCCATCTTTATGAGCATGCTTTGCAATTTTCGCTGCATTTTCATATCCGATATGTGGGTTTAGCGCTGTTACAAGCATCAATGAACGATTTACATTTTCATTAATTACTTCTTCATCTGCTTCAATACCAACTGCACATTTGTCATTGAATGAAACAATCGCATCAGCTAATAAATGAGCAGATTGCAAGAAGTTATAAGCAATAACTGGTTTAAATACATTTAACTCAAAGTTACCTTGGCTCGCAGCAAATCCGATTGTTGCGTCATTCCCCATAACTTGTGCGACAACCATTGTTAACGCTTCACTTTGCGTTGGATTTACTTTACCTGGCATAATAGAGCTTCCTGGCTCGTTTGCAGGAATAGTAATTTCCCCAAGACCACTACGTGGACCACTTGCAAGCCAGCGCACATCGTTAGCAATCTTCATTAAATCAGCCGCTAATGCTTTTAATGCTCCATGTGTAAATACAACTTCATCATGACTCGTTAGCGCATGAAACTTATTTGATGCAGACACAAACTGTTTACCTGTAAATTGACTAATTTCTGCTGCTACCATCTCGCCAAATTTAGGATGCGCATTAATTCCTGTTCCAACTGCCGTACCACCAATTGCTAATTCTTTCATATATGTATTGCTATCTGCAATCATACGCTCTGTTTTTTCAAGCATACGGTGCCAACCACTAATTTCTTGGCCTAACGTTAACGGTGTTGCGTCTTGTAAATGCGTACGACCAATTTTAATAATATGTTCAAATGCAGTTACTTTTTCTGCTAACGTTTCTTTTAATTTCGTAATAGCTGGTAATATATGATTTTCTACCGCAATTACACACGCTACATGAAGCGCCGTTGGGAATGTATCATTTGAACTTTGGGACATGTTCACATCATCATTCGGATGAATATGTACGTCAGATCCCTTTTCTTTCAAAATTTGATTTCCACGATTTGCAATTACTTCATTCACATTCATATTCGATTGTGTACCACTACCTGTTTGCCAGACTACAAGTGGAAAATGTTCATTCCATTTCCCTACGATAACTTCATCAGCAGCTTCCACAATTGCTTGCGCTTTCTCTTCTGATAACTTCCCTAATTTTTGATTACTAAGCGCTGCACTCTTCTTTAAAATCGCAAATGCTTTTACAATTTCAAGCGGCATATGCTCTGTTCCAATTGGAAAATTTTCCTTACTACGTTGCGTTTGTGCTGCCCATAATTTATCAGCTGGAACTTTCATTTCTCCTAATGTATCTCTTTCAATTCTGTACTCCATTTTTTCATCCCCTTGAAAATAAAATACTTACATCTCTTATTTTAACAGACTTTCGTTCGAATGATAAGAATTCTCATTCATACGTAAAAAAATACCTTCTGCGATGGCAGAAGGTATTTTTTTACGATACTTGCTTTCCTTTTTCAACGTCATCTACATACCAAATGAACTTGCCTGTATATCCGTAAATAACTGCTAAAATAAGTGAAACGAAACTTAGCCACATAAACGGAACGTATGAGAACGTTGCGACACCTAAAATACCAGCCATAAAAATACCATTATCAGACCACGGAACCATACCAGAAGTTAACGTTCCACCTACTTCTGAATTACGCGCTAATACGCGGCGGTCTATTTTTAATTTATCATAGCTATCTTCCATAATTTTTGGTGTTAAAATAAGTGATACGTACATCGCACAACCAAATATGTTAGCTAAAAACGCAACGATTAAAGTAGACAATGTTACATTACCTGCAGAATTTAATTTCTTCTCAAATTTCGATACGATTACTTTTAGAACACCAAGCTTTTCAAGTAATCCACCAAAACCTAAGCCGAAAATAATAACGGCTACTGAACCAAGCATACCATTAATTCCACCACGGTTTAATAACTTATCGACAAACTCAACACCAGATTGAATTGAGAATCCGTTATATGCTGTTCCAATTGCCTCTCCAAAGTGCATTCCTTGGAAAAGAGTTGCCCAAATTGCACCAATTAATGCTCCCATAGCAATTGTTGGCATAGATGGTTTCTTCATCGCCAATAGTACAATAACGATTACCGCTGGAACAAGCATCCATATTTTAATATCAAATTCCTTTAATAAAGCTTCTTTTAAAAACTCTACTCTATTTAAATCTACATTATCCCCGCCATACATCCATCCAGCAACAGTAAACATAATACTGGTAATAATATACGCCGGAACGTCTAATACGAGCATAGCTCGAACGTGAGCAATAACATCTACTTTCGCCATAGAAGCTGCAAGAACTGTACTATCAGAAAGTGGTGATAATTTATCCCCGAAATAAGCTCCTGAAAGGACTGCACCAGCTACAAGCGGAAGTGGTAATCCAAGCCCTTCACCAATCGCCATCATAGCGATACCAGCTGTTCCAACCGTTCCCCATGATGTTCCTGTCGCGATAGACGTAATTGAACAAATAATTAAAGTTGCCAATAAGAATATGCTAGGGTGAATGAATTCTAATCCATAATAAATTAATGTAGGTACAACCCCACCAGCAATCCACGTTCCAATTAAAGCCCCAACTGCAACTAAAATAAGAATTGCTTCTAATCCATTAGAAATCCCTTTCGTAATTGCATCTTGCAATTCTTGATAACGAAATCCTAATCTTAATCCAAGCGCAATAACTAAAAACCATGAAATAAATAGCGCTAATTGAATTGGGAGATCAAAAATCGTTTGGAAGGAAAAGACGACAGCAAGAAATAGGAATAAAAGAATAATAATTTCTAGCATCGATGGTAATCTTACACTTTTCATTTTTTTCTCTCCTTACAAGTCGATAACATGATGTATGTAGTCTCACGTGTATGTAGTATACAATTAGCGAAGACAAAACAAAATTTTCATATTATTTCGATTTATTTTTCCAGTATAATATATTCACAACCCTTTCTATTGTAAAAGTAGATGGCTCTTTTCGCAATGAAAAATATAAAAAATGTTGTATTTTTATTTATTTAGAAATAATTACCAAATAATAACTTTTTAATTTTACCACAACAAAACTTTTTACTACTGCCTTCAACCCATATGTAGTACTATATTTCCCCATAACAAAAAGAGCACGCATCATTTAACAGATGCATGCCCCTCTTTTATTTATCATTTCCCGACAGAAAACTCCCACCTCAAGGAATGGGTAGGACATGGTTCAATGAGTAGGTGGGAGCTGAATGGCGGTTTGGCAAAAGCCTAAAGGTTCTTCTTGGTGAAGAATCAGTATAAGGTACCGGTATCGTAATCAGTTCGTGCCTATAGAAAGAAAATGTTGCAGCTCCGAGTCATTTTTACATCTACGAAATCTAAATGTCCACTCCACGCAGATTGCGACCAAATAATATGACTAAAATTATCAAATTCAAACGATGGTTTATGAGTAATCCAGTTCATCCCATATCTTCTTATACACATATTTTTAACAAACCAAATTACTCTTATCTTTATTTTTTGGGCATCGCGATTATGATTATATTTCATAAAAATATGCAGAATTTATTCTTTTGAAATTCTATTAAAGACCAATATTCTCGCCTCCATTTAATTTATTTTTAACTGTATGCTTGTCCACATGCTCCCTACTACAACAACAAAAATTTTATAGTCTATTTCTACCCTTAAATCGTAATCATTATGATTTGTTGTTGATTTTTTCTTTCCTATCACTTATCATAAAACGTAATCATTACGATTTAAAAGAGAGGAATTATTCTATGAAAAAGATACCTATTACTGTACTAAGCGGCTTTCTAGGAGCTGGAAAGACTACTTTACTGCATCATATTTTGACTAATAAGAACAACTTAAAAGTAGCTGTTATCGTTAATGATATGAGTGAAGTAAATATTGACGCTTCTCTTATCAAAAAGGGAGGTTTTTCACGTACGGAGGAAAAATTAGTAGAAATTCAAAATGGTTGTATTTGCTGTACACTACGAGAAGATTTAATGATAGAGGTGAATCGTCTTGTTGAAAATGGTGATATTGACTATATTGTGATTGAATCCTCTGGTATAAGTGAGCCTATTCCAGTTGCTCAAACATTTACTTATACTGACGAAGTACTTAATATCGATTTAACGAAAAATTGTCGTCTCGATACGATGGTTACAGTTGTAGATGCAAATAGATTTTGGGATGATTTTGCAGATGGAGAAAGTTTATTAAGCCGCAAACAAGCAATCGATGAAAATGATACTCGGGAAGTTATTGATTTATTAATAGATCAAATTGAGTTTGCGAATGTCATTATTCTTAATAAGGTAGATCTACTAGAAAAAGAAGATATCATAGAACTTCATCATTTACTAAAGAAATTAAATCCCGGTGCAAAAATTATTGAATCTTCATTTAGCCAAGTACCATTACAAGAAATTTTAAACACTAATTTATTTAATTATGAAGAAGCCAGTCAATCAGCGGGATGGATTCAAGAGTTAAATAGTGAACACCATACACCAGAAACGGAAGAATACGGTATCAATTCCTTTGTGTACCGTCGTAAACATCCTTTCCACCCTGAACGCCTTATGAATTGGCTAGAAAAATGGCCTTTAGATGTTGTAAGAGCGAAAGGATTTTTCTGGCTCGCATCTCGCAATAATATGATAGGACTTCTATCTCAAGCGGGTTCCTCTATTACAATACAAGGTGCTGGTGAATGGATTGCAGCATTACCTGAGGCTGAAAAAAATCAATTGATTACAGAGGAACCAGAAGTGTTGAAAAACTGGGATGACCGATACGGAGATCGAATAACTGAACTCGTATTTATCGGCATTGACATGAATCGTTCTTTGATTGAACAATCATTAGATGATTGTCTATTAACAGAAAAAGAAATGAAACAAGATTGGAATATATTTGTTGATCCTATTCCAGCTTTTACTTACACTTCATAACCAAAAATAAAAAGGCTTCCGTAGAATGAAGCCTTTTTTCACTTTGTAGTACTCTTATTTAACAGACTTACTTTAATAAGAAACACAATTGTGCCTAAAACAACTAATACAGCATATACGGCACCAACTACATCACCTATTTTTTCTAAGCCAAACGGTAATATTATTGTGGCAACTCCGACTATATAGGAAAACACTCCTGAAAGTTTCGCTAATTTATTTTTATCTCCAATAAACATTTCTTCTTGATAACCTGCCAACAGAAACAATCTCTTTTTCACGTGTATTTGATATCCTAAAAATATGATAAGTAATCCGACAACTAAACAAATCAAAAACCCTGCTAACATTTCAACACCACCCTCTCAACAAATTTTACCATACACAAAAAGGGATTATCGTTCTTAATAAACAATTTTATTTTTAATTAGAATTTTCATTTTATTAATAATCCGTTCTGTGATATATTGCATATTATATACAATATATATTTTGGAAAGGAGGGCTATAAACCTTATGGATCCAAATCGATTAAAAGGAATTATAATGGTCATAATCGGCGCTTGTTTATGGGGTTTATCCGGAACAGCTGCGCAACAACTTTTTCAATATGAAAACGTTTCTACTGAATGGTTAGTTACGATTCGTTTGCTTATATCCGGTGCTATTTTGCTCATTATGTCATCATTCGGAACGAGAAAAAAAGAGATATTCGGCATTTGGAAACAAAAGTCTGATGCAAATAAGATGATTTTGTTCGGTCTATTAGGCATGCTTGCTGTACAGTACACGTACTTCGCTTCTATTAAAGAAGGAAATGCTGCCGTTGCAACATTATTACAATATTTAGCCCCTATATTTATCACTGTATACTTACTTTTCAGATGGAACGTTCGTCCATCAAAAATTGATTTTATTTCAATTGCCCTCTCATTAGTAGGGACTTTTCTCTTACTAACAAACGGTTCTGTTCATAACTTAGCTGTTTCTACACCAGCTATCATTTGGGGCATTTTATCTGGACTATCCCTTGCATTTTATAGTTTGTATTCAAAAGAATTGTTAGAAAAGTGGTCTTCATCCGTTATCGTTGGATGGGGCATGGTCATTGGGGGAATTGGTGTAACGATTTTACACTTTATTTCCACAAATGAATTCATTTTATTATCAACGACAAAATACGTAAAATTAAATACCCTCCCCCTTATTATATTTGTAGTCATTTTCGGAACACTTATCGCGTTTTATTTATACTTAGACAGCATACGATACCTTACTCCGAAAGAAACAACATTATTTGGTTGCACAGAACCGCTCGCAGCTATTATTTCTTCTGTGCTTATTTTGCACGTACCATTTCAATCTTTTCAGTTAATAGGTGCTTTTTGTGTCATTGTAATGGTGCTCATATTAAGCCAAAAACCGGATGAAGGAAAACCGAAATTAAAGCTGGTTAATGCAAAAAAGAAAAATATACAATGAAAGGATTGAATTTCCTATGCCTGTTCCTCAAAATTATAAAAAACCAGGAAGAGTTTCAGCAAAATCACTCGTTTTAAATCAACTACAAGATTGGATTATTGAAGGTGTTTTACAACCTGATGAAAAAATTAATGATGTGGAATTGGCTGAAGCTTTAGGAGTAAGCAGAACACCTGTAAGAGAAGCACTTCAAATATTAGAGCTTTCTGGATTAGTGGAAATGGTACCTGGGCAAAAAACGAAAATCGCTCCTATTAAGTTAGACGATGTATCTATCATTTATGAAACGATGGCTGGTCTTCACTCTATTATAGGAAAGCAAGCACTTCAACGAATTACAGAAACTGATATACAACAACTTTCATTTATTAATGCTGATTTTCAACAATCTATAAATGAAAAAAATTCGAAACGAGCTTTAGAACTAGATATTCAATTTCACAATACAATTACTTCTATTGCTAAAAATCCATATATTGAACCTTTTCTAGAAAATACGCAACTTCACGTTTTACGCCTTGAATATTTGTTTTTCCAAAACTTTGTTCCTGCAAGTCAATCTATTGAAGAACATCACTCTATAATTCAAGCACTACAAAAGCAGGACGAAAAACAAATGGAACAAATGATGTCTCAAAACTGGCTCCGTCCAATGAAAGAAATCCAAAAAATGATTTCTACGAAATAATAATAGAGCTGGTTACACAAAATCGTAACCAGCTCATCTTTTACTAATCTATTTAGCTATGCCTGAATATCTGCATAATCTTCCATATCTTCGTACTCTTTTTCCAATTCCTCTAAAGAAAGCTCGTATAATTGCCGATCACGAACTTTAAACACCCCTGCTCCAATTAACTCATCAATTAAGTGCCTCTTACGATTTTCAACAGCAAAACGGAGTTGACTACTCATCTTTTAAAAAACTCCTTTCTACGATCATTGAAAATGATAATCTTTATCAATTACCACTTCTGATTATAAAAGATGATTCTTTATAAGTAAAGTAATCTTATGAAATATTTACCTTACAAAGTATTTGTGGCCACATTATATATATGTATGTCGTGCGAAAAATGTTATGACACTTTTTCTTATCCTTTTTCTTTCATACTTTGCAAGTTGTCTCACTATGATTAAATTCACCGTCTATCTCTACTTGAATGGTGACATGTTCTACATGAAACCTCTCCTTTAATACATCCGTAGCCTCTTTTAATACACTTTGCGTTTCATTACCTTTAATAATCAGGTGGCAAGTTAGTACTTGAAAGTCCGATGTGACAGACCATATGTGCAAATCATGAACTTCTTTTACAATTGCAATCGTTAATAATGTATTTTTCACTTCATCAACATCTATGTGCTGCGGTGCACCTTCCATTAATATATGGACTGTATCACGTGTTACACGCCACCCACTAATAATGACTAAAATAGACACAAGCATACTAGCAACCGCGTCTGCAACATTCCATCCGAAAAATTTAATAAGTAACGCAGCAATAATCGCTCCGACTGACCCTAATAGATCGCCTAGTACGTGTAAGAAAGCACTTCTTAAATTCAAATTCCCTTTCACATCTCCGCCTCTCATTAATATCCAAGCTGATAAAATATTAATAAGCAGACCAAGTACAGCAATAATGAGCATCCCATTACTAGCAATCTCAACTGGTTCTTTAAAACGACGAATTGCTTCAATAAAAATGTATATAGAAATCACGATAAGAACGACACCGTTACATAATGCCGCTAACATTTCGGCTCGCTTATACCCGTATGTTTTCGCGGTAGTTGCTGTTTTTTCTCCGAGCTTAAACGCAAGTAAACTTAAAGCTAAAGATACCGCATCACTTAACATATGCCCCGCGTCAGATAATAGTGCTAAACTATTTGTTACAAATCCCCCAATAACTTCAGCAATCATAAAGCTTGTCGTTAATAGGAAGGCAATTAGTAACGCCTTTTTATTTTTTGAATGACCGTGATCATGTGAGTGTCCCATACAAATGCTCCTTTAAGTGCAATAACTGTATGTTAGTATGCAACAAGCTCTCTCTCTTTATCCCGCATTAACGGGCAGTAAGACTCCCATCTCAAAATTCGGCTGGAGCAAAGAAGTTAGATGGGAGATCAACTGCCCGTAAACGCCCGATTGGTTCAACTAATAATCAGTGGGGGATGTACAAAACCCCCACTGATTAAAGTTTCACTTTATCCCGCTTCCTTCTGTATACACACTTCGCTACTTTTCAAGTAATTCCTTTTTCTCAACTAAAAACAAGACTACTTCTTTTTTATTTTCATATTGTTTACTAATGAAAGAATTTTTAAGGGGGTTATGAAATTGAAACGACTATTTCTTTGTATGGAGCGTGAACTCGTTGTAGTAAAAGAACAATATGGTAACTACGAAACCACATATCACTTACAAAATATGCAACCTACTTGTATTGCAGTTGATCCATTTCAAAAAAACCGTGTATATTGCGGAACATTCGGCCGGGGTTTATGGTTAAGCGATGATGGCGGGGATTCGTGGAGACCAATTGGGGACTCTTATCGTTACTTTGATTTTCCGAATGAAGATGGTATTTTACATTCTTCTATCACTTCCATAACGATAAGCTCTAATGAACAAGTTAACGGATATGGCGTCGTTTATGTCGGCACAGAACCGAGCGCTTTATTCCGTTCTGAAAATGGCGGTGAAACTTGGACTGAACTAAAAAATATGAAATCATTATTATCTTCTTATACGTGGGCTTTCCCGCCTAGACCTTTTACCCATCACGTACGCTGGATTACGATTGACCCAAACAATCCAAGCACAATCCACGTTTCAATCGAAGCTGGTGCTGTTATTCAAAGTAATGATAAAGGGCATACATGGACTGATAAAAAATTCGGTGCTCCTATTGATGCTCATCAATTAATTATGCATCCCGAAGCCCCAAATCGCCTATATGCATCATGCGGTGACGGATTTATGAACGGTCCTGATCGCGCTTATCTAGAAAGTTACGACAACGGAAGTAGCTGGATATCATGTAGTGCAGGTCTTGAGCACCATTATTTATACAGCATGGCCATCGATCCAGTTGATTGTGATACGATTCTCGTTTCTGCCGCACCGAGCGCTGATCTTGCTCATCACCGTATTCCTTATGAATCTTATATTTATCGTAAAACGAAAGATACTCCCTTCCAACAAGTACAGCAAGGACTACCATCTGCAATTGGCACAGTCATTTCGATGTTTGCTACAAACCAAGCAGAACCACATACGTTTTACACTTTAAATAATAATGGCGTGTTTCAATCCAATGATAGCGGCGAATCGTGGGAACAACTAAACATTCCGTGGAAAGATGAGTATAAAACGCAGCATCCACATGCATTGCTCGTTACTAGTTCTTAACGAAAAGAGACTGCCTATTTGTTTCAGGCAGTCTCTCTATTTATTTCTTTAAATCAATTACAATATCATCTAACACTATATCTTTACTCTTCGCTTCTTTTTTTGGCACTTCAATTTTCTTCTCTTTTCCATTCACATACTCCACTCCACCATGATTTTCAGGTGTATGCACTCGTAAGTTCACATGAGGTGTAACGATAAGCTTTGTTGCATTTTCGTTCAATTTTTGGAATGTGGCACTCCATCGAATATTGTAAGGATCGTTACCACTTCCCCCATTTCCTTCACCAGAATAATCATTACCTAAATCATCCTTAACCTTCAATTCAACATCTACACTATCCCACTCTTTTCTTGCACCCTTAGAAACCTCTTGATTGTAATAAAGAATAAATGAAACCGGCGACATTGCGACCTTTTCCATATTTACTTTTATACCTTCTTTTTCCGAACTCCCACCAATTGTTCTTTCTTTACTATCCACTGATTTTACCGTTAACGCGAAATTCCAATTTCCTTGTATTGATTTTTTCCTATCTGACATCTCTATTCTCTCTATATTCCATCTAAAGTTTACTTTGTCCTTTTTATTACTATCATGATGTGTCGTTGTTACCATACCCACATACTTTTTTTCAGTAACTTTAGTCATTTTTCCACTTCCTGTACTACCATGAGCGTCCATTATATCCAATCCACCTAATATGATAGGATCATTCCCTAAGTCTTGCTCACTTTCTAGTGAATACGTTATAGATACTGTTCTGCCATCAGAAATTACATCATTAATTGTAACCTTAACCCCATTACTCTCCTTTGTCATATTCAACTCAGTTGAAAACTCTTTATAATTTTCATATAGCCCTGTTCTACCATTATCTAAAAATCGGAATATGTCACCTACTATTGGCAGTCCTCCAGCGTAAGTAGGAAATCCAATACCAAGCGTTGCGACTGATAAGCCTACTAAAACAGAGGCAGCAGCAACACTCTTTTTCCAAATTTTCATCTTTTTCTTCGTACGTATCGATTGTTTTAAATTACGTTTCACTTTTTCTTTTTCAATTTCAGAAGCCTCAATTTCCTCAAGTTCTTTTTCATCTATATCAATATCATTTAATAGTTCATAAATGTCTTTCATATTGCACTACCTCCAAAACTAAAATTCGTAGCATTTTGTTGTAGTTTCTTTTTCCCTCGATAAATACGGTTATCTACCGCTGATCGAGTTAACCCTAACTTTTCTCCTATTTCTTCTGTCTTTAAACCGAGGAGATATTTCATAATGAACACTTTTTGATCTATAGGCTCTAATTGATTAATGAGTTTTATTAATTCTTCTCTATCTTCCATAACGATTAATTCGTCTTCTGCCGATTTTTCTGTGCTTACATTAAATTCATCTGAAATAATTTCTACTTTTTTATTCGCTTTTCGGTAATAATCAATTGCTTTAAACTTAGCAATCGCCGCAATCCACTTTTTAAAATCATTTGGTTCTCCATGAAATTTATTTGCGTTATTCCAAACAGATAGGAAAATATCATTTATACATTCCTCTATCAGTCCATCATTTTGAATTGGCAGCAGTACTTTATGCGTGATTCCTTTTATTAATGGTAAATATGTATCAACAACAAATTCTAGCGCATCTTCTTTTTGCCGCTGTAATCTTTTAATAAAATTTTTCTCATTTGATTTCATGTAGCGATTCCCCTTATTTTTTGTAAAAGCTTTTACATCCTATATAACGTTCTGGAAAATTTTTTCTCTCATCTTTTTTATTTTTTGTATGTAATGGAATACTTTTCCTTAGCCATTGTCTCATATAAATGTAAGTTTGAAGGGAATTTTCTCAAGTCTACAAAGTATTTAATGTAGTACAATATTTATGTAGTTACCTTTAAACTTGATGTACATTTTATTCAATTAATTTATTTCCATTTTATAATTTAAATGTAGGAGATGAGATGTATATGTGTGGAATTACAGGTTGGGTAGATTGGAAAGAGGATCTTTCAAATGAACATGTTATTTTAAAAAAGATGGCGAACAGTATTCAGCATCGTGGTCCTGATGCTGAAGGCTTTTGGTTTTCACGTCACGCGTCATTTGCACATCGTCGTTTAATTGTTATCGATCCTAAAGGAGGAACGCAGCCAAAAACATTTCGTGCTGGAGATTATACGTATGCTCTTACCTATAATGGTGAAATTTATAATTTCCGTGAGCTTAGAGAATTACTTCAACAACAAGGTCATACATTTGAAACACACTCAGACACAGAAGTGTTACTACATGCTTATTTAGAATGGAAAGAAGATTGCGTACAACATTTAAATGGAATTTTCGCTTTTGCAATATGGGATGATCAGAAGCAACAATTGTTTTTAGCAAGAGATCATTTAGGGGTAAAACCACTCTTTTATACAGAAAGAAATAACAGCATTATTTTCGGTTCTGAAATAAAAGCGATATTAGCTCACCCATCTGTTCCTGCTGAACTTGATACAGACGGAATAAATGAAATATTTGGATTAGGCTTATTTCGAACTCCAGGATGTGGCGTCTTTAAACATATTCAAGAAGTTCGTGCTGGACATTCTATAACGTTCACACGTGATAAAAAAGTAGTTAAGAAGTATTGGAATTTAGAAAGTAAGATCCATACAGATTCTATTGAAGACACATCCTCACATATTTTATCTATCTTACAAGATACAGTAAAAAGACAATTAATTGCCGATGTTCCCCTCGTTTGTATGTTATCAGGCGGGTTAGATTCTAGTGGAATTACTGCATTGGCAGGTAAAGAATTTGTAGAGGAACACAAAGCACTTCACACGTATTCAATTGACTTTGTAAACAGTGCTAAAGATTTCGAACTTACATTTGCTCGTACTGGTCTAGATGCCCCTTGGGTAAAACGTGTTTCTGAGCACGTAGGAACATCACATCATGATATTATTGTTAATGCAGAAGAATTAGCAAATCACTTATTTGTTCCCCTTCATGCGAAAGATTTACCGAGTGCTGGTGAAATGGAAACTTCACTATATTTACTATTTTGCGAAATGAAAAAAGACGCAACTGTTGCCTTATCTGGCGAATCGGCCGATGAAGTATTCGGGGGGTATCCTTGGTTTCATCAAGAAGAGTTATTATATGTAGATAAGTTTCCATGGTTAACAAACTGGAAAAACACATCTTCTCTATTATTAAATGACGTAACGAATCAATGTAATCCTGAGCATTACATTGATAAACGATTCCACGAAGCTATTTTGGAAGTACCTACCCTTGAAGGAGAAAGTAAAAAAGAAGCGAAACAACGTCAAATGTTTTATTTATTTTTAACAAGATTCCTTCCCTTCTTACTCGACCGTAAAGATCGTATGAGTATGGCTGTTGGCTTTGAAGTTCGTGTACCGTTTTGTGATTACAGACTTGTTGAATATTTATGGAACGTTCCTTTCAACATTAAAAGTATTGATAATATTGAAAAGGGTATTTTGCGTAGAGCATTGAAACCTGCTTTACCAGACGACGTGCGAAATAGAAGAAAGAGTGCTTATCCAACTTCACAAGACCCACACTATTTACAAACAATTCACAATTTAACACTTGATATGTGCAGCAATAAAAACAATCCTGTTTTCTCACTTATTAACCATTCCACAATACTTGCAATTGCTAATCAAAGTAATAAAGAGATTAACAATTTTGAAGCAAGAAGTGCTATGGAGTATATGCTCCAAGTGAATGAATGGTTAAAAACATATCACATTCATATTGCTTAATAAAAAGGAGTTCAAGGATAAAAACCCTTGAACTCCTTTTCAGTTCTTAATTTGCACATTGTCTATCTTCAGTATCGATGGACCATCCGATAATAGTGGCACAATCTCTACCTTTCCACTCAAGTACATTTGTTAATACAGGCTCAATCTGTAAGCAATTTCCGTCGTGTAATATTTCTACTAAAGATTGATCATCATCAAACTTTCGTTTATCATATTCTAAAATACCATCCGTCGCCATTACAATGTGGTTCTGGCCTCTTTCTAATCCCCTTACGCCTGATGTAAAGCAAGGTGTATTCGCTGCAAAAACATTTTTTCTTCCTATATATTCATAATTCTTACGCTTATTTAGCCTACCCTTTCCATTTTTCGTTTTCTCAGAATGGAATAAATACGCGAAGCAATCACCAACTGATAACCAATATAAAAACTCGCCTTTTCGCAAACAAATTAAGCATGCGAGCTCCTCATCATCTTGATCGCATTTCTCAATAAATAGCTCATCTGTAAATAAAGCTAATAAGTACATATGTGTATGATGAAAAGCTAAATGTATCGGGTATGAAAATAACTCTTTTAGTTTTTCTTTTCTTTCTGAAATGGCCTCTATTATATAATGTATATTTTTCGTTTTATGGTGTGTATCAAATATCATAACAAATTCAAATTCTAATTTCGGATCCCACCAAGCTAGCACTGCATCTCCTCTTTCATATGCATCACTCTCTTGACTCCCCCCATATACGCCGACTGAAAGAGGACCACATTTTTCAACATGTATTTGATCTACATACATCTTTTCATGACTAATCCATTTAAATGTATTCACAGCTATCATCCTCTCTCTTGCTAAATGTATACCTTTACACATAGATTACCTTATATTTCATTAAAAATAAACTTTTTCAACATTTATTATGAAAATAAGAGGATTTTAATTCTTAATAAACGAATATATCTTATTATACGACATAAAAAAATGGAGGATTACGCATATGAAAGACATCAATCAACATTGGGAGACAATATACTACCACTTACGATATGAATATGAAGACAATCTTTCTCACCAAGCAATCCGCATTTTACAAATCATTTCTCGTGAGAAAGATATAACAATTGGAAAAGTTGCTTCTGAACTTGGTCTATCTCATAATACAGCGTCCGAACATGTAAAACGTCTTATTCAAAAGGGATTTATCATTAAAAAAAGAAATAAACAAGATGAAAGAGTTGTGAACCTTGCATTAACAAAAACAGGCATCGAAGTATTAGAAAAGCATACTTTACTAGATAAAAAAAAGATACAAATATTAGAGTCACAGCTATCAAAAGAAGAGCAACAATTAATTGATAAAGCTTTTTCGTTATTAGCTAAGGAGGCAAAATATGCATTTCCTCGTTAAGATTATCGTCTCCGCCCTCATTATTGGCGTTGTAACCGAATTTGCTAAATATTATAGTACACTTGGTGGCTTTATCGCAGCCCTTCCTCTTATTAGTTTACTTAGTTTATTTTGGATTTCTTTCGAAGGTGGGAGTAAACAGGAGTTAAGTCAATTCACTATGGGCGTATTATATGGATTTCCTGCATCAGCATTACTATTATTTATTGTTTATATCGGTTTAAAGAACTCTTTTTCACTTAGTACATCTATACTCTTCGGCAAAGGCGCCTGGTGTATCGCCTTTGCTTGTCAAAAATTATTTCAAGCTTAGGGGGATTTAACATTAATAGAATAGTAGAAATACTCGGGCGAAAAATAGAAGTATATATGAGAGGTAATAGTAAACAAACTGTCGTGATTCAAACAGGAATGGGCTGCTCATTTTATGATTGGCTTCCTATTATAGAAAAGCTTTCACAAAAATTTACAGTCATTTCATACCATCGCCCAGGTTATGGAGAAAGTGAGCTTGGAAATAATCCACGTACAACTATGCAAGTTGCAAAGGAACTACATATGTTGCTACATGAACTAGCTATTCACGAGCCAATCATTTTAATCGGTCATTCCTACGGGGGTTTATGCGCACAACATTTTGCAATGTTACATGAGGACCAAATAAAAGCACTTATTTTAGTTGATTCTACCTCCATGAACTTACACCGATTAGATGAGCTTCATTTACCGATTTCTGATCAAACTGATTCTGATGATATTTGTCTTCAAAAATATCATACTTACTCCAAAATGGATGTAGATGCACTTTATACTGAACTAAAACCTACACTCATCAATCAATCAGAACATCATATCGAATTTTCTATATCGCCTTCATTATATAAAGCGACAGCTTCTGAACTGGCGGAGTGGAAAAATTGCGCTCGCTCAATAAAAGAACTATATAAAACATTAGAAATACCATTAACCGTTATCGGCAGAGATCCCCATTATTCTATTACTCAAATGATTGAGGGCGATATGCCAAAAGAAGAAGCTACACAACTTGAAGAGATGTGGCAAGAACTTATACGTGAACAATTAAATCTCTCAATAAACAGCAAATATATTCTTGCCAAACATGCTGGTCACGGTATAGAAAATGATCGACCAGATATTATCATTGAAGCAATTTACCCATTGTAAATAAAAAAAGGAAGCAACTAAAGCTGCTTCCTTACTTATCTATTCATAATCTTCTTCATCATCAACTTCTTCATAATACGAATTCCCATTGCTTACATATATAGGGCCGTTCGCAACATCAATACGCAGTACCCATGCCCATGGCACAGCTAAACGTTTATGTATCGCTCGCCAAAAGTTCATTGATTTTCTTTCATACTCCTGGAACTCCTGAAGCAATCCTTTATAGGAGGAACCGTCTAACTGAATATTTGCTTCTAATAAACGAGAATGGGCATAGTACTGTAACTCAAGTTCAGCAGCAATTTCCATTTCTTCTTCCGTTGCCATACCAATAATTGTTCCATCTGCTGGTGCAATTTCATATACGTTGTGAACTTCAATAAGCCCGTCTTTCTCTTTCTCAAACATGTAAACAGCCTCCTTTAACATATTTTTTATGTTACAAAGTCATACTTCTACAATAACTTCTCTTATTCCTCTTTTTTTGATAAACTTTTACAAATTATTTATCTGATAACCTGTATGCTCTATTCTTCCGACAGAAACTAAACTCTCATTATGAAAAGTTAACTTAAATACATCAGGCATAAGAAGTGTTTTCCAAAAATGAAAATCATATGTAGCATCAAAATAATTCATCAGTAACACCATAATATTCCCATGAGTACCTATTACAATATTCTTCCCCTTATACTTTTCCAATATATTTTGCATACATATTACAGCACGCTTTTGCGCTACATCATTTGATTCTCCGCCTTCATATACAAAAGTCCAATCTTCCCACACTTTCTGAATAGCATCATTAAAATCCTCTACTGGATCTTTACTTAATAACCTTTCCCGTAAATCTTCTTCCAGTTGTATTGATAGTTTGTTTACACTTGCAATTCCTTCAACGGTCTGAATCGCTCTTTTGTATGGACTAGAAATAACAACATCAATCTTCTCATCTTTTAACAAGCTTGTTATGTTCTTTGCATCTAGCCAACCCTTTTCAGATAAGGGACGTTCCCTTTCTTCCTTTGTATATGTAGAGTGAGCGTGCCTAACGAAATATATTGTAGTCATAACATCCAACCCTTTCCCATTAAAATCATTTACTTTCAAATCGCAACCTACTTATATGTAAAACCTTATTAACTTTATTACTCATTATTACAACTACTGGCGCTCCTGCCATTAACGCATCTATTCAATTAATTCGGTTAGATATCGGCTAATTCCTTTGAGTACATTTCTTATAAAACAAACAAAAAGATGCTTTATACAAAGCATCTTTTTATTTATATAATTAAATCATATTATTATAATTTAATTTCTAAATTCTTCACTTGTTATACCATCTCGAATAAAGTAATCTATATTATTTTTTAACTTTCCATAGGTTTCTTCATTTTTTCTTGAGTCAAAGAAAAGGTTTGGAGTTCCTGAGCTTTTCTTAAAATTTTTATTATCTGTAATATAGCCTGAATTACTTATTTTCCCCCTCTATCCCGCTCCGAACATTTCTGATTTCACACTGTATCGTATGGAAAAATTTGATGGATGTGCTTATTAACAACATAACAAAAAAACATGCTGTCATTATGAGAGCATGTTTTGTGATATTCTTCACATTGTTTAGTTAAAAAATAAACCTTTTACTTACCATGATGTAACATTAAATCACTAAGTTCTTCTTCAATGTGATTTAATTTCGCAACGCCTTCTTTCCATTTATGAATATAACGTGACACTCCAACGAAAAATAAAACAAAAATTGTAGAAAGAATAATACCATACACGATTGCTACAGTACTCATAGTCACACTTCCTTGTAATTAGTTATATTTTTATTATAAACCTTTTTCTTTTAAAATACTTCGATTTCAACTTTTTGTAACAAAATTGATTTTTCTAACAATATAAAAACAGATTTTAATACTAGAAGAAATCTCTTTCAGATCCCTATTAGTATCATTTTTTATCCTACATTAACTTCTAGTAAACGCCAGTTCCGTTTAACTAATAACCAGTGGGGATGCCCCTCCACTGGTTATTAGTTAAACTTTATTTTACACCGACCGAAACAGTTTCTGGTAATGTGCTACCGCCATCAATTACGATATGTGTACCTGTTATGTAACTTGATTCATCAGATGCTAAAAACCCTGCTAACTGACCTACTTCTTCAATTTTTCCTAATCTTCCTAACGGAACACCTGAAGCAATACCATCGATGACATTACTTGGCTTATTGGGATCAGATTCATTTGCAATTTGCTCTGCCATTGGCGTCATAATATAACCTGGACAAATCGCGTTTACAGTAATACGATGCTTCGCAACTTCACGCGCCAATGCTTTCGTAAATCCCCAAATCGCTGCCTTTGTCGTCGCATATGCTGTTTCACCTTCATCAGCTACTAATGTTCCTGTTACAGAAGACATATTAACAATTTTCCCGTAATTTTTCTCAATCATATATGGCAATACTGCTTTAGAGAAATTCCATACACCATTAATGTTCACTTGGAATTGAAAATCACGCATTTCATCAGACATATCTAGAAAATTAGCAAGCCGGATTACGCCTGCGTTATTGACTAATATATCAATCTTTTCGTACTTCTCATATGCATCTTTCGCTACTTCTTTTACAGCGTCAAAATTAGCCACATCAACTACGTAGCTCACAGCATCTAATCCTTTACTAACAATTTCTTTTGCAGTGTCATGAACTGTCTCTGAAATATCAACAAGTAACACTTTCGCCCCTAGCTCTGCAAACACATGAGCAATTCCAGCTCCATTCCCCATCGCAGCTCCCGTAACAAAAGCAACCTTTCCATCTAATTTCCCCATTTCATAACCCCCTTATAATCGATAGAAAACTTTTACATTTTTATCATACTAAATATTCCCTTACAAATTTAAAACATCTCAATTTGTTAAAAAACGTTCAAAAAAGGAAAATTCTTCACAAAATATACAAAACTTCACCATATGTACTATTACCATATGGGTTATATTATTTAATAGTGTAAAGGGGATGATACAATATGACGACTTGGTTTATTGTACTGTTAGTTATATTTGGGGCATTTAAAATTATCGTTTCTAGTCTTCCAAACTCCGTTATTGAATCCATCATTAGCCGATATGAAACACATCCGCAAATTGATGAAGAGAATGCTACTATAACGATTAATGGAAATAGTTTAGAAGGCGATAAGAAATCTCAAATTATTAATGATTTTAACGAAGGTTTATTTTTAGATCGCTATTATGCACCACCACAAAATGAGGGCACTCCATTAATTATCAATGCAAAACGTGGCAAAAAAGATTTCATATTTTATATTTATGGTCATGAAGAGCATGTTGACGTTGTAAAACAACATAAAAAGAAAGTGGTTGCTTATAGTTTGCGCTCTAAAAACCTTCAAAATAGCGATATGTTCGTGTCAGCTGATTTAGCTTAATGCTCTTTTATTAATTTCATTTATATATACTAAAAAGAGGACGTCCCAAAAGATATTTCGGGACAGTCTCCTCTTATTATTTAGGATGCTACAGTTGTCGTTTTTTGTCCAGAAATCGATATCGCTTGTCAAATCGCTGATATATTTAGATCTACGGTCGATATATTTGAATAATCGCCGATATATTTGGATTTACGGTCGATATATTCGAATAATCGCTCATATAATTTCGTGTACTATTGTACGAAATAAAGAGGGTATCACCTAATCAAAAATTTCGACTATGGGATACCCTCTTTTAAACTATAACTCTATTTATTTTTCTTCGCTTCAATTTTCACTTGTGCCTCTTCAGCCTTATCTAATGCTTCGGAGACCTTCTTCTCTTTTTCTTTTACATCATCTATGCTATCAACAGCTTTAATTACTTTATCAATTCCTTCTTCATCTACCTTTTTTCTTTTCGCTACTCTCTCATTTACTTTCTCTTCAACGTCTTTCGCTTTTTGAAGCATATCTTCTGCATTTGATTTTACGGCTTTCTCAAGTGCATCGTCTTTTTTCTTTTGTAACACTTCATTTGCATCGTCTTTCGTTTCTAAATACTTACCGTCTTTTAATGCTGTTGCACCGTGATCCATTATCTGAGCAACTTCTTTATATGACTTTGCTTCATTTCCTGATTTCTCTTTTTCCGCCTTTTCAAACCACATAATCGCATCACTATATGTTTCATTTTTTAATGATTGCATACCTGTTTCTATATAAGTGTCATAATTACTGCATCCAGTCATTACGACTAACAGAAAAAGCATAACAAAACTTAATTTTTTCATGATGTTTTCTCCTTTTCTTTGCCTGCTCACTTTACTGTAACATACATGAAAAAGAGTTTCAAAAACTAAAATACTAATATGGTCATTTTTGTATTATTAAGTCATATTTTAAATTTCAGGCCGACACATTCACTTGTTTTTTCATCCCATGCTGCTTTATTCCCACTAATACAACTAACAATAATCCTCCCCCTAAGGTAATCATAACAATGCTAGTCGGCATCATATCTAATAAAAATCCATATACAATCATCCCAAGCGGTGCGATTGCGGTAGAAATTGTTTCAAGTAAACCAAATACACGCCCTAAATAGCTTGGATCTGTCGTCTTTTGAATATGTACTTGCATCGGTATATTTACGACCATCATTGAAATACCAGTTAGAAGCATAAAAGCGATATAGTAAATAAAGCTTGCTATTTTTGGAATAGTGACTAACAATGGGAAAATCGTACACAAACTCAAACTTGCAAATAAAAACAGCCCAACGTAAACCGAGCGAAACAGATTATTCGTCTCCTTACGCACCGATAAAACAATCGCACCAATTAACATTCCGACTGCTAACATTCCCTCTACAGTACCAAGTTGCTTCGAAGATAAATGTAAGTTTTGAACGATAATGTATGGAAGTGCAACAAAAAGTGCACTCGCAAAAAAGTTTACCCATAGCGCTATCTTCATTAGTCCGTATATTTCATGTTGCTGTTTTACATACGAGAAACCTTCTTTTATACTCGTCAAGAAATGCTCCTTATTCTCAGCCACTTCTTTTTTATATAAATCAAATACGATAAATAATTGCACAATAACTGCTAAAAAGAAAGTAATGCTATTTAACAAAAAAAACGATTTGATTGAAAAGAAACCAAATACAACTCCACCTATAATTGGTGCTAAAATACTTGATAAAGAAGCTGCTGTTTGATTTAAAGCACTCGCTTTTTGAATACGCTCTTCATCCACTAAATTTGGAATAGACGAAGTAAACGCGACAGAATAAAAACTTGCACAAATTGATAATAATGCTGCTGATATATAAATAAAAAGAAGTGATGGCCCAAACGTAGCGGCAAGAATAAACATTATAAGCATCGTTAAACTACTTAATAAGTCCGTACCAATAATAAGCCATCTTCTGTTCACACGATCAGCTACAGCACCTGCAATCGGTCCACATACCATTCTTGGAATCGATCCGCAAATAAGAGTAGTTGCAAACCCCATTCCTGAACCCGTTGTCTTTAATGCGTATAATCCCATTGCAAACGTATAAATACCTGCACCTAATAAAGATGTCATTTTTCCAATCATCATTAAAATAATATTTCTCGTTGCAATCTTCATTTTCGAATCATTTTGACCTATACTTACATCCCCCATAATGACACTCTCCCCTTAAAAGTTAAATTGTGTTAAACTTATTATATAATCAACTTTCCAATTTTTACAACAAAAAGTTTAATTGTATTTAACTTTCTAATTATAAAGGAGCATATGATGGCTACTCTCGGTGAAAAAATTAAAACGTTACGAAAAGAAAAACAGCTTACTCAAACTGAGCTAGCAGGTTCAGAACTGACAAAAAGTATGCTAAGTCAAATTGAAAATGGAAAAGCTACACCTTCAATGAAAACATTACAATATATTGCTGAAAAACTTGGATGCGAAACAAGTTTTTTATTAGAAGAAGATGATGTAGCAATTGTAGAACTCATTCAACAAATGGAACAACTAATAAAAGCAAATAAGTATGATGAAGTATATGAGACTTTACTACCTATCGTTCAAAAAGAGCTACCTCTTACTTTAAATACTGCTCGTTTATATAAACAATTTGTAACAGCTGCAACTATAATGAAAGATTACCACATTGAATCTTTCGTTGAAAAAGCAACTTCTATTTTTGAAAAATATACTTTATACCGTGACAGTACGGAAACAAAATTAATATTGTCTTATACGCTATTCTCACGTAAACAGTATGAAGAATGTTTACAACTTATTGCTCGTATTCGAGATGATTATGAAGCTAAACATTTAGACATGGATCTTATTATACACATCCAATTGTGCTTAAAAGAAGCGATTGTTTTACTTGCATGTGGCGATTATGAAAAATGTGAGAAAATCATATTAGAGGCATTAGCATTTTCAAAAAAACATCAAGTGTATTATAAAACAGATGAATTTTACCGTATACTATCTTACCAAAAAGTCATCACTGCTGATAGAGAACAGTATTTACATTACATAAAGAAATCTGAGCAATTTGCCATTTTTACAGAAGATACTTTGTCCGTTGCGATCGTAGATATATTAAAAGCGTATTACTACAACACAATTACTAATGAATATACAATTGCATTAGAGCATCTTGAACAATTCCGAGAAAAGCTAAAAGATGAGCCAATTTTTCAAGAGGATGGATTGTACTACCTCGAAACCGGAAAAGCTTTGTACGGATTAAAGAAATACGAGGAAGCTCTGGAAGCTTTTCAACGTGCTAAAATACCAGATTATATGACGCATCCACTTGATCAAGCATGGCTTACAACAGCAGGTGCATATCGTGCCCTTTGTTATGTAAAACTTAACGATAAGAAAAAAGCTCTTGAAGAAGCAACAGAGGCCGCTCAAAAGATACAACCTTATCCGGATTCCATCTTTTCTTCTTTTATTAAGGAAACATTACAAATAATACAAAAACTTTAAGAATGTCTCGAAATGGTATATTATCCCTCCTTTTTAGCAAAGATAATAATGATGGGAGGAATATAAATGAATATACAACGCGCAAAAGAGCTTTCTGAGTCCTCAGAACAAGCCAATATCAGTTTTCAAGGCATGCCTGTTATGATTCAACACGTTGACGAAAGCAACGAAACCGCCCGCATATATGAAGTAACAAATCCAGAACGCGAATTAACAGTTCCAGTTAATAGCTTAGAGGAAATATAAGCAACGCCACTTCAATTTTCTGAAGTGGCATTTTTTTATTTTGAATTACTTATTAGCCTTCGCAAGCAAAAGATACGACAATATTGAAGACAGCACATACGTGAACCACTTATGTTTCCTGGAACATTGCATATGAACGGAATTACAATTGAAGCAACCATTATCGATTATAGTGCTGGTGGTTGCCAAGTACAAACAAACACCCCACTCACAACAGACCAAATTATACAAGTTACAGTGAAATACCGTAATATTCAAAAGCAGGAAGCACAAGTGTGCTGGATTCAAAAAAAGGTCGTAAAATATATGCCGGATTAAAATTTACCGCATAAAAAGAAAAGAAGCCTCGTGCTTCTTTTCTTTTTATTACGTGCTAAAATACAAACTATAAACTGATTTTAAAGGGGGAGAATGTATGAAGAACACTCCACAAAAAACTAGTCCTTATTATGCAGTTATATTTACTTCTAAACTATCAAATGACACAACAGACTATAGTACCGTTGCCGAAAAGATGGAGGAACTTGCAAAACAGCAACCTGGATTTCTAGGCGTAGAAAGCTCACGTGATTCATCTGGCCTAGGGATTACAATTTCTTATTGGGAATCACTTGAAGCAATTGAAAATTGGAGAAAGAACGCCTTACATAAAGAAGCAAAAAAAAGAGGCCGTGAGCAATGGTATGAAAACTTCCACCTGCGTATCTGCCTTGTCGAGAAAGAATATAAGTTTCATAGAGGTACATTGTAACTATGAAGAAAAAATTAGCTCTCGTTGTTGTTCATGAGATATATGGTGTGAATGATCATATGCAGCATGTTATAGACCACTTCACATCATCTAATACAGATGTATTCTGTCCTAACCTTCTACAACTACAAAATTCATTTCATTATAGTGATGAAGAAAAAGCATATCAACATTTTATGAATCACATTGGATTTGATGGTGGAAAAAAACAAATTGAAGAACTCGTCACTAGCCTTTCCAGTAATTACACACATATAGGACTTATCGGCTTTAGCATTGGAGCGACAATTTCCTGGCTCTGTAGTAACAATCCGAAAATAAATTTTATCATTGGATGTTACGGTTCCCGTATACGTGACTATGTTCACATTAAACCTATATGTGCTACATTACTTATTTTCCCTGAAAAAGAAGCTAGTTTTTCAGTATCCCCTTTAATTGAAACATTACAACAACAAAATTATCCGTTACTAAAAATAAAACAACTACACGGTGAACATGGCTTTCTAAATCCATACTCTGAAAAATATAACGAGCACTCTACAAAGCAAGTATACAATATAATAGATTCAATTCTTTTGAAAACTATGTTGTAAAGAAGTTTCATATGTCACTTACACTGCTATTACTCATATTCATAATAGTGCCCTTTATCTCAGTGTTAACTCTCATTTTTATGACAGTAAAAAAAGGAACTTTTTTAAAACGACCACACTTACAATCATTCATCGTATGCACTTTATTTTTTGTGAATTGGATATTATATTTAACAAATTTTTATTCGTTGCTTCCTGAGAAAGTTAGTCAATTCATATTCCTGCCCATTTGGTTTTTCCTTTGCATTTTAGGATTTATCGTTTTCATGCGCGAATGGAGAAATAATCGTGTGTTCTCCATTTGTATTGGTTTTCTTTCTTTGATTGGTTTTATTTTTGGCTTATTATTGTTAGTTCTTTCGGGAATGTAACTGTTGTAAAGAGGATCAAAAAACCTCTTTACAATAGTTTTTTTCGTTCCATGACTAAAGGAATTATTAAATAGAAAGCATAAGCAATAACCATCCACATGGTAAATGATATGATTTGCTGTGAGGATAATTGTGAGAATATACTAGAAGAGTTATACAAGATGTAAGAATCTAACGTTAAACCAATTGCTGTACCACATATACCTAACTTAATAACTGCATATTTCGAAGTGTCTAGTTTTTGATATAGCCACATTACAAAGTATAAAGCTATAGCTGTTCCTAATTCGAGAACCGTCATTTGCAGAAAAAATTTATTTGAGGTGTATTCTAATAAAACTGAAGAACCGAAAATAATGAAGAATGCTAAGGCAGCAAACCAAACCCCAATAGAAAATAAAATAGTGAGCCAAAGTTTATTATTCACTACCATTACCTCCCTTTTGTGGCGCTATAAATTTTCCCAATAGCATGTACAAATCACCGTATACTTTATCGGTAGAAAAAGATGGATTGAATAAAGCTTGCAATGCCAATCCGTCAATTAATGTATTACATAAAATGCTCCACGTTTCAGTTGAAATTTGAGATGTAATTGCACCTCCTACTTTTTTACCTAAAACTCCTTTTAATTCTTGATTTTCATACTGTAATAGTTCACCAATTTTTTCTTTCATCGTATCATTTTGTAGTCCACTAGCTATTAATTGAAAAAACAAATGATGATACATTGAATCTTTCACACATCTACTTTTGGCAGATTGTAAAGCCTTTTCTGACTTTACGTCCTTTCCTATTTGTTCCCACGATGCTTTACAAAACGATTCAGTCACTTCAAGTAATAATTGATCCTTCGTTTTAAAATGATAATATACGGTTCCTTGTGTAACTTGAGCACTCTCTGCGACTGCTTTTAATGTTAATTTTTCCATCCCGTGCTCTGCAATAATTTCTTTTGCTGCTTCTAGCAACTTCTGTTTGTTAATAACATTCGGTTTTGCCACTTATATCACCACCTTTTAAGTTAGTTGGATAACTAACTTAAATTATACAGAAAAATCAGATAAAACAGAAGGAAGAAAAGCCCAACATCAACTTTTCTTCCTTCTATTTTTACCTTTAGATTTCACTGTCACTGATTCACAAGGTGTATAATAAATTTGCGGTGTTGCCTTATCAACAAACATCATAAACGTAATGAATCCAATAATAAAGAAAATAAATAATGTTAATAAAATAGCACCTATCGTTAAAAGTATCATAACACCACCCCTATATGCTTCATATTATTACACTGTTCGCTATTATATGAATGGAATCCTTGTTAGAAAAAAAAACGTAACATAATAATCACAATGACTCCTGTTAATACTGTCCCTAATAAACTACGAGTATATATCGCTACGAAAAAAGTCGGAATTGCCGCAATGATATAATCCCACTGCACCGTCTCGTGCATAAATAATACTTGCGCTAAAAGTGCTGCTAATATCGCAATTGGTATATAATTCAACCATTTCAAACCCCAATCTGGAATTTGCAGTTTACTAAATACGAGAAGAGGTAAAATACGTGGCACGAGTGTGACAGCTCCTGCCGCAATTAAAAGTAATAATATATCTAATCTTACTTCCATTTTTCAATCACCACCCCTATAGTTGCTGCTAACAGCGTTGCGATAATAACTGCTATACTATCTGGCATAAACAAGTGTGAAACGTATGCAATAATAATAGCTACAATTGCAACAGTAAGATGAATTGCTAGTTTCGGTTTACTACTTATTAGCTGAAGAACAAATAATCCGATAAACATTGCTGGTAATGCATAATCCATCCCGTACGTATGAGGATCTGGTATCCATTCACCAAAGAGCCCGCCGATAATTGTAGCGATAATCCAATTTAAATATGCCGTTACGTTTAGTCCTAGCATCCACCTTTCACCTAAATAATCTTTTTGCGCTGCGTGCTGCACAGCAACACCGAAAGTTTCATCTGTAATTTGCGAACCGATTATTAAGTTTTTAAAGAGAGGTATTTTCGTGAAGTAGGGTGCGAGTGCAGCGCTCATTAATAAGTGGCGTAGATTAACAAAAAATACTGTAAAAATGATTGCTGAAGCAGGTGCACCGGCTGCATACATACCTGCTAATATGAATTGGGCAGAACCTGCATAAATTAATGTGGACATAAAAGCAATTTCTATAACGGAGAAACCGGCTGTCTTTGCAATAACCCCCGCTGCTATACCAATGCTTAAATATCCAAATACAGTTGGTAAACAATCCTTTACGCCTTGTTGAAATGTATCATCGCTCTGCAATGTCATATGTGCTTGGGCTTTACTCACCTTCTTCTCCCTCCATTTCTTCCATACTACGTTTTCCTGTTACAACATGAACTAAATCTATATTTTCTCGCCATAACGTATCTAATTTATCAGCACCAAACTCTTTCGTAATTTCTTCCACCATAATATCGTGCCGAACATACTCTGTAGCAACGAGAACTAAAGCTGGATCATATGTTGTAACTGCCCATGAAGTGCTATCATTTGAAAAATTAGCAATTAAAACTTCTTCTCCATCACGCGCAATAACAGTTAAATGCCCCCCCATTCTCTTTTCAACAACGTGAGGCGTCATATAATTATGATGAAATGTCGCTCCTATTTTTGTTTTCGGAGCACCAAATAAGATTGAAAATATATGTACTCCTTCCGCCTCCTTTTTATGAATAAACGGTTCAATCTCATGCACTTGATCTTCCCATACAGAAATCCATAACTCTTCCTTTGCCCTATTAATTATATTGCATATTTCTTTCAAAACACGGTCATTTGAGCGAATATGCGAAATTACATCTATTTGTCGCTCTTGCTCCAAACAATTTAATTTTTCATCTAAAAATTCAAAGGATCTTTCAAAGTCTTTTCGTATTCGATCCATTAATTCAGTAGCTGCTACAGGTACGTATTTCACTGGCTCAGAAGGAACTAAATGCACTGCGCCTTTATCCATCAACTTACCAAGTACCTCATAAATCATTGAACGGGGTACTCCTGTTTGTTTACTAACTTCATAACCTGTTGCTGGATAATGTTTTAATAGACCAATATATGCTTTACATTCATATTGAGAAAAACCTAGCTTATGTAATTCCTTTATAATTTCATCCATTAGTAATCCCTCACAATCTCTATAGCTCTAAACTTCACTCCCCAATAGTAGTTATTGCTATAGCTACTAATATAAAAAAGAAACCTCATACAGTCAACTGATAATTCTGAATTTTTAACCGTAACTTGTTTTTACTCATAAAAGAAAGACTCCCGCTATCGGGGAGTCCCTTATCTCAATATTTCATTCGCTTCTTTTTCGTAAATTTTATCAAATGAGGTCATAAGACGCTGCGATGCTTGAATCATTTTTTGATTCGTCATTAAATCTGCCATTTCTTTCGTCATATCTACATTTGAATTTTCTAGCATATGATTACGTACTGCCCCTGTTCCGTTCGGTAAATCAGCAACGTTTCCTTCTGCTAGTGTAAAGCTTTTATTTTCACGTTGCACAAGGCGAGCGTTCGCTTCTGCATCTTCTGTTTTCGTTTGCAAGCGGGCAATATTATTTTGTGTTACTTCATCGTATAATGTACCGTCTGCTTGTACAGCCACCTTTGCTCCTTCTGGAATACGAATACGTTCATTATTCTCACCCATAACGAAAGCGCCAGATGCTGTTTGTAAATAACGGTCGCTATTCACTGTAAAGTTTCCATCTCGCGTTAAAAATGTTTCATCATTTTTTGAAGTAACGAAAAATGATGATGTGCCTGCTGCACCGTCATCTATAAAGAAATCTGTAGGGCTATTTGTAATTTGTACATTTCCTTGCGCTAAATTCACATGACTCGCAGCTGGTACGACAGCGTAATCGACCGAACCGATATTTGTCGTAGCTCCATCTCCACGGCGATATGCGTCTTGCACATCAAATACTTTAGAAGTCATATTTTCTGCTTTAAACCCAGTTGTTTGGGTATTTGCGACGTTATTCGCATGAACATTTAAACGTTGCATGTAATTCATCATACCCATAGAACCTATATAAAGACCATTCATACTCGTTTGAATAAGGCAAGTGCCTTATTCTTCACCTCTTTTCTTACGATGTTTGTAACATTTGTTTCGCTAAATGTTCAGCTGTAGCGATATGTATATGTTGCTTCACGTCTTGTCCATCTGTCATTAATACAATGGGAGCTGATGATACAGCTGGAATTTTCAACAACTCACCACTACTTGCTGTTTCATCAAATTTCGTAAATACGATACCATCAATATGAATATCTTTAAAGTTCGTAATGATTTCAATCATATCTTTACTTTTCATAGAAGCTGATAACGTTAAACAAATATAATCTGGCTCTACTTGCCCCATCGTCTCGATCATTTCTTCAACCGTTTCTGACGTACGATAATTTTTTCCCGCTGTATCAATTAAAATATAATCGACGCGCGCTTCTTCTTTAAAATAAGTAAGCGCCCATGTCATTGCGGATTCATCTCGCACAGCAATTACTTCTGATCCGATTGTTTTTACGTAATCTTGCAATTGCTGCACTGTCCCAATGCGAGAGTGGTCTGTTGTAATAAAACCAACCGTTTTTTTCTTCCCATGAAACTGCCATGCCATTTTCGCAAGTGTCGTCGTTTTTCCGACTCCAGTTGGACCGATTAATGCAATTGTTTGTACCTCTTTTTCAAATACGTTTTCCATATTGAAATGAGATCTCATATCTTCCAATATGTATCCGATCACTTCTTCTTCCGTAATCATCGTTGCACTCTCAAACTTCACTTTTAACTTTTCAGTATATGCATGAATAAAATATTGTTCCACATCATTTTGCTCTAACATCCGAATTACTTTTTGAATAATAAACGGTACAGATTCCTGCTTTTCGTTTTTTATAGCTACCTCTTCTTTCTTTACAGGAATAGCTTGTTTCACAGCAGGTTGTTTTTTCGTTACTTTCGTCTCCTCCGTATGTTTCACAACGACGATTCCTTTTTCAAACAGTTGTAATAGTTTTTCTTTTTTTCTTGCCCATTCTTCACTATTTCCTGTTTGCATCGCCGCGTATGACATAGGAGTCGTTACGTTTTCTAAATTGTGTAGTACTGATTGAATTCCATTCGCCTTCACGATTTCTTCTGAAGGCTCACCTACACCATCCATTAATTGTTCATGAAATTGAGCTACGCCTTCGTTACTTTCTTCCTGTTTATCTTCAGGAAAAGCGACTAACATTTCATAATTCTTTTTCAAAAAAAACGGGATAAATGGGTGAGACATATCAACTTCATTTGCATCAACTTTTGGCTCGTAAGGATATTTTTGATGCTCTATTTCCATTAATTCTGCCGTATTATGCAATTTACAGTTCCCGTTATTGCTGTCACACACCGTACAATAAAGTAAATGATTTTCCAATAAGCGGTCCATCACCTCATGCTGCGCTGCCTTCGCACTAATAGAGGACAACTCAATATTCATACCGTCCGTCACTACTGTAGAACACGAACGTACCAGCTTTCCATTCACTTCTACAATACAAGTATCACACGTTTGAATCGGATCCACTTCCGGCACGTAACAAATTTGTGGATGTTCAATTTCGTTCTCATTAATAATGCCTAGTATAGTTGAACCAGGCTCAGCACTATATTCTTTGCCGTCAATTGTAATATGAACCATGCTGCCGTTCGTGGTTCCTCCCCCTTTTTGAGAATAAAAAAACTCCACCACGAAAATATACGCACCACATTTTTGGTACGTTATCATCATGGTGGAGTAGTTTATTAGCACATCTTGCTAAAATACCAATCCATTTATTCATAAATAAAATGATAGATTCATAACAGGTCATATCACGATTCTATCTTTAACACTGTAATTATAGCGTTAAATCGAAAAATACACAATATAATTATCGTTAAAAGGGACAAAGCACATAATGCTCTGACCTTTTTATTACCTTTCAGGATTATTCTGAGCTGACTTATTTCCCGGTACAAACCAACCAATTAGTGCAATACCGACTAATACTCCGTAGAAGATTAAAGTCCAAGTTGTACTGTGCGGGAAATCATGGTTTAAAATACCAATATCCTCATGAGCAAGTGTAATTACAGCAAGTTTGACGCCGACCCAGGCAACAATTGCATATGCTGTTGTTTCCAATGCTGGACGTTTCTCAAGTAATTGTACAAACCAAGTTGCCGCAAATTTAATTAAGATAAGTCCGGCAATCCCTCCGAGAAGTACAACGATGAACTGTCCTCCATCCATACCACCGAAATCTTCTAGCGGTGAATCCGGAAGACCGAGGGCAAGAGCAACCGCAGCTAATATTGAATCGATCGCAAAAGCAAGGTCAGCTAATGCAATCTTTCCTACTGTGAACCAATAGCTTTTACCTGCCGCTTCCTTTTCATCTTCCTCATGAATATTTTGATTGTCTTTTCCGAATTGCGCCTGAATGACATGCTTTAATCCTAAGTAAAGAAGATAGGCTGCTCCTATCGCCTGTATTTGCCAAACATTTGCAATAAATGAAATGGCAAAAAGGGCTGCAAATCGAAAAGCGAAGGCCATAATGATCCCATAATTTATAGCTCGTTTTTTCTCTTCTTCGGGTAAATGCTTGGCTATAACTGCTAGTACAAGGGCATTGTCAGCCGATAACAATCCTTCTAATCCGATTAGAATTAATAATGCCCAAGCATACTCTAGCCATATTGAATCCATCCGCTTCTCTCCTTTCTAAAACTAAAATTAGATAAGTGCTTTGCTATCAATAGAATTTCCTATTAAGCCAAATTAAATGCTAAAATTTATGGCTAAAACATTTTGACAGTTACTTTGCTGTCCTCTATTTGTTATAATTTCAACAAAAAAACAGGTTTATATTGCGGTTTTCATCCATATCAAAGCCGTAAACTAATGATATGGACTGTTTTTCCAAGTCAAGTCGATAACTAATTTATTGTTAACCATAAATTATTAATTTAACGCATTATCCGAAAGAAGTCTCCTTCCTCAAGCGTTGTTAAGGACAATAGTCCAACGGTAGGTGGGAGATGAATTTCGGTTTGGTGTAGCCAAAAAAATTGGTTTTCCTATTTATTTCGCCTCTGATATAATCAGCCTTATAAGAGGTAAAGTTTGGTATAACAATGAAATTAGATAATAATAACGCAGTGTTCATGTAGTGTTATCACATTTGGTGGTTCGCTGTAGATAAAGTAAAGCAGTCTATGGGAAATCAAGGTAAAAAGTGAGATGAACTGATATGACAAAGCATAATAAGGCATACAAATTTCGTCTGTATCCAACAGAAGAACAAGCAAATCTGATACGTAAAACTTTCGGGTGTGTACGCTTTGTGTATAATAAAATGCTGGCTGAACGGAATGAAGTATACGAAAAGTATAAAGAAAACAAGGAAGAACTGAAGAGACAAAAATTCCCTACTCCTGCGAAATACAAAGCAAAGTATGAATGGTTGAAAGAAGTCGATTCGTTAGCGTTAGCAAACGCTCAATTAAACTTGCAAACTGCGTATAAGAATTTTTTTAGTGGTCAAAGTGATTTTCCTGCATTCAAAAGTAAAAAAAGTAGAAAATCCTATACAACGAATAGGGTAAACGGAAATATTATGTTATTTCATGGTTATATTAAATTACCGAAACTGAAAATGGTACGACTGAAGCAACATAGAGAGATACCGCAAAACCATATCATCAAATCATGTACAATTTTTATGACACCTACTGGTAAATACTATGTGTCCATCTTGACTGAATATGAAAAAGAGATTGTACAAAAAGAAGTAGAAAGTGTGGTTGGATTAGATTTCGCAATGGCTGAATTGTATGTGAGTAGCGAAGATGAGAAAGCCAATTATCCTCGCTTTTATCGTCAGATGTTAGACCGATTAGCAAACGCACAACGAGTATTAGCAAGACGTGTGAAAGATTCAGAGCGTTGGAATAAACAACGCGTTCGTGTAGCTAAGTTGCATGAAAAGGTCGCAAATCAACGTAAGAATTTTCTTCATCATAAGTCCAAAGAATTGGCTACGAATTTTGACGTTGTAGCAATAGAAGACTTACATATGAAAGGAATGTCACGAGCACTTCGCTTTGGTAAAAGTGTTGCGGACAACGGTTGGAGGATGTTCACAACATTTTTAGCATATAAGCTACAAGAACAAGGAAAACAACTTGTAAAAATAGATAAGTGGTTTCCTTCTACAAAAATGTGTAGTAGTTGTGGAAGCAGAAAAGATATGTTACTATCTGAACGCACGTATGAGTGTACTTGCGGACTAAAAATAAGTCATGACTATAACGCAGCTATGAATATCAAAAAGGAAGCTATACGCTTATTAGCATTGGCATAAATAGTAACAAAATAACCTTTGGAACAAGGGAGTTAGCTCGGCTGTCCTAAGACGAATTCGTTAGCTATCAAAAGTAACGATTAATCGAGAAGCCCCCACTTCAAGTAAGCTCGTAAGAGATACTAAGTGGTGGGTAGTTCACGTTTCACTAATAATGTTTTTACAAAATACATTTTTCTTTTTTTAGAGCGATTCCATACAAAACAAAAGGGAAATACATATACACTATGTATCTCCCTTTTATTTTGTACCCAATTTTTTATTGTGTTACGGTCATAACTTGTCCACTGCGGTCAACCATAATTTTCATTTTGCCGTCTTGTGCGTTATATAACCCTAGCTTCTGGAGATCTTGTTTGCACTCTTTTACGAAGTAAGGCAATGTGCGAATTTGATCGATGTCAGAGCTCGTAATGAAATGCATTAAATGATGCGTCATTTCTTTAATATTATGAACAAGTTCTTCTTTCTCTCGCCTTAATCTTTCATTTTCAGCCTGTAGCGACTGTAATTGCCCTTCAAGACCACGTGCATTTTTTTCATCTTTCGAACGATCTGCAGCCATGCTAGAAAGCTTATAAATCCCTTCCATGAACTGGTGTAATTCATGTTCTTTCTTTTCACTACATTGACTAATAGTTTCAAAGTTGTCAACGATACCTGATATAACTGTTACGAGGCTTTTTTCATCCTCTTCACTTCGAACGTCTTCTTTTACTTCTTGTTTGCTTTCTTGTTTCGTCTGGGCAATCGTCTCTTTTACAGATATATATTTTCGTTTTCGCCCCGGCTTTTGTTTTTCAATATTTTCAAACGGGATCTCTTGTTTTTTTAATTTATAATACGTGTTTTGCAATTGGCTTTCCGTTTTTTGAAAAATATTCAGTTCATTTTTACTAACATATTTTGAAATATTTACGATGTTTAAGCCATGACGTTGACAAAATTGATATACTTCATACAATAGTTCTAGTTCAGACTTCAACCAAGTAATCGCTGATTTTTCATATACTCGCATACCACCATTTTTTTCTATATCTATTTGAAATAATACCATTCTATTATATAAATCAATTAGCTCTTCATACCCTATTCGGAATTGTTTCTCTATTTTTTTAAATTCCGCTTCTAATTTCATATCGTTCGTTTTATTATTTGACATGTTTTGTAAAAGACTTAATACATTAATTGCTGTGTGGTGATACATAATCTGTGGCACTCCCCTCACCCTCTCACAATTCTCATCGGACTCCTATGTCTTTTAAGAAAATAGAAATTTTCGCATATCCATATTATAACATTTCGGAATTATCCGTCAAATAATTAACATACAAAAGGGTATAAAAAGTATCAAAAAATGATTTTTAACAAATATTAAAAAATAAAAAATGGTTACTCAAAATATTATATCAGCAAAACTCCACTTAATTATATTATATGGTATTTAGAATATATTTTCACCGAAAAAGTTTACGTCACCACAAAATCTTATAGCTAAAATAATTGGACATCAAGTAAGAAAACCCTCACCTTTATAGTAAAATATCCATATATATCGGTTCAACTTGTCTGACTTCTTTATATTCAATTGGCTGTACGACTGATGCAGGAATTTCTTGCTCTTCCACCATCGGATAAAGAAGTCGTCTAACCATTTCTTTTGCTTCTGAAATTGGTAGTATTTGATACATCTTTGATTGAAGTAGATCACCAATTTCAAGATTGAATGTAATTTGAACGAGCTCGTCCACTTCCATCGTTTCTCCCAAATATTCCATTTCTTCTTTTAACGAAACAAATTTAACGTCTGGCGGTGTCATATCCATTTTGTCTTTAAACATTTCTGACATTGCTTTTGCAGCATCCCCCACGCTGGAGCGAAATCACCGATTTTATCTAATAATATTGCTCCTTTTCTTAACTCATACACCTCTGTTTCAACATCCTTCATTAATACTTCTTTTAATTCTGCTTCATCATATCCACTTAACATTAAACGGATCCCCTTTTGAATAAAAGGATTGTCTACTTGCTCTCCATCAACTTCTAATGAGAGTAAACCATGTTTTTAGATTTTTTCGAAAAATCAACGAACAAATCCGTTAACTGTTCTAAATCCTCCTCTCTTCTATGTAAAACAGTAAAAATACTTTTCGTATATTTTTTCTTACGATTAGTCAACCTGTATTTATAGATTTTTGATGGATTGAGTACCAAAAATCTATATCACACATGTATCCACGTATAACGCATACTAAATACCCCTAATATGATTCTTTTTTTTACTAGGGGGAGATATGATATGATGAATAAAACTATGATATTAGGCCGTTAACCGATAATCATAGTGTATATCGTGTGTAATAAGATGAAAGAGAAGCTTCAGTAACTTATTCACACACGCAATGGACGCAACTTTATGACATTTGTTATAGGGTTGCGTTTTTAATTTATCGTAGTACTCTATGATGTGATTTCGCCCGTAACGCCGTTGTTTAATCATATTTTGGATAATCAGGAAAAGTAGTTTTCGTAAATGTTTATTTCCACGTTTATTAATTTTATCTTTATAAAAAGTTTTACCAGATTGAAAGCGACGTATATCAATACCGGCATATGCATTCAATTGCTTATTATTCGCAAAACGAGTAATATCTCCTATTTCAGCCATTAAACGTACAGCTGTATTTGGCCCAATTCCAGGAAGGCTCAAAATGATACTATATTCTGCACGTTGTTCGGCAAGATGTACCATCTTGTTAATACAATGTTCCTTTTGATGAAGAAGTTCTTGATAACGCCTTGCGTATACCTTGAGTTGATCACATAGGACATCATTTTGTGAAACGGCTGGATAGGAATTTTTCGCTATTTCAAGTATTTGAATTGCCTTTTTCTCTGCCATGATAGTTGATATTTTTTTATTGGTATTGGCACGAATACGATTTTTTATGATTGTTTTAGAAAGATTTAAAACACAATCTGGATGGGGAAATAGTTGAACAAAATTTAAAAATAGATCCGATTTACTAGTGAACATTTTTTCTAATTCAGGAAATGTTAATTGAATTACTTTGTGCATACGACTACGAATCATCGATAATTCTCCATCCAGTTCGCTATAAAATATCGAAAGAGACTTTAACTGATGGAATAAGTGGTCCGTTCCATGAGATACCCTTCGGGTAACTGTAAAATGAGTAATGGCTAGTCGATGTGCATCACTTCGGTCCGTTTTATGAATCCGTAAGGAATCACATTGTAATTTTGCTTCTAAGGGGTTTAATAGACAATATGTATATTGGTTATCTTGCATAAATCGTTCTAGCTGCCTGGAATAAATACCTGTTGCTTCGAACACAATTTCAGGTGATTTGCCAGTTTCATTGGTAAGCTCATGTATCTTTTTTTGTAGCTCTTCAAATTCAGACTTTGAATGTTTGATTTCTTTTTCAAAGATACATTGTTTTTGTGCATTATAAATGACCATATAACTTTTACCCATACTGATATCAAATGCAATTACGTGTCTCATAAGGTTCCTCCTGACGTAAAGTTGAAGTCTTCATCTTACACTTATCGATTCCCATTTCTTATACACGATCTCGAAGACCAACATACTAAAAACTGATTCAAATAAGGTAAGTGAAGAAGGTCAATTTTTTTTACGGATTCGGAATCCTAAAGCATACACGACCCTTTCTTCACTTCTACTATATAAAAAATAGTAGTGCGAACCAATGCCTTGGCCTGCACTACTAATCTTAGTATGTTTTATTTCTCCAAATCTATATGCCACCACAATTGTCGCTGTTGTTCCCCCTATAACAATTAAAATAGATGAAACATCTAAAAAATTTTTAAAAGCGTTTATTCCACCACCGCCAAGCATGATCGCCGCAATTACAATGACAAAACCTATTAAAATGCCAAATGGGCTAGAAATATCAAACTTTCTCTTTTTCCTTTGTGGCCTAACTAACACTTGATTTTCGTCTCCCATATTCCTGCCCTTCCTTTTCGTTTTTATAAAACATTTTTTTATTTTAATAATACGTTTTCATATATAATAACCATTATACGACTATCATCTATTTATCGCGATATACTCATAAAATTGACACATTTCATTTCTATACTAGAATTATAATATAGCAATGTGAGGAGGATCCCTATGGAACATAATATTTTACAGGTCATTGCATTAGCAGAAAAACTAAAATACGAAATGCGACACAGCTGGCTCTCTAACGGACGTCAAGAAAGTGTTGCAGAACATACATGGCGTATGTCGCTAATGGCCATCTTAGTTGAGCCTTATTTAGATCAAAAAGTAAATATAGAAAAATTACTTAAAATGGTCATTATTCACGACCTTGTTGAAGCTGAAGCAGGTGACATCCCCGCCTTTGACACGATGAATAGCCGTGAATTACAATTACAAAAACAAAAAAATGAGCAAGAGGCCATTTTAAATATTAAACGTACATTAGAAGGTCCTCTTGGGGAAGAATTACACGATTTATGGATGGAATTCGAAGCGAAAGAAACGTATGAAGCAAAAGTTGCTAACGCGCTTGATAAACTTGAAGTGAAAATTCAGCATAACGAAGCTGACATTGATACGTGGCTACCAATTGAGCATAAGATGACTTTCCAAGTTGGTAAACATACAGATTTTGACTCTTTCTTATCCAAATTACAAAAACTCATTGAACAAGAAGGAGAAAAAAAATTACTCGCTGCTGGCATTGACGTCGAAGCTTGCAAACAGTAACCGTTTAATTATGAAATAAGACACTCAAAATGAGTGTCTTATTTCATAATTGTTGATACTGCCTGTTTGTAAATAAGTTGTTGCTTCCCATCTACTAACATTAAAATTGTAAATTTATCTACCCCAACTACTTTTCCTACTATTCTTACTCCGCTCTTTAAAAATATAGTAACTGTACCTTTTTCTTCTTTTATTTGTTTATACAATTCTTCTTGTAAACGTTCCAATAACTGTTCTCTCCTTTGTAAGTAAATAATCCTAATATAAAAACTAAAGATTATTCACTTATACACTTTGTCTTTTATATTCATAAACTTATTAATTAATATATCTAAATCTCGACTAAATAACAAAACTTTATTATGTCCTAATCCATATGTTGCAACTAGTCGAATTAATTCTTGCTTATTATTTTCTATAGTATCTTGTAGATTTCTCATCTCCATCTCTTTACAAGCTCCCTTTTCCCATAATATTACTTGTAAAATTATAGTACATTTTTACACATAAAAAAATATAAAAATGTTTTTTTACAAATTTTATATTTGTGAAAAGAAAGTTTAACGTAATTGTAAGTTACATCACAATTTATTTAACAACTCGTTCACTTATTATACACTTCCATGTCATCTTACCACTTATCCTACTATTTGCAATCAGTAATACTCCCCGATATGACGTATACTGAACATCAAACCTAAATGAACTCACAGGCTTTTGTCTAATTAGAAGTAAGACTTGCTCCTTTTCCATATAAAAACATACTGTATAAAGTAATCCATTAATTATATAGATTAATTTACTAACAAGGAGGAAAAAACATGAGCTTTGGTGGTAGTTGCGCTGGTTTCGGCGGGGGATTTGCTTTACTCATCGTACTATTCATCCTTCTAATCATTATCGGATGTAGCTGTTGGGGTGGCGGGGGATTCGGATATTAATATAAAATATCCTTTCCGTTAAGCTCAAAATGAATGAGTGCGTTAGCTAAAAACTATACGAAAACAGCTCATATTTGAGCTGTTTTTTCATACTTTCGTATGAATTTATATCCTTCTTTTTAGCGATTTCAATAAACAAAACATCGTTTAATATGAAATAAGAAACATTATTACTAAGGAGGATTATAATGATTAAAGGTCTTTATGAAGCACATTTACCTGTCCATAATTTAGAAGTTTCAATACCTTTTTACGAATCACTAGGGCTAAAATTATATAAAAGAGACAAGGATATCGCCTTCTTTTGGATTGTAGAAAATGAAAGTTGGCTTGGCCTTTGGGAAGGAAAAGAATACAAAGTTAATTATCATCCATCCTTACGACATATCGCTTTCCAAGTAAGCTTACACGATTTAGAAAACGCGATACACTGGCTAAATCAAAAAGGAATTTCAGCAAGGAAAGACTTCGGAATGGAACCAATTGAGCCTATCGTTTTTCCCGAACTAGCACACGCCTCTGTATATTTTAACGATCTTGATGGAAATAGTTTAGAATTTATTGCAAAATTACCTATTGGACTACCCAAAGCAGAAAAAATGTATTTAAGCGAATGGAAAAAGCATGTACAAACATCACCAATAGATAGGGATTAGTTTTTATGTCAGCGCAATCAGTTTCTTATTCCACACTGCTTAAAACAAATAAAAACTTCAAAAAACTATTTTATGGTCAAACGTTAAGCGTACTTGGAGATTGGTTTCATACTGTAGCTTTATTAACATTCGTCTATAGCATAACAGAATCTCCGTTTATGATAGCGCTCACTTTTATGAGTAAAGGATTACCTCAACTCCTTCTTAGCCCATTCATAGGCGGAATTGTAGACCGTTTTTCCAAAAAGAAGATTATGATTTCCACCGATATTCTACGAGGGATTATCGTCCTCACTTACTTATTTGCATTCTATAAAATTGAGATTATTTTCGTTTCTAATATATGTTTATCTGTACTCTCTTGTTTATTCGAGCCCGCTAAGCAATCAACTCTAAAGAATATCGTACATCGAAATCATTTAGTAACCGCTAACTCTCTTTCTAGTACAATCAATGGTTCTATGTCTATTATGGGGGCTTCTTTAGGTGGGATTATTGCACAATCTTTAAATATTGAGATCGCTTTTTTAATGAACAGCCTGTCATACTTTATTTCAGCCTTTATTATTTATAAAATGCATATCCCTTCTCGTAATACTTTTAACACGAAAAAAGCATTTATTACTGATATAAAGGATGGTTATACATACATATTACAAAGAAAAATTATTTTAACATTAATTCTTGTCGGAATTTTATATACGGTTCAAGGAGCGAGACTTATGATTGGTAGTCTTCTCGTTAATTCATTTATATATATATATATATATATATATAAATGAAGAAAAAATGAAAAGAGCATTTGGTTGGGCCTATTTACTACAAGGATTTTTCTTTCTCGGATTCATTCTATCCGATCAACTTATTATCGGTATCATTACATTACTCTGTATGCGTATAGCAGGAGGAATCATCGTTCCACTTGATACGACATTGCTACAAACGTATACGTCAGAAAACATGATTGGTAAAGTTTTCTCATTCCACTACTCCATTTACGGATCTCTTATTCAGTTATCAATGTTTATAACAGGATGGCTTTTAGAAATATTTTCTCCGCAAATAATCGGTAGTTCGCTAGCTTTATGCTGTATTTTCGTTAGTTTTATATGGCTTTTCTTGTTTTATCGCGGGGAACTTAGTGAAGAATCTACTATCACATAATGAGGTTGGCCTAAAAGTAGCTGAATAGCTACTCGGGTTAATCCCATTTTTATTTGAAGGAAAAACAAAATCGATTCAAGTCTCTATTACCAATCAAAAACAGAGAAAAGAAGTTATATGACAAACGAAAAATAGATGTGGAATGGGGGCTTCTTTCTGCTGCACATAACTTACGGAAATGGACAACAATAACTCAAAAAAAGCCCCTAAAACAAATTCATAGAAAAAATCAACAAATTTACTTGTATATGAAGCATTTCCTCATTCATATAAAGGTAAATAAAAAGAAGATGTCTCCAAAAGGTCATTTTTAATGAACTTTTGGGACACTCCCATTCTTTTTCATTATTACAACATAGTTGTAGACTAACAGGGACGACTTTTACAGTTTATTTTAGAATCAATTACAAAATAGTCGTGAACTATCTGTTCATAAGTTGATATGCATTGTATGTCCAAAAATTTATTACCCAGATTTTATAGGGGAAGATTTTGATAAAGAATCCATGAATTGTTTTTTAGTATAATGGTAAGTTCTATGAGTATAATAAACTTTTGCAGTAGCAAGATTATCACAAAGAGAACACTTAATTTGATACGAAGCTTTGCTAACATGGGGAGTGTCTAACAATAGTAATGTTTCTTTCATATGTGAGGTACAGACCCACATAATGTCACCCCTTCATTAATATTTTACAGTAACACTTACTCTCAAAGCGAAAAATGAAAATATCTTTACTTTGTGGGGTCACTTTCTTCTTAAATTTATCTGGCCTTCATTTCTTCAATTGTTCTGCAATTATCTCATCCCAAGAGGTCGAAATATCTTTACTTGTTTTACAGGGCTTTTTTAGCTGATTTTTTCTGCCTACCTACAATTATTGCGTTTTCTTTCGGAAAATTTTTTATCAGTTTTATATGATAAAGATGATTTCTAGAAACATCTATTAAACATAAGCTCCTACCCAAGTCGCTCCTGTTTGTTTACTTCTGAATATTTTATCATCATAAATTCATTGACCACTAAATCTAACTTTTGGCTGAATTCAACGGTTTTTTGATTAGTTAATCCATATTTCTGCGCTGATATTTCCATTTCGCGTTTGAATTGATTGTATTCATTTAAATTTTTTTTCAGCTTCATGAAGCTTCCTCCAATCATAACGTAAGCATAATATTTTCCGTAAATCGTATAAGGTTTGAGAGCGCTCTTTAAAGATTGAATGGCCCCCGCTTTGCTATTCAACTAAATCAAACCCGATAATTTCTTTTATTAAGCACGATTGTGCAATTTGCCACAGAAATTATATAGGGGTGATACGTGTAAAAACTCTCATACCTTCAAAGATAGGAATTTTATGTTTATTCACACTTTTTGCTCAAGAAGTTTTCGGGTATAGATGGTTACCCATTTCCTTGGCAACAGGCCCACAGATTTAGCCATAAGTTTATTTTTAAAGCCCGGGATGATTACCCTTTTATTCTTCATTAATCCTTCAAATCCGCACTTGGCAACCGTTTGTGGATCCAACATGTTCTTATTGAACACCTTCGTGCCTGCCCCGGAGAATTGCTGCGTGAGTGTTGTTTTGGTAAAACTTGGACATAGCACTGAGACTTGAACACCGGTTCCTTTCAGTTCTTCAGCAATCGCTTCCGAAAAGGATAAGACGTACGATTTACTCGCTCCATACATCGACATTCGTGGAACTGGCTGAAAGGCCGCCAGTGAAGCCACGTTTAAAATTTTACCTTTCTTTCGTTTCACCATGTCATCCGCAAAAAGTCTGGTTAAATACGTAAGTGAAATCATATTGAGTTGCAGATATTCCATTTCCTTCTGAATATCTACTTCCGTCATAAGTCCGAATCCGCCAGCTCCGGCATTATTAATCAAAATATCGATGTCAATTCCCCCGGTTTTCAAGTATCGATGCAAGCTCTCTACCGTTGTATAGTTGCCTAAATCGCCGGCAAAAGTATTTACTTGCATACCATAATCCTTTTTTAAATTCTCGGCTTGTTGCTCCAACAACGTTGCGTCTCTGGCGACTAACACCAAATTATAGCTATGACCTGCGAAAATTTTAACGAATTCCAAACCAATTCCTTTTGTAGCACCTGTAATTAAAACAGTTTCTGTTCTCATCCGTCTTCTCCCCCTGTTTTATTTATCCAGTTGAGCAATGAGAAATTGCTTTTTATCCCTGCCTTGAACAACAGATTCAGAATCTGTTACATCCAGTGCTAGGACAAGGGCTCGTTTCCCTAATACTTCGATTTCTTTCACAACTTTCTCGTAAGCCTCTATACGACGTGAACATACTACAACGTTTGCATCTTCCTTTACCAACACAAATCCTTTCAGGATCTGTTAAACCAAACAATTGTTTAGGTACCATTCTAGATACCTTAATTTTTAGAATGTTCAAAATTTTATAAAACTTATCATTGTTATCAATTATACTTATAAATTATAATTAAATAAAATTAAAGATTTTAATCTGTAAGTAAGTAATACTAATATTCGAAAAGGGTGGCGGTCATGAACATTGAGCAATTAGTATATATTATTGAGGTCTCAAAACACAGTTCTCTGACTAAAGCAGCACAGAATCTTCATGTGACCCAATCTACGATTAGTCAATCCATTACCAGCTTAGAAAAGGAGTTAGGAATTAAGATTCTTAATCGTTCACGGGGCCACGGTGCTGTACCAACCGATGAAGGTAGAATCATTCTAAAACTTGCCTACGGAGTACTGAGAAAAATTGAAGAAATAAAGGATACAGCCAGCTCATTCAACTCCATAGAAGTGGGAGAACTAAGGTTATCTTCTTTACCCGGATTGACGACATTTCTAGTGAAAGCTATAGCTGCATTTAGACAGGAATATCCACATGTAAATGTGGAGGTTACCGAAAAAAGTGGACATGCTGTAATTGAAGATATTCGACAGCATAAGACCGACATCGGTCTGATTACGTATTCGCCGGATTTAAATGTAAATATGGAAGGAATAGCTTTTGAAACCCTATTTGAAGGGCGACAGAAAGTATATGTTTCTAAGCATTCTCCCTTAGCGTTTCTTGGTACCATAACTCCGCATGATATACTTGATCAAACCCTTGTTACATATAAAGGTGAATTTATGCAGTATTTTGTTCAAGATTTCTTTAACAAATATAAACCTTTAAAAATCCTATTTACATCAAACAATATGGATGGAGTTCTCCAAGCCATCATCGAAAGTTTAGCTATTACATTTGCTCCTGATTTCGTAATGAAAAATTATCCTCCTATCAACAATGGTGATATTATTCCGGTTGATTTGATAAATCATAGGACTGTAAATATTTCTTTAGGAATGGTTCGATCAGAGAATAAACATTTATCCACTTTTGCCAACAAATATATTCATCATCTAAAATCCCAAATTATTAAGAGTTAAAAAAAAAAAAGAGGAGCATCTTCGTCGCATGAACGTCGAGCTTCTCTTTTCTACGAATCTATCTTTTAAAATTTAGTCACATCGACAGGTTCAATTCCTTCAGCTGCGCAATGGTCATGGTATTTTTTCAGAAATGACTCCCAATTATCTCTGGCAATAATTTCTCCATTCTCACCTAAATAGTCTAATGTTCCTTCAACAATATTAAGCGTAATAACTTCTTCATCCCCTACAGCTTGAGGTGTATGGGATGAGCCAGCTGGCTCATAAACGACATCACCAGCTTTGGAGACCCAAGGATCCTCGAGATATCTCCAAGTGCCTTGGACAGTATAAACAATGACCGTACCAGGATGAAAATGAGCAGGAAGCTGCATAGCCGCAGGAACTTTTAATAGCGTAACCGTCTGTCCTGTCACCGGATTGGCCTTAAGCAATTTAAACTTCGCATCTCCAAAATAAGGAATCCAAGGTAAATCATCCGGACAAATATTATTGGCATGAAATGCCACTACCTCTTTTACATTTTTTACGTTGCTCACTTATATCCCCTCTTTCAATTTTTTAAAATCCGCACATTAATAACGCTTACAACAGTCAGTTGATTAACTATTGCAAATTTATCATTTTCAGTATGCTCATAATTAAAAATTAAGTGAACTGATTATTTTTAACTTATAATTAAATTCTACTAATTTACACCATCAATTTGATATATTCACGAATTAAGTTTAATTATTTGGCTGGGATTTACTTAGCACCAAGCCCCCCATCAAGAGTCAATATTTGTCCTGTACAATAATCAGAAGCTGCTGAAGCAAAATAAAGGACTGCTCCTACTAAATCTTTGTCTCTACCTAACCTCCTTACTGGAACTTGGGAGGCTATAATCGGACCGGCCTTATGCACAAGTGTTCCCGGTATTTCTGGGTTATTCATTCCAGTAGTGAAAACTCCAGGAGCAATAGAATTCACATGTACACCATGGCGGCCCCACTTAACTGCAAGATCCTTTGTTAAAGTCATAACTGCACCCTTACTTGTTGTATATCCTACAGAATCTACAGCTTCTGGGTCAGTACCTTTAGAGCCGATTGAAGACGAAATGTTAATGATTTTTCCGTATTCGTTGTCGATCATATGTCGTCCTACAGCTTGACACATTAAAAATGTTCCTGTCACATTTGTATCAAGCATAGCTTGCCATTGTGCTAAAGGCATGTCTGTAGCAGGTGTTTCAAAAACCGTTCCGCTACTGTTGACTAAAATTTCGATTTTCCCAAAATGAGAAACCGCTATCTCCACACCTTGAGCGATAGATTCAGGAACTGTTATATCCAATGATAAAGCAAGTGCTTGTCCTCCTAACGCCTCGATTTCTTTCACAACTTCTTCGCAAACTTCTATACGACGTGAGCAAACTACCACATTTGCACCGGCCTCAGCCAACGCCAGTGCCATTACACGCCCTAACCCGCTACCACCTCCGGTAACCATTGCTGTCTGTCCTGTTAAATCAAACAATTGTGTAGATGACATTCTAGACCCCCTTAAAAATTTGTAATATTCAAAATCTTTAAAACTTACTATGTTATTGATTATACTCATAAGTTATATTTAAATAAAATTAAAGATTTTAATGTGCAAATAAATATTATTAATATTCAAAAAGGAGTACAGTATCAATATTGAACGATTACCATACATATGGATAGAGGTTTCCAAGTCATCATTGAAAATTTGACATTAAATTTGCTCCTGATTTCGTAATAAAAAATTATCCTCTTGTCATAAAAGGTGAAATCATTCCAATTGATTTGGCGATTCATAAGCACTTAAATATTTCTTTTAGGTTGGTTCAATCAGAGGATATCCTGCTTTTTTTGCTACCTACAAAGCTCCAAATTCTGTCGTACAACCTATTTTACTTCATCTTCTACTTCAATATAATCATCCGAGTAAGTCTCAGACATCTTCTCTTGGCAATTCCAGCACTCACTGCGATTCCGCTCCATAATGGCTAATACTTCATGACAATGTACACAACGATCCATTTATGCAACCTCCTTTTCATATTTACTCCTTTCTTTCCCTCCTCGATCCATCATTGATTATTAAATACTTACTTGCTCCTCTGCTTTTATAGTTGTGTGGCTTTGCTTCGCGGGACGTACAACAATCAAAAACAATAATCCGATAACGAACATTCCCAAAGCAGTTACTTGAAATCCATAACGATATCCCATTTCCTCAGTCGCTGCATACTGGATGAAATACCCGAATACGAGCGGAGCAATAATACTTGTTGAGCTTGCGAGAGCAACGTAAATCCCTTGTGCTTTTCCGATGTTTTTTGGAGAAAAAAAATCCATCAATATTGCAGGTGCAAGTGAAAGAATGACATACGCAAAACCTGGAGCAAGGGTGAAAAACAAAATGGATATAGCACTTGAATTCACGGCATTTGCTATATATACACAAAGAGCAGATAGCACCATGGTGGAACCGGCAACATTTATTCGTGCTTTACGAATATCCCCAGTTTTCCGATAAATCCGGTCTGATAGCATAGAAAAGCCAATTTGACTAATAGCAGCGAAAAGAAAAGGTAACGACACAGCTAATTTTAATGTTTGATTATCAAAATGTTGAACCCTAGTAAAGTATGCCGGAAACCATATAGCTTGAACAGACAATAACCAATAGGCACAACCTCCACACAAAATGATAAAAACAAAATTTTTAGATAAAAGATGCGGCAGAAACTGACGCCAAGAAACTTTTGAGAGGGTTGATGGATGCTGCTCCTCTTGATGAAAAGAAGGCAACCCGATTTCTTGCGGACTTTCTTTACCGAAAATGACCCACAAAACTAATACAATCAGTCCAACAATCCCCATAACTAGAAAAGCAGATCTCCATCCATATTGATTGATTAAGGAGATTAATAATGGTGTAGCAATTGCAGGCCCAATTGTTGCTCCACAGAGAACAGCACCAAAGCCTATACCATGTCTATGTTTTGGGAACCATTTTCCAACTATAGCCGTTGATAGAGCAGGGGCTGCGCCTTCGCCTGCTCCCAAGATTATTCTTGTAAAGACTAGCAGGGATAGACTAGAAACAAAAGGTGTAACAAATTGAACAATCAACCATGCCAGCGACATCCAAGTTAACATTTTTTTCGTATTTTTGGAATCGGCCATGCCCCCAAGAATGATAGAAGAAAAGGTGAAGAACCAAAAGAAGGAACTTCCCACCAATCCCCATTGCGAAGGACTTAAATGTAACTCTTTCATTACGGGAACGGAAACCAAACCGATGATAATTTTATCAACTTGGTTGATCATACCTGAAGCAACTATAAATAATAATATAATCCAAGAATATTTTGGGGTGTTCAATATAACAATCTCCCCTTACCTTAAGTTTTCTACAATACCACCAGCTGTTTTCCCACGTACGGGAATACCACCGGGACCTGCTTTACCTGTCTTCTCATCAATAAACATCGCAAAATCACGTGCAACTACTCGGCCATTTGGTATCGTGAGCCATAATCTTAGTAAATGACGTTTACGTTCCGGTTCTTCATAATGTGTATAAAATTAATACAGGGCCCCTTAATTATGAAAGCGTTCTCATGTTTTTATAGATTGTTTCCTAATAAAAGATTGACTCCATCTCCCTTCTCAAATTCTTTGTCAAATAAATTATAAATTCTTAAGTACTGTCCTCCTTCTCCGCCTAAACGAAAGTGCTTTAAATAACAACCGATACAACTGTATGGATTGTTATTTAAATTATATTCATAATTTTCAGATAAATAAAATTAAAAGTTTTAATATGTAAGTAAATATCGCTAATATTCAACAGGGATACAGTTATAGAAAGTAAACAATTACAATATATTTATGAAATCACAAAACACCTCTCTTTACCTATCTTCTTCGCATCTCGCAACTTTGAGATGGACACAAATAGCGGAATAAACAAGAATAGGAGTACGTTCCTCCTCTTGAAGAGCCTATTCGATCGTACAAGACCTATACATTTTAAATAGTAAAGTATCAGTCCTGTTTTCATTATTTATATTAGTAATACTTATTTACAAATTAAAATCTTTAATTTTATTTAATTATAATTTATCTGTAGAATTAAAAATAGAAATGATTTAATATTCCGGGAATTAATTTCCAAGTTTGGTCTTTTACGGTTAAATCAAAACGGGGGGTTAAAATATGGACTTAAAGTTATCTGGAAAAAAAGCACTTATTGTTGGAGGAAGCCGTGGGATTGGTAAAGCTACTGCCCGCCAGTTGGCTCTGGAAGGTGTAGATTGTACGATTTGTTCAAGAAACGAATCCTCACTAAAAGTTACAGCAGAGGAATTAGCCCAAGAAACAAATAGAAATATCTACCCGATTGTAGCAGATACTACTGATCCTGACTCTATTCTAAATTTAGTTGAAAAATCAGCAGCAGCAATGGGAGGCATCGATATTTTAGTCAACAGTGGAGCCCGTGTTGGTGGCTTTGAGCCAGAAGATTTTAATAGTATTAAAGATGAACTTATTTTGAAAGATTTTGAAGAAAAGTATATGGGCTATTTTCGGTGTATCCGAGCTGTAGCTCCCTATATGATAGAAAATAATTGGGGACGTATTATAAGTATAAGTGGTCTGGCTGCTAGAATTGGCGGCAATTATTTTAGTTCTGGTCCACGTAATGCATCTGTTGTCCATTTAACAAAATCTGCATCATTGGAATTAGGAAAGCATGGAATTAACGTCAATGCTGTTTATCCAGGGATTGTCGATACGGAAATGTTTAGAAATCGAGTCACTAACGAAGAGGCTTTACGTCAGATGGCCGCACTCAATGCAATCGGTCGCTTGATCACAGTAGAGGAAATTGCTAATGTCATTACCTTCTTGGCTTCACCTTTGGCGGCATCTATTACTGGTGATGTCATTTCAGTAACCGGCGGAATTGGAGATACCGTTTTTTACTAAAAAGCTAGGATAGATATTGTAACTGTATCTTATATTGCCAATAATAGTGTATTTAAAAACGAGCTTCGCTAAAAGCTGGGGCTCGTTTTTTATAACTTTTCGATTTCAATCTATCCCTATTGTATATTTAGCAGTATTCAAGAACTTGTCAATCTTAGAAACCGTTGATTCAATGTTCTTAGAGAAAATAGCCATGTGTGCAAAAAAGCCGTGGATCATACCAGGTTCACATGCATATTCAACTTGTACACCAAATTTTTTCAGACGTTCAGCATAAGCCATTCCTTCATCCCGAAGCACATCATTTTCTGCGGTGATTACGATTGCTGGCGGGAGACCACTTAAATCTTCAGCAACCAAAGGAGAAGCGTATTCATTATACCTGTCCTCATCATTCCTTAAATAATGATCACGGAACCAAACCAGCTGTTCGCGATCTAGCCCAAATCCTTTTGCAAATGTTTGGTGGGATTCCGTATTAAACTCAAGATTTGTCGCAGGATAAATTAAAGCCTGCGCAGTGATGTTAGGGCCTTTTCTGTCTCTCGCCATCATAGTAACTACTGTTGCTAGATTTCCACCCACGCTATCCCCCCCGACTGCCAATCTAGTAACATCTCCGTTAAAGGAGAACCCTTTTTCATAAACCCATTCCAATGCCGCATATGCGTCTTCAACTGGAGTAGGGAACTTATACTCTGGAGCGAGACGATAGTTTACAGATACGACAATACTAGCCGTTCTATTTGCGATCATTCGGCAACTTGCATCCACCACTTCAATGTCCCCTAGAACCCATCCTCCGCCATGGTAATAAATAAATATTGGGAAGGGACCTTGTCCCTCCGGTATGTATACCCTACATTTGATTTCTTCACCTTGACTCACCGGTATCATTAAATTTTCTACCTTTGAAACCCGATCTAATTTTATAGCAGAGCGCGGTCCATTGGAAAGCATATCTCTTACTGCCTTAGGATCCATCGTATGAATTGGCGGCATCTGATTACATACTTGTAAATATTTTTCTGCTTGCGGATCTAAATTTACCAAGAAACATCAGCCTCATTTCAATTTATTTTAAAACTAACCCAAATATTTCCTAAACCTTTCTTCCTGTCCTGAAACCTTCAAATTCACTTCATCATTAAAAAATATACAATGGTGATTTTATTTCTCACCATATATATATCCCGCATTAACTGGCAGTAAGAGCCCGATTAAATGAGCTTTCCATCAGCAGGGGATGCCCCCCACTGATAGAAGCTTCACTTTATCTATTTACAGGTACTCCTCCGATATAAAACTCGAAATCTGGGGCAATTTTTCTACCATTTGGCATCATAAGCCACAATCTTAATAAATGACGTTTGCGCTCATCTTCTTCATAATCTTCAAATACTGTGCGTGAATGCATAACTGTATAATTATTAACGAATTGCATATCACCTGGTTCCATCATCATATCAATATGCATGTTCTTATCATGAGTAAGGGAATCTAGTAAATCAAATGCTTCGATTTCTAATTTCGTCAAAGAAACATCTGTTTTCGTTTGTGCAGATTCGATATAATTTCGTATCCATCTGCAGCTCAATTTACCATCGTAATAACTAAAGATTGGTGATAAAACTACCGGAGATGAACTTGGTGCTTCTTCCCCGCGAAGATCATGGAAGAATGGACGATAAAGAATTCCAAGATACTCTGGGTACTTCTCCAGAATTTCATTATAAATAGCCATAGAACTTGCGATACTACTTAGACCACCAGATTTCGCTTTGCGCAGGCATAGTAAGCCAACTACATCAGCGAGGTCTGTGTGATAAGGAAGATGTACATTCGTTTGGTAACCACGTACACTTGTATTTTTAAAGTCGAGACCTACGTCTTTGATATGCCCTAAAAGGTCACCTTTTTTACTTTGAATGATTGGAATACCTAGGTAAATTCCGAGGCCCCAGTAAATGATGCTTGCTTCTTCATCCGTATAACGTTCCATTGGCAATCCACGAATCAATAGGAACCCTCTACCATTTTCTAGTTCGTCAACAAAGTAAGTGATTTCGTCGGCAAGATCCGAAATCGGGAAATCCTCTTTTCCAAAATCAGGTACTTTTAATCCCTTACGCTGAACATGTAATACAGCCTTCTCAAGTGCAGCGATCATTTTCTCGGACAAATAATAAATCCATGAATCATCTTTAGCTAGTTCAATACCCTTCCACACTGAACGCCCTTTAATTTTTCCCTTTAAGATGATCGACATAAATAATCCTCCTTTATTAATTTGGTTATTTTCCTACTTAAGATCACTGAATTTTTTTATCATTAACAATGAAGAAAAGCGAAGCGTCTTAACCGCATTTGACCCGAACCTCTCGCTATTTTCCAAAACGCCTATAAACTCACTGAATATTACGAATTTATTTTTTACAATTATAAATTAGTTGTATTTATATATACCGGCATCCAATCTCATAAACAACCATTTCAAAAAACTAAGTAATAGATTCATTGACCAAATAATCCATCAACAGAATTATGGTCACCATACCTCAATTTGATATACTTACTAACTAAGACGATTTTTCGTTGAAGTTATTACTGTACCCCTACTTGCTCCTCTGTTTTTATTTTTGTGTTATTCTGCTTTGCGGGACGTACAACGATCCAAAACAATAATCCGATAACGAACATCCCTAAAGCAGTTACTTGAAACCCATAACGATATCCAATTGACTCAGTCGCTGCATACTGGATGAAATATCCGAATACGAGTGGAGCAATAATACTTGTTGAGCTTGCAAGAGCAATGAACGTCCCTTGTGCTTTTCCGATGTTTTTGGGAGAAAAAAAATCCATAAATATTGCGGGTGCGAGTGAAAGAATGACATACGCAAAACCTGGAGCAAGGGTGAAGAACAGGATGGACACAGCAGAAGAATTCACAGCATTTGCTATATACACACAAAGAGCAGATAGCACCATCATGGAACCGGCAAGATTTATTCGTGCTTTACGAATATCCCCAGTTTTGCGATAAATCCGGTCTGATAGCATGGAAAATCCGATTTGACTAATGGCAGCGAAAAGAAAAGGTAGTGACACGGCTAGTTTTAATGTTTGACCATTAAAATGTTGAACTTTGGTAAAGTATGCCGGAAACCATATTGCTTGAACAGACAAAAGCCAATAGGCACAACCTCCACATAAAACGGTAAAAACAAAATTTTTAGATAAAAGATGCGGAAGAAATTGACGCCAAGAAACCTTAGAAAGGGTTGATGAATGCTGATCCTCTTGATGAAAAGAAGGCAATCCAATTTCTTGTGGACATTCTTTACCGAAAATGACCCATAAAACTAGCACAATAAGTCCAACAATCCCCATGGCTATAAAAGCAGATCTCCATCCATATTGATCGATTAAGGAGATTAATAATGGTGAAGCAATAGCTGATCCGCCTGTCGTTCCTAACAGAACTGCACCAAAGCCTATACCATGTCTATGTTTCGGGAACCATTTTCCCATTATTGCCGTTGATAAGGCAGGGGCTGGACCCTCTCCTGCTCCCAAGATCATTCTTGTAAAGACTAGCAGGGATAGACTAGAAACAAAAGGTGTGAGAAATTGAATAATCAACCATGCCAGCGACATCCAAGTTAACATTTTTTTCGTATTTTTAGAATCGGCCATACCACCAAGAATGATAGAGGAAAAGGTAAAGAACCAAAAGAAGGAACTTCCGACCAATCCCCATTGTGAAGGGCTTAAATGTAACTCTTTCATTAGAGGAACGGAAACCAAACCAATAACAATTTTATCAACTTGGTTGATCATACCTGAAGCAACTAGAAATAATAATATAATCCAAGAATATTTTGGTGTGCTCGACGTATAAATTCCCCCTATTTTTACCATCAAGGGAAAACCTTTTCCTGCCATCTGAAAAGGCGCTCCCCATTACATGAATCAATTGGTGTTCTAATGAATCGATTTATACAGTTAAGTCTTTGTGATTCAAATCCAATTACTTTAAGCTTTCTATGATACCACCAGATGTTTTTCTACGGACGGGAATACCGCCGCGACCTGCTTTACCTGTTTTCTCATCAATAAACATCGCAAAATCATGTGCAATTTCTCGGCCATTTGGCATCGTGAGCCATAATCTTAATAAATGGCGTTTGCGTTCCGGTTCTTCATAGTCTTCGTATTGAGTACGTGAGTGAAGAACTGTATAATTATTGACAAATTGCATATCACCTTCTTCCAACATCATATTATAATGCATATTTTCATCATGAAGGATGGAATCCAGTATATCTAAAGCTTCGATTTCAACTTTTGACAAATGGATACCTGTTTTCGCCTGTGCTGATTCTATAAATGTACGGACATATCTGCAGCTCAATTTACCATCATAGTAGCTAAAAATTGGTGATGTAAATACTGGCGATTCACCTGGCGATTCCTCGCCACGACGATCAAAGATAAATGGACGACAGAGAATTCCCAAATACTCTGGGTACTTCTCAAGAATTTCATTATAAACAGCCATTGAGCTTATGATACTACTGAATCCCCCAGATTTCCCTTTTCGAAGGCTTAATAATCCAACGACATCAGATCCATCTGCGTGAAAAGGAAGATGCAGTTTCGTTTGGTAACCACGTACATTTGAATTTTCTAAACTTAGACCTTGATCAATGACGTGCCCTAAGAGATCACCATTTGCGTTTTGCGATACCGGAATGCCCATGTGAAGTCCGAGCCCCCAATAAATAATGCTCACTTCTTCATCAGTATACTTTTCCATTGGCAATCCACGAATTAATAGAAACCCCCTCCCATTCTCTAATTCTTCCACAAAGTATGCAATTTCGTCAGAGAGATCTGGAATCAGGAAGTCTTCCTTGTTAAAATTAGGTGCTTTTAAACCCTTTTGTTTAATATGAAATAAAGCGCTTTCGATAGATTCTATTGTTTTCTCAGACAAATAATAAACCCATGAATCATCTTTAGCTAGATCAATACTTTTCCACGCTACTGGTCCTTGAACTTTTTCCTTTAAAATGAGCGACATAAATAATCCTCCTTCAATAATAAGGTTAGTTAATTAGTTTCTTACTTAACTTCAAGCAATTGTCTTAACTCTCTGCGCAAAATTTTACCTGTTGAGTTCTTAGGTAACCCTTTAGAAAATTCCACTTGACTAGGAAGCTTGTACTTAACCAGCTTATCCTTACAAAATTGGATAATGTCATTCATGGTGATTCGTTCATCATTGACTACGACATAAGCTTTTACTTTCTCTTCGTATTCTCCATCGGAAACTCCGATTACGGCCGCCTCTATAACAGCAGGATGTTGATACAGAACTTCCTCCACTTCACGAGGATACACATTGTATCCACCAACAATAATCATGTCCTTCTTGCGATCCACGATGCAGATGTATCCTTCTTCATCCATTGTTGCTAGATCATCAGTGTAAAACCATCCATCTATTAAGACTGCTGATGTAGCTTCCTGCATCCTCAAGTATCCCTTCATTACGTTTGGCCCTTGAACTACTAATTCTCCGACTTCTCCTCTGGGCAATTCTTTTCCGTTCTCATTGACAATTTTGCTCTTGAGTCCTGGTATATTTAGGCCGATAGAACCTGGTTTGCGGGTTCCCTTTAAAGGATTAATAGCGACAAGAGGAGCAGTTTCCGAAAGGCCATACCCTTCCAAAATAAAAACGTTATATTTGTTTTCAAATTTTTGTAGCAGCTCGACCGGAATCGATGCGCCTCCTGAGATACACAAGCGAATGGATAAGAAATCTTCTGCAGTGGATTCAGGCAATTGCAAGATAAAATTATACATCGTAGGAACTCCAGCAAACACTGTTGCCTTTTTTTCTCGAATGGTATTGATTACATCAAGAGGGCTGAATTTAGGTAGGATCAGGACAGTTGCCCCGCAAGCAATTGGGGCATTCAGGCAAATAGTCATACAAAAAACATGGAACATCGGTAGAACAGCTACTACACAATCTTTACCATGAAGTTCAATTAATTCTGAAATGGCGTCTGCATTCGAAGCCAAATTCCGATGTGATAACATCGCACCCTTTGGTTTCCCTGTTGTTCCTGATGTGTATAAAATGACTGCAAGGTCTTCCTGATCAATGAAAGGGCTTAGCCAAACATTATTATTTGTTTCCATCAGATGCTCCCATGTACATTCCTGATCCTCGGCATCTGTATAAATGACTACCTTTAGATTTTTCAATTGTTCCTTTACTTCTGATAACTTCGGTTCTACAGATACGTGAGCAATAGCCGCTTTAACTTGGCTATCGTCTAAAATGTAGTTGATTTCCTCTTTGGTATACAAAGGATTCATCGGAACAACAAATGCACCTAATCGTAAAATGCCGTAATACGTAATAAGAAATTCCGGGCTATTTCTTAATAAAAGAGCCACTCCATCTCCCTTCCCAATTCCTCGGGCAGACAAACCAGCAGCCAATTGATCTACCTGCTGATTTAGTTCTTTATAAGTAACACTTTTATCTCTATAGATATAAGCGATACTGTCTGGGAACTTACTTGCACTTCTTTTCAGATTTTCGTCTAAATTATAACTCATTAAATGATTCCCCCCCTTTATTCATTTGCAAGTGTTTGAATGATTATTTTGCAAATATTCAAAATATTATTACGTTAAGTATACTTATAAATAATAATTAAATAAAATTAAAGATTTTAATTTGTAAGTAAGTATTACTAATATTCAAAAAGGGATGCAACCATGATGTTGGGAGCTCTTCAGCATATGTCGAAAGGATTGAGAGGAAAACTTCCAAAAACTATTTTAAGGTCAAACATTCAGTATACTTGGAGATTGGTTTCATACTGCAGCTGTATTAACATTCGTCTATAACATAACAGAGTCTTCGTTTACGGATCTCTTATTCAGTTATCAATGTTTATAACAGGATGGCTTTTAGAAATATTTTCTCCGCAAATAATCGGTAGTTCGCTAGCTATATGCTGTATTTTCGTTAGTTTTATATGGATTTTCTTGTTTTATCGCGGGGAACTAAGTGAAGAATCTAAAATAGCTTAATAGCATGTTTATGTACATGCTATTTTTATTTATGTCGAAATTCATAGGAAAAAGGCGATTTATTTCTCTTACGTTCTAATTTTTTAGAACGTACAATAAAATTAGATTATAAGAAAGGAGCTACCATAATGTTTGAGGATCGACTTACCATTTCAGCTGAACAACAAAAGCTAATTTCCAATGCAACTCGTATTCAAATTCTTCACCTTTTAAAAGACGAAACACTCACTGCAAAGCAAGTAGCTACTAAACTAAATAAATCTGCTGGCAGTGTTCACTATCACATTCAAATTTTATATGACGGAGGGTTACTTGAATTAGTAGATACAAAAGAAAAACGGGGAATTATAGAAAAATATTACAAAGCAAAGTCTGCTCATTTTTATATTGAAGAAGCGGGCACGGAAGGAACAAATACAGGGAGCCACATTGTTTCTCATTTATTTTTAACTCCAGAGGAATTACAACAACTCACTTGGGAGATTTCACAAGTTTTATTACGCTGGGAAAACAAAACCGCTCGTCAATCAAACTCTGAAAAGGAATACGCTATTTCCTGCCGTATAAAAAAACAATGAAAGAAAGGTCCATATGCCCATGAAAAATAAACTATTATTATTGTCGGGAACAGGCATTTCTCGTTTAGGTGATTTTATGTACCTCATAGCTCTAAACTTAATGGTATTAAATAGTACAAACTCTCCCGCTGCTGTAGCAGGATTATGGATCGTTGGTCCAATTGCCACCGTTGTCACAAAAATATGGTCTGGTAGTATAGTAGATCGTTTAAACAAACGGTCAATTATGCTTATCACAGATATTATTCGAGCAGTGCTCATCGGCTGTATTCCACTATTTGATTCTATTTGGGCAATTTATATTTTTATCTTTTTGACTCGTATTGCTACATCATTTTTCGATCCAGCTTCATTCACTTATAAAACCATGCTCATACCAGCTGAAGAACGTGCTCAATTTAATGCTTGGAATAGCCTGTGTACAAATGGGGCTTTTATTATCGGTCCGGCTCTTGCTGGAATACTTCTCACTACATACTCGGCAGCCTTTGTTATTTACTGCAACTCAATTTCATTTCTACTTTCTACCATTCTCATTTACTTCTTGCCAAACATCACATTACAAACAAAGCAAAACAAAGAGGTTACAAATACTTTCGTACAAACATTACGAAGCGATTGGAAACAAGTCTTTTCATTCGCACGGACTGAAACTTACATTATTCTCGTATTCGTTCTATTCCAAGCCACAATGCTTGTCTCAATGGCACTGGATTCACAAGAAGTTGTTTTTACAAGACAAGTACTGTTTTTATCGGATGTAAAATATAGCATGCTCGTTAGTATAACCGGGGCAGCTTACGTTTGTGGTTCATTTCTTGTCTCTCTCTTTGTAAAACGATTACCGATTCAATATTGCATCGGCTTAGGTATGATTTTTACAGCAGTAGGCTATGTGATTTTCGCCTTTTCAAATTCATTTACGGTCGCAGCAAGTGGTTTCATTTTACTTGGGATCGCTTCATCATTTGCTGGTACTGGATTTATAACATTTTATCAAAATAACATCCCTGTACATATGATAGGACGTATCGATAGCGTATTTGACTCAATAAAAAACTTTATCCAAATCTTTTTCATTTTAGCAATTGGAGCATCTGCACAGTTTCTTTCCGTTCAAATTACTGTGATAAGTAGCTCTTTACTCATCCTTTTCCTTTCCTGTTTATTAGCAATCCAAGTAACGACTCCTTCAGGAGAAAAATATTTTAAACCTACAGGATCATCACTAGAATATTAACTGCACAATAAAAAGCGGCTATTTGGCCGCTTTTTACATTGCTATAATTAAATCCTCTTCAGAATCGAAAATCATAAGCATCTTCCTCCCTCAGTTCCCCTTTAGCAACTGCTTTTACTTACTATTGGAAATCCCTTCTCATTTTCTATCACTTTTTTAAAAATTTATCAATTTTTATTTTCATTTTATATAATAACAACTAAAAAACCGAAGTTGAGAAAGCGGGTCCCACTTTCTTAGCTTCGGTTTTACAAGTGATGTTATAACTTAAACTAACGTCTCACCACATACTGTTTTTATATTTTTAAAGTATTGAAGATTTTCATTAACTTCACTTTCATTAAATAAATTGAGCTGTTTCACAATTTCAATAGCAAATTCAACATATGCAGATCCTACTGCTGTAATAATTTTCCCATCCACAGTTACATCTTCTTCTTGTTTATATTCCCATTTATGTAGATGTGCTAAATGTTCTACCTCTGGTGTTAATGATGTTGAGAATTTTTTCTCATTAAGCACTCCAGCTGCATGCAGTAGAGATGTCCCGGCACAAATCCCCGCTATGCATTTATTTTGCTTATGTAATTCGCTCACAATAGATAACAGTTGTTCATTTTCTAAATGGTGAAAAATATGCCCTCCTGGTACAATAAACACTTCATAATCCACTACTTCAATATGACCTATAGAAACATGTGGTCGACACAAAAATCCACCTTCTCCTGTAACTGTTGTCCCGTCTACAGTTGCTGTTATTACTTCAAACCCTTTACTTATCAAACATAAACTTGCTATATTCACTTCAAATTCTGCAAATCCATCAAATAGAAAAATCAAAGCTTTCTTCATGTTATCTTCCCCCTCTATACATATTCGAAAATTATTATATTTCTCCTCTAAAAAAGGACAAACCCACATCTCAGGTTTGTCCTTTTACTTATTTCTTATTAAATCCTTTCTCACTCAAAAACTCTTTCATATGCATTCTCTTCTCTTTGGCCATAAATGAACTCATTGATTCCGTCCATGTTACTTTTTTTTGATTTGACGATCTTTCTTTGTAATACGCGCTCATCGTATCATCGTATTCGTTTAACAATTCATCATATTTCTTTTCATTATATCCATTTTCATGAAGAATGGCTGCTACTGGTAACCGCGGTTTAACTCCATGATCTTCATCTGGTACACCGACTGTCATTCCGAACACAGGATATACTTTATCCGGTAAATGAAGCAATTCGCTTACTTCTTTCGGATTATTACGAATTCCACCGATATAACAAATACCGTATCCTAATGATTCTGCTGTAAGTGCTAAGTTTTGTGCAAAAAGTGAAGCGTCTACCGTCGCAACGATAAAGTCTTCCACCCCTTCATGTTTTATCTCTGTACCATGTTTTTCACATGCAATTTCAAGTCTCTTTAAGTCTGCACAACAAACAAAGAATGCTGCGCAATCTTTCACATGACGATTTCCAGATAGCTCAGCTAATTTAACTTTTAGTTCCTTATCTGTTACAGAAATAACCGAGTACGCCTGGACAAAATGTGAAGAAGCGGCATGCTGAGCAGCTTGCACCATTCTTTCCACTACATCTTTTGAAATTGGTTCTTCTTTATATTTACGAACTGAAACGTGTTGCTCCATTTTATGTATAATCTCATTCATAAAAATCCCTCCTTTTTTCTCTCCATAATGAAAAATTAACATATCTTTTTCATTATTCACAACTTATAAGCACAAAAAGAGCAATTCTTTGCGAATTACTCTTTTTTTAAAGTGTCTTTTGTTACGGTAAATGAAATTATATCGACGTTTCGACAAATAACGACGGATTTATATGATAGTAATTCTTGTTAAGCCGCTTTCAAAACTTTAATACCTTTAACAATATTCCAAATGAAATAGTAAATCCCTACAAGAATAAACACTGCATACGTTATAATCATCCCAATTCCAACGCTCTCAGACTGATTGAAGCTTAAGCCGTATACTCCTGATAATGCTAATCCACCAAATAGGATTACATACGGGAAAACGTGGGACCAAAATGCTTTTTTTGCATGATATTTCACTTCATCTTCCGCAACGAAATAAACGATAATTGGCAGTAAAAATGGTGCAAAAAAGATACTAAAGTAACATAGCGAAGATAATATATTATTCCCTTTCATACGATTCACCTCTAAAGTTTTTTGTTACCTTCATTATGTCAGGAAACCACTTTAGAAACTATCGCTTTACCTTTCATTAAGATGACATATTTGTAAGATTTACATTAAGGTAAATCCCACCTAAAATTTCAGGTGGGATTCAAGTTGATTATATTCGATTTAATAACCAATATTGTGTGATTGCTAAATATTCTCTAACGTTCGATTGGATGATAATTGGTTTCGGTGTTTTTGCCGGGAGACCTTCTAATGTTAATCCTTGTTTTTCCGCAATCTTTTTCGCTCGAAACATATGAAAATCGTTCGTTACAATCATCCCTTTTTTCATATTTTCAGAGATAAGAGGTTTTGAGAATTTAATATTTTCATCCGTACTCGTCGAACGGTCTTCCATTATTATTCGGTCTTCTGCAATATTTTGTTTCATTAATCCTTGTTTCATTGCTAAAGCTTCTGAAATATCTTCGCCTTTTCCTCGCCCTCCAGATACGATAGCAATTGTTTTCTCATGTGATTTTAAATACTCAGCTGCTTTATCGATACGATATTGCAGTGAATAAGACGGTTTCGTTCCATTTACTTTCGAGCCTAGTACAATCATGTAATCCACTTCATCTGGTGCTTTCATATGACCATGCTTATAAATGTTATATTGTAAAAATCCCACATAAACAGCGCAAATCATCAACATAACTAAACTATACTTAATAATTTTTTTCTTTAGCATTCACATATACTCCTATTTTCTCTATTTGTTCATCATAATATCCACTAAGTCGTTTGTATACAGATAAATTCCAATTCAGTCTAAATTCCCCTCTAAAAGTAATATTTATCATATCTTTGGGAATAGTAAGTACAACTTCGCACGAAGGAGTGTACATATTGCTCGTCTTTTTATGTAATGTATCGTTCTTTTTTATTTTATTTTTAATATCACTTAAGTTATTAGGGAAATCCGCACTAGCACAACTAACTCCTCATGATTTTGGCGCAATTATCTTTTTATCTTATTTGGCCTTTCAAGCGATACCAGTCGACGGTGCTTTGCAAGCTTTTTCCGGCATGGTTGCCATTACATGCTTACATCTACTACTTACAAAGCTAAGCTTATTAAATAAATTGAATCGCTTCATTCTCGGGCATCCCATTATTTTAATAAAACATGGAGATATTATTTTTGAAAACCTAAAGAAGAGTAGATATCCAATTGCCGAATTACTATCCAACCTCCGTGTTGCAGGCTATCCGAGTGTTCATGAAATTGAATATGCAATTTTAGAAGCAAATGGATCTATAAGTATTTTGCCAAAAAGAGAACTCATACCATTGACTCCGAAAGATATGAATATAGATGTTAAGTATTCTGGATTACCAATTGCTCTTATCGTTGATTCACAAATTCAATACGATAACTTAAAGCTAATCCATAAAAATGTAAAGTGGTTACATGCAGAGTTACAGGCGAAAGGCGTTACAAATATTAAAAACGTTGCTTTCGCTTCTGTGCAGGAAACAGATGGATCTTTTGCTATTAGTTTAAAGGAATGAAAAAATCCCCTTAATTATTTTCAAGGGGACTTTTTTATTATATTGCTTCTTTCTTTCCCGCCAAGTTTAATGGAACAGGATGTTTCATACGATTCATCGTAAATACAATGATTGCTGTCAATATTTCTGCTACTGGCATAACGAGCCAAATTCCATTTACGCCAAATAATTTCGGCATAATCCATAACAGTGGGATAATAAATAGTAAACCACGGCTCAAAATAATAAGAACTGATTTTGTCGTTTGTCGCACAGATTGGAAATATTCACCATACACGATGTTATAGCCTAAAAATACATATTGGATAAAGAATAAACTTATACCTGTTAACGTTAACTCCAATAGTTCTGGGGATTGAACATCAAATAAACCAATTATATATTTCCCGAAGAATAAACCGACAACAATTGCTACGCCTCCGAGTACAACTGCAATTTTTACAGCCAACCGTAATCCTTCACGCAGTCTTTCTGGTAAATTTGCACCATAATGGAAACTAGCAATAGGTTGTAATGCAGCACCAACACCGAAGAATAATAGTAATGTCATTGCATGAATACTATTGACCATCGCATAAGAAGCGACACCTACTTCTCCTGCATATTGAACAAAAGCAATATTAAAACCAACCGTTACAATCGCTACTGTAATTTCAGTTGTAAAGCTCGGGAAACCAATCACCATAATTTGTTTAACCGTATCCCATTCAAAATGGAATTTCGTCCACTTTAAAACACTACTTTTTCTAAAGAAGTGTTTTAATAATACTAGGAAACCAATTGCTGCCGAAAGAATAGTCGCTGATGCAGCACCTGTTACGCCCCATCCAAAGATGAAAATAAAGATATAGTCAAAGATAATGTTCAATACAGCTGTTACGACAAGACCTGCCATTGCTAAATTAGGATTTCCATCGTTACGTATAAATGTGCTTAAAATATTTTCTAAAACATATATCATTCCAAATGTTAATAACACGTGTAAATAGTCTAACGCATATGGTAAAATCACTTCATTTGCACCAAACAGATATGCTAAATCTTCTATTCTCCATAAGCAAATAGCCGCTAAAACACCTACGATAATAACTGCCACTGTCATAGATTGAGTAAAAATAGATCTTGCTCTTTCTAATTTATTTTCACCTAGTGCAATAGAATATAGCGTTGCTCCACCCATTCCAATCCATAATGAGATAGAGAAGAAAATTGAAAACGCTGGAACAGCCACGTTTACTCCTGCTAAACCGTTCGCTCCAACTCCTCTACTAATCATGACCGCATCAATCATGATATTCACTGACATTAATACCATCCCAAGAACTGCTGGTATTAAATACGAAATAAATAAACTTTTTATCGGTTTTTCTCTTAATTTTTCTGTTGCTTCCATACTAATATGCTCCTTTTTCTCAACGCTCTGTTCACAGTTTAAACCTTCAAGTAACTTGAAGGTCAATAGAGAATTGAAAAATATATAAGCTTATTGTTTATTTATTTTTTAGCAACTGGTATTTGAATTTCCGTTACTTGCTCCTTCGGATTTTCTGTTACAGACCAATCAATTAACGCAAGCTCAAGCGCATCTCCGCACACTTCGTATCCTTCGTTATCAATGTGCTTTAATAATTCCGTATACGTTTCATCTGTTTCTTCATATGGTCCATGATGATAAGAACAAGCAAATATCCCTTCTTTTATTTCATCTGAAGTATGTACTTGAAAAGGCATGTAATCCAATAGAATAAACACACTGTTATATGCTTGAAACTCATTTTGAAGTAATGCTTTTTTTGAAACTGTTACACCGATATCTCCTGAAAATAAACTATTATCAATTTGCTTTATATTTTTTTGCAGCGAATGGATATAATACTCAAACATATCATCCGTTGTATTAGGCGCAACTGCAATTGCTGTGATTTTTCGTTTCGATATCTTTTTATAAATAATTTGATTCGCTTCTGATCTCGTCGCTTTCTTCATTAAATGGATTTTATGTTCCATTTTTGCCAAAGCATACTCGATTTCTCTTTGCTTTTTCAGCATCATTTCTTGTTGTTTTTCAAGTAAATTCAGCGCATAAGAGGGGTTTCGTTCATCAATATATTTCTTGATTTCCTTTAACGGGATATTCAATTGGCGTAAAAATTTAATCGTATCTAATAGTGAAAACTGATCAATTGTGTAATAGCGATAATTGGTTTGAGGGTCAACAGTTGACGGATGAAAAATACCTTTCTCATCATAATAACGTAATGTAGATTCCGCTATATTATGCATTTTCGCCATTTCTCCAATTGTAAAGCGTTGATTTAATAACATTTTTCTTTCTCCATTCATTATATGTAAGCTTTATTACTTCTTATTATATAGCTATATCCCCCATTTCTAAAACGAATCCTCTCATGAAAACCTACTATTTTTCCGTTGATTTTTTATAAAATATATTATATATTAATTACAGGTTCAAATTACGAGTTCAAAAGAACTTGTAAAAAGACCCTTTGTTTAATGTAATTTTACATATCATCATTAAGCAAATTCCGAGAAATCGTTTAATAAAAATACAAAGTGATAAGGAGAGGATCAGATGGAATTCGAATTTTTCTTTCAAATCGCACTTATTTTATTAAGTACAAAACTTGCTGGCGATCTTAGCGTAAGATTAGGTCAACCTTCTGTACTTGGTAAATTAATTGTCGGTATCGTTATCGGTCCAGCTGTATTAGGTTGGATTGATAATTCAGAACTTCTAACACAATTAAGTAACGTCGGGGTTATTCTTTTAATGTTTATGGCTGGACTTGAAACAGACTTAAAAGAATTAAATGAAAACCGTAATTCTTCTTTAGCAGTTGCGGTTGGAGGTATCGTTCTTCCATTCGTAGGTGGTTATGTTGCCGGTCTTGTTATGGGAATGGAACAAGGGAACGCTGTCTTTTTAGGATTACTTCTATGTGCGACAAGTGTTAGTATTTCCGTTCAAACACTTCGCGATTTAGGTAAGATGAAAACACGTGAAAGTACAACGATGCTTGGAGCAGCTGTATTTGATGACATTCTTGTTGTTATTTTATTAGCATTTGCAATGAGCTTCTTAGGTACAGATGATGTTAATTTAACAATGATTATCTTGAAGAAAGTAGTATTCTTCGCTTCTATTATTTTAATCGGATGGAAAGGTGTTCCAGCGATTATGCGTTGGTTATCACCACTCCGCGTATCTGAGTCTATCGTAAGTGCAGCACTTATCATCTGTTTCTCATTCGCATATTTCGGCGAACTATTAGGAATTGCTGGTATTATCGGTGCTTTCGCAGCTGGTATCGCAATTTCTCAAACGAACTACAAACATGAAGTAGAAAAGAAAGTAGAACCAATCGCTTATGCTATGTTCGTACCAGTCTTCTTCGTTAGTATCGGTATGAATATTACATTTGACGGTATTGGTGATCAAATTTGGTTCATTTTAGCATTAACAGTAATCGCTGTATTCACAAAACTAATCGGTTGTGGATTCGGTGCACGAATGACTGGATTTGATGCAAAGTCTTCTGCAATTATCGGTGCTGGTATGGTTTCTCGTGGTGAAGTTGCTCTTATCATCGCACAAACGGGACTTGCTTCTGGTCTATTAGCGCAAGACTACTTTACATCTATCGTTATTGTCGTTATTTTAACAACAATGATTACACCACCAATGTTAAAATACACTTTTGGTGCAAAAGATAAAGCAATGAAAGCAAGTAAATAAGTTTAATATAATAAAAGGAGATTCCTATTTTATAAGATAGGAATCTCCTTTTTCATTTCATCTTTAAACAATCACATTCGTTTTTAACCATTTTTCAAAAATAGTTCGTACTTCCTCATCATCGATATCATCACTAAATGAATATACTTTTATACCATAGTCATCTATATATTCACCTAGCTTCATTTTCTCCACCTTTTTATAAAAATCGTCTACCTCATATTGTGGAATATAAGCATCCCAAATTGGTTCATTTATTCTTTTATATGCGGTCACTTCTAAGTCATGCCCATCTTCATAATAGCCAATGTGATAATGTTGGTTAAAATCATACTTATCTATTAATGCACCCCCTAATCAAAATAATAAACAAAAGCGAGCCTTATATTACAGCTCGCTTCTCTCGTCCTAGTTACTAAATACGTTCCATAGCTGTCTTCAACGTTCCAACAACAAAGGCAATTTCTTCACTTGAAATAATAAGCGGCGGCGCTAATGTTAAGACGTTATTATAACCTGCTGTTGTCATACCGTTTCTTCCGATAATGAGCCCTTTTTCTTTACAAGCATTTACAACACTTGCGATTTTGTCGTTATCAATTGGTTCTTTCGTCGCTTTATCATTTACTAGTTCAATTCCAACTAATAGCCCTTTCCCTCTAATATTCCCAACAAGCGGATGTTCTCCAATTTCTTCTTTTAATTGATCTAATAAAAGTGAACCCATTTGTGCAGAGCGCTCAATTAAATTTTCATTTTCCATAATCTCTAAATTTTTAAGCGCTAATGCACAAGCAGCTGGATTTCCACCAAATGTATTTATATGTCTGAAGAATTCATATTCTCCGGTTCCTTTAAATGCTTCATAAATTTCTTTTTTCACAGCTGTTGCTGATAATGGTAAGTACGCGCTCGTAATACCTTTTGCCATTGTAACGATATCCGGCTTAACGTCATAATTCATAAATCCAAATGCCTTTCCTGTACGGCCGAAACCACAAATAACTTCATCACTAATAAGTAGTGCACCGTGTTTTTGACACGTTTCATGAATCGCTTTCATATAGTCTTGTGGCGGCATTAAAATACCTCCACCTGTAATAATCGGCTCCATTATAAATCCGGCTATCGTTTCGCTTAATTCCCACGTCATAACACGATCTACTTCTTTCACACACTCTACATCATAAATATTTTGCGATTCCATTTCTGGCATACGGTAACAATCCGGAGGCGTTACATGTAAAAACCCTGATGCAAATGGCTCATATTGGTATCTGCGCTGCGCTTGTCCAGTCGCCGCCATCGTTGCCATTGTATTTCCGTGATAACCACGATAACGTGACATAAATTTATAACGATGTGGTTCACCTTTTTGAGCATAATATTGCCTTGCTATTTTAAAAGCTGTTTCATTCGCTTCTGATCCACTATTAGAGAAGAATATAACATACTCTCCACCAAGCCACTCGTTTAACTTTTCAGCGAGCTTAATTGCTGGTTCATGTGATTGTGACATCGGAAAGTATGACAATGTTTGCAATTGCTTATAAGCTGCCTCTGCGAGCTCTTTTCGCCCATATCCGCTATTTACACACCAAAGACCACTCATACCATCTAAATATCTTTTTCCTTGTATATCTTCAACCCAGCACCCTTCTGCTTTTGCTCCTACCATTGTACTACTCGGGCTAAAGGGACGCATTCCGTGCCAAACATATTGCTCATCTTTTGCTAATAATTCATCTGTTTGTTTTGTTTTCATCCTTTCTTCCACCTTCCATAACAACTTATTTTTCACAAAGCTGCGCTGGTCCCATGATGAGTTAAATTTCTCCCTGCCTATTTTCATTCCACAAAACCAAGACAAATCCTACCAAAAATAAAGTAATATTTATAAGAAAATGACAAAAGAAAAAGGAGCTTTTCTTATAATTCGAAAAGCTCCTCTTTTTTAATGTGTAGATGCATCACTAATACCATGACCAGTATTAGATTTCACAAGAATTTCATCAAATTTTGCTGCATCTTCTTTCTTACTAGAGAAAATTGTTCCTAAATATGCGGCAAGGAATCCAAGCGGAATAGAAATAATTCCAGGTGTCGTATATGGGAATATCGCCTCTCCAACAAAAATAGCTTTCCCTGCTACCGGATTCCAAACGTTTGGACTTAGCACTACAAGAACAATTGCTGAGATAAGACCAACGACCATGCCACAAATAGCACCCGTTGTATTAAAGCGTTTCCAATATATCGTAAATAATATAACTGGTAAATTAGCACTCGCTGCAACTGCAAATGCAAGCGATACTAGAAATGCTACGTTCAATGTTTGAGCAAACAAAGCGAGTATAATAGATACTATCGCTACTCCAATAGACGCATAGCGGGCCATTGACACTTGCTCTTTTTCCGTTGATTTTCCTTTGCGAATAATCTCGTTATAAAAATCATGAGCAAATGCTGAAGCTGCTGTTAATACAAGACCTGCTACCACAGCTAAAATGGTTGCAAAAGCAATCGCCGATACGAACGCGAATAAGAAATCTCCGCCTAACGCTTTCGCTAACAAAGGTGCTGCCATATTACCGGCTGGATTTGCTTTAATAATTGCCTCATTTCCTACAAACGCCGCCGCACCAAATCCTAAGAAAATTGTCATAATATAAAATGCCCCAATTAACCACGTAGCATATACAACAGATTGACGCGCAGTTTTTGCATCACGTACTGTAAAAAAGCGGACAAGAATATGCGGTAATCCCGCTGTACCAAGAACCAGTCCTAAATTTAAAGAAAGTGTATCAAGACCATTTTTATACTTCACTCCCGGATTTAAAAACGAATCTTTTAATGGAGTAGCTGTTTTCATTTGAGCGAACATTTCTGTCACACTAAAATTAAATTTTGCAAAAACGATAACAGAAATAATAAAAGTACCAGCCATTAGTAGTAAAGCCTTTACAATTTGCACCCAACTTGTAGCCGTCATACCACCAAAAATAACGTATACTGTCATAAGTGTACCAACGATTAATACGGCTGTCGTATATTCAATTCCTAATAATAATTTAATAAGTGCACCCGCACCAACTAATTGTGCAATCATATAAAAAATTGAAATCGTCATCGTATTTAATGCTGCAATCCCGCGAACCTTCTTTGCATCAAAACGCGCCGCAATCATATCAGCTAACGTATACTTCCCTAAATTTCTAAGCGGTTCTGCAACTAGGTACAATACAACTAAGTAAGCAACTAAGAAACCTATACTATAAAAGAACCCATCAAATCCTGTTAATGCTATCGCTCCGGCGATGCCAAGAAATGACGCAGCAGACATGTAATCACCGGCGATGGCCAGACCATTTTGCCAACCAGTTAATCCCCCTCCAGCCGTATAAAATTCACTCGCATTTTTCGTTTTTTTCGATGCGAAATAAGTTATAACGAGTGTACCAAGGACGATAATTAAAAATAGTGCAAAAGCAGTTGTATTCAAATTCAGCCCCTCCCTTTTTGCATATCTTGCAGAATTTTTTGCGAGATTTCATCAAAGGATTCTGCTTTTTTGCTATAAATCATACATAATGTCCATGTCATTATAAATTGCGCAACAGCAAATACCCACGCCCAAGTAATATCACCAAATGCCGGTGTATTGAGCACCTTTGAATACGATGTTAAAATAGGTAGTGCAATAAAAAAACTTAAAAAGAAAATACTCATTGGAACGATAAACTTCTTTTTCCTATTTAATAACAATTGAAATTCTTCTGACTGAACAACCTCTGTATAATTCACCTCATTTTGCAACTTACGTGCTGACGTATCATCTCGTTTCATTCTCCGATCCCCTCTCTTACTTGAAATACAATTCCCCCTTGTATACCTAAAGACTAAATTTTATAAATATTCAGAAACTTATATTTATTTTAGACAATCCTTACGTTCCTGCAAAGATTTTTCGATAGACATTTTTCGTCATTTCTCCCTAAATTTTTAATATACTTTTTCAAAATAAGGTGAAACCTAAATCAATCTTTTCCCTCATTAAGACGCAAAAAAGTAGTGCTATTGCACTACTTCTGTCTCTTTCTTCTTTTCTAAATTACGAGCCGTTTCACTAAGTTCAACATCTTTCCCATCTTTATACGTACCGAATAAAAAATCATACACTGGATTAGAAACACCAAACCAATACTTTTCATTTTTGTAATGATGTAATATATGCTGTTTTTTAAGCCATCTTCCAAACTTAGTAAAGGGACGAATCGGCTTATGTGCAATATAATGTTTCCATTCATAAACGAGAAGCATTATGATCATTCCAATTCCAAAGGAGAGTGTAACTGTAACACTCTTTGTAAATCCGTATAAAACGAATAAATAAATTGCAAAACCAGGTAAACTATACCAAACAGGTAAAAATAATAATTTCAAATCGTCTGGATACACGTGATGATCATAATGTAATCTGCGAAGCATTTTTAATAAAAAACGATTCTTTGGTGGCTTAATGTGAAATAAAAAACGGTGAGTTACATATTCGTTAAGCGTATAAAAAACGACTCCAGCAAGACACGATAAAATACCGATCCATGTGAAAAATTGCATTTTTAAAATAATGATAAAAATTAATAGGACACTATACATAATAACAATATCATGTTGTAAAAAGAACTCCTTTACCACTCTCTTCATCTTTCTTCCCCCTTCTCCAAAAAAACAGCCGCAACCTATCGTTACGACTATTTCTATTTTATTCTTATTCTATTCACTTTACAAATTTGCCTGCTGCTCTATTGTCGAGAAAAAAGTGTTCGGACCAAATATATTTTGCTTCGGAATAATGTGTTCCACTGCAAATACTGTTACTTCTCCCCTTTGTACTTCTCCAATAATAAGCCCAAATACTTCATGATTTACCGCAAACGTTGGTTGTTTCGTTTGCAGCAACCTTGCTGCATTGTTAAATACCGCTTCATATAGTGGATTTCTATCAGTAATTTCTTTTCGAATTTTTGGTGCTAAAGTGATGATAATTTCTTTTCCGTCAATAGTGGTTCGATACATAAAAATCTCCCCTTCAATCTTATGTGAACAACTGTAAAGCTTTGTATGCAAAATGGATAGAATATCCCACTAAAATAATACCTGCTCCTGCTGTAATATAGCCAAGTGCTTTTTTCTTTAATAAAGTTCTTCCAAAATGAACAGAAAAAGCAATATTTAAATTCCATAAAATAATACCAACAATAATACAAAGACTGTATAAAAAAGCTTCTTGTTTCGTTACCTTCGTAAGCAATGAGCTAAGTGTACTTCCGTATATACCAAACCAAAAAACAAGATTTAACGGATTGGATATCGCGATTAAAAATCCCGCCATAAAAGATTGTTTAAGTCCACCTACCTCTTCTTGTTTATATTCCATATTCGCGTGAGAAATCCCTTGTTTTACACTTTGAAATCCTAAATAAAACAATAAGAAAAACCCAGTGCAATACATAAAAGCTTGTACATATGTATACATAAACACAGAAGATAAACCGAAATAAATAAGAAGCATAAACAAAATATCTGCAGTCATTCCCCCAATTCCAACAATCCAAGCATGCCAAAATCCGCGTTCAATTCCTCGTTTTAACATCTCAATATTAATCGGACCTACCGGTGCAGCTAATGAAATACCTAATACTATTTGCTGTATAATCGCTCCAAACATCGCTCTATCCTTTCTACTTCCTTTACTACTAAGTAATGATGCAAATATGAAAAATAGACTCGCTTCATAAGAAATATCCACTATTAAAATACCCTTTTTTTATCCAAAATATGCAAAAGAGCCATCCAGTTGATGGCCCTCATTTCTCTACCTTATCCCGCTATTTGCGGGATAATAATCAGTGGGGGATGAACCCTCCCCGCTGATTAAAGTTTCACTTTATGATGAAAAGGACATTTACCTTTAATCAGCTCAATATCATCCCCAATAAAATACTGTTTCCATTCACGATGATCTATATCACCATAGTGACTAATGTTAGGATGCTTCGGCAACTGATCCCATTTTTCAACTCGCTCACGGACCATTTGTCTGGAATATGCACCTTTAGGACGATCTCCTTCTAATCCATCGAAAATAGTGCGTGGCTGGAATCCAATAACAAGGGAATTTCCTAAATGCCTAGTCTTTCGCTGTTTATAAGCCGGCGCATTCCCAAACGCAAATATCGGTTCACCCCCAAATGAAAATTCCCACAAATAATGGTCTGGATCTTTCGGAATTTGCTTCGGCCATGTTTGATTATCTTTTTCATGTAAATACTGTAGTACTTTCCAAAAATAATCACGATAATATTCGAGTGGCTGCTCTTCACGTTCAGGTTCTACAAAAAGAAAAAATCCTCTTCTTACAATTGGTCGCTCTTTCATTAACTCTAAGAAAGATAACATTGTATTCGGCAAATGACTCCAATCATTACGAGAGAGAAATGAATAACGAAGCTCATTCTTTTTTAAAGCTGTCAAACCGAAATAACATGGAAAAGTGGGTTCTAGCACGACATTCGAAAAATTATTAAATTCTTTCGCAACCCAATTCGGTATATCGTCTCTATTTTTCATTCCTTCATTATCTAATAAATAAGACTCACCCATTCTTTCACCTCATTATGTACAGCATTCATTTAAGAATATTACATAATCAGCTTGTCCTATACCTTTTTATAAATTTGAACGAAAAATTATTTAAAAATACAAAAATTTAAAACCGCTTACTTGACTAAATTCTACCAATTCGTGTATATTTAAATTAATCATTTAGCAGAATATTCGAGAATATAGCATTTTTAATTTATATTATCTTTTCAAATGAATTTCACTAAATGAAAAAAAGTAATCGTTTTTTAGGAGGAATTGTAACATGCAAGGAAAAGTAAAATGGTTTAACAATGAAAAAGGTTTTGGATTTATCGAAATGGAAGGCTCTGATGATGTATTCGTACATTTCTCTGCTATTCAAGGCGACGGCTACAAAGCTTTAGAGGAAGGTCAAGAAGTATCTTTCGACATTACTGAAGGAAACCGTGGACCTCAAGCTGCTAACGTAGTAAAACTTTAATCCAACATATGACAGGAGGTTACCTTACTTGGTAACCTCCTTTGTTATTCCTTTGTATATTTCCGTTTTACAGAGCAAAAACTATGTGAAATGCGCAAAATACAAAGGAGGCAATAACAATGAGTTCACATGTAAATGATTTTGAAGAAGTAAAATTCCGTGTAGAAACAGCACAAAAAATGGTCGGTTCTGCAACAATTTCAATGGATCCAGACACATTAGAACATGCCACTACTGCAGTAGAAGCGGCTCGTTCTCAGCTGGAAATTATGAAATCCGTTGCGACGGATTTAGATGAGCCATTTCTAATGAATGAAGAAAAAAAATTAAGTAAATGCGAGCATCAATTACACGAAGCGAAGCACTAAAAAACATCCAGAGAAAATTCTCTGGATGTTTTTTCATGACAATTGCTCCCCATACTTTTTCAATTTCTCTCCAACCGTACATTGCCGTATACAAAAAGAATGGGCATAGTATTTACTATGATTTCTCCGATTATGTTCCTGCAAGAAACACCCTTCGCAATACGTTTCTAATAAGTCATTTACCTCTGTAATGAGTTGCTTTTTATTCACGTGTGCACCTCTCTATTCGGTTATTTCTTTATGACTATCAATTGTCGTCCCTTCTAATGCTTGCGCTGCTAATTGATGTGCCTCTTTATTTTGTTTTCTAGATATCGGTTCACAAACAAACTTTAATTTCATTTGCTTCGCTTTTTGTTCAATTTGATCTAAGTAATGATTTAAATGTTCATCATAGCAAGGCCATTCACCAGCTAATTGCTGCAGTACAACTTGGGAATCTCCACGAAGTGTAACTGCTTCATATTTAATTCCTAATTCCTCAAGTATATTTATCCCGTATAATAATGCTGCATACTCCGCTTCGTTATTATCATATATGCCTTCTATGTATGCATTGCGACGAATTCGATAATTTGTATTTCCTTTTTTATAGTATACACATATGCCAACCCCAGCTTCTTTCGTCTGCACATCATAGCCACCATCAAAATAAACTTGAATTTCTTGAATCTCTTCCTCCACTTGCTTACTCAATTTTTTCATTTCTTTTAATGACCATTCCGCGTCCATTTCATCGTAAAATAAAAGCTCTTTTACCCTTCCTGTTTTCTCAAAATCCTCCGCAAATTGAAGTACTTCTTCTATGTTCATATAGTCTGTTGTTAATTCAGTTTGTAAACCGCGCTTCGTTTTATACAACCAATGCATTTTATATTTCATACTAGATTCCCCTTATATAAGACTTCTTATATTTATTTTATTATATTTTATCAAGAGTCACTGTATTATATTCAATATAATCACATACAAAAAGAGCCATCCTATATAAGGAACGGCTCTTTCACCTATTACATAAATCTTTCAAATTGTACTCGCTTATTAATCCAGTACATTACAGGCATACCAATCGCCATTACAACAAATTCACCAACTGCACACGTTAGCCATGTTAATAAAAATGGCAGATCAAATGCAAGATGAAGTTCGATTGCTATCATAAACATTGTGACTGTAAAGATCACTGTATTAAAAATCATACGAGCCCAAACACCTTTAATGAAGCGCATAGAAATAATAGTTGCAAGTAATGCAAGAATTGATTGCCCTACTCCAAATACTAAATCGTAAGCGATCATTGGTGAGAAAAAGAGATTCGTTAAAAATACACCTAATACAATCCCGTAAATTGCTTTCTTATTGAATACAACGAGATGGTTAAACATCTCTGAAATACGAAACTGTACATTCGTAAAGCCAAATGGCTGAATAAGCATAGAAACAGCAATATATAATGCCGCTAAAATACCATTACCGACTAATGTTCTTATATTCATGACAAAATCTCCTTAGTTTTTTTACGTGGGATGGTTTCGAACCACGTTATTCGTTTTTAGGCAACAAGATTACATTTTACGCAATATGCACTCTTCCGTCAATAGATTCCTATCATTAACTACCCTTTTTCTTATAGAAGACGTATAATATAACGTATGAAAGATTTAGGAGGTTCCATTTCATGACAGTAACAATTCAAAATGAAAAAGTGATCGTTTCCATTTCTGACAAAGGTGCAGAATTACAAAGCGTTCGCTTAAAAGAAGACAACACAGAATATTTATGGCAAGGTGATTCTACTTATTGGGGACGTCGTGCACCAATTTTGTTCCCAATCGTCGGTCGATTAGTAGAAAATACATACTACGTAGACGGTAAACCTTATTCATTAACACAACACGGTTTTGCTCGTGATCTAATGTTCTCTGTACAAGAACAAAGTGAAACAAAAATTACTTATAGCGTTACTAGTAATGAAGAGACATTAAAAAACTATCCATATGAATTTGAATTACTCGTTTCTTATGAAGTAGACGAACAAAATATACATGTTACATATGAAGTAAACAACCCCGCTTCAAAAGAGATGTTCTTTTCAATCGGAGCACACCCTGGATTCAACTGTCCTTTATTAGCCGGCGAATCATTTGCAGATTATCATCTATCATTTAATGGATCTGAACGTTTAGAAACTAGTATATTAGAAGGCCCTTTTCTTTCAAATGAAAAGGAACTAATCGCTGAAAATACAAAAGAATTGCCACTTACATATGATTTATTCAAAAATGACGCACTTATTTTTGAAAATATGAATACGAATGAAATTTCAATTCGTTCTCATAAACATAATAAATTTGTAAAAGTAGCATTTGATGGTTTCCCATTTGTCGGCGTGTGGACACCAGTAGATAACGCACCTTTCTTATGTATTGAACCTTGGTACGGAATTGCTGATGAAATAAAGCAAGCAAAAGATTTTAAAGAAAAAAAAGGAATTCAATCGTTACAAGCGAATGAAACATTTACATGTCGTTATAGCATTACAATTGGATAAGTACTCTATCCCCTACTTCTAAAAAGTTTTCACGTAGGGGATAACCTTATAAATGGAGGTTTCTCATTTTGATTGAAGTATATATCGATGGTGCATCAAAAGGAAATCCTGGACCTTCTGGAGCGGGAGTTTTTATTAAAGGCATACAGCCACCTGTACAATTATCATTACCACTTGGGACAATGTCCAACCATGAAGCTGAATACCACGCTTTACTTGCAGCATTAAAATATTGTGCAGAGCATAATTATAGCATTGTATCTTTTCGCACAGATTCCCAACTTGTTGAGCGAGCTGTTGAAAAAGAATACGCAAAAAATAAAATGTTTGCACCACTTCTAGAAGAAGCACTGCAATACATAAAAAATTTCGATCTCTTTTTTATTAAGTGGATTCCAAGTAGTCAAAATAAAGTCGCTGATGAATTAGCTAGAAAAGCTATTTTACAAAATTAACGGGGGTATGATTGTGAAAAAAGAGTGGATTGCTCCTCTCGCTTTATTATTTGTCTCTTTCATTTGGGGAGCTACGTTTGTTGTCGTTCAAAATGCTATGTCTTTTGTTGGGCCATTTACTTTTAATGGAATTCGCTTTTTATTCGCTGGAATTATTTTATTATTCGTTCAAATTATTTTCTCACAAAAACCTTCAAAACAAGATATAAAACAGAGTGGTCTCGCCGGATTGATTGTTGGATTCTTTTTATGTGTTGGCTATTTATTACAAACATTCGGTTTACTCTATACAACCTCTTCAAAAGCTGGTTTCTTAACAGGACTTAGTATCGTTATGGTTCCAATCCTGTCTTTTATCTTTTTAAAACAGCGGGCTACAATTTTCATCGTACTTGGTATTACTGTGGCAACAGCAGGTTTATACTTATTAACGGCTGGTGATTCTTTTCAATTAAACATTGGAGATATACTCGTTCTCGGTTGTGCTGTCGCTTTCGCTGCCCATATTCTTGTTAACGGTTTCTTTTCTAAGAAAATATCACCTTTATTACTAAGTACCTCTCAAGTATTAGCTGTCGGTATGTTTTCTTCTATTTGCGCTTTTTTGTTTGAAGATTGGGAAAAATTATTTTCAGTATCACTATGGACGAATCATTCCTTTTTATTCGCTCTATTTCTCACTTCCCTGTTTGCGACATCAATTGCTTTTTTCATTCAAACATCTGCACAAAAACACACTTCTCCAACGAGAGTAGCAATTATTTTCGCAATGGAGCCTGTTTTTGCAGCATTAACAGGCGTTCTAGTTGCAAACGAACAACTTTCTATTTCTGCCATTATCGGGTGTCTATGTATTTTCCTAGGTATGGTTTTTGTTGAACTACCTTCAAATGCAAAAAAAGAAGCGCGGGCTGCGTGAAGTTACGCTTGTAACTTCCGCATAAAAGCCTTAGCGCTTTTTTTATCTGTAATTTCTTCTTCTTTCAATCGTTCTAATAACGCAACAAAATAACTGCCATCAAACTGTAGTTGATGTTTGATCGTCGCTTCTATTGCCGCATTCACAATTCCATCAGATGCGCCAGTATATCCTTGTCCAAACATAATAAACCCTTGCGCTTCCTCTGATAACTTAAATCCTTTCGTATGTAAGAATGAAAGATAATCTTCTACTGTTTGCATGATATTCCCACCTACTCAAAAATTCTCCACCTTCTATCATACATGTTTTTACACTCTATGAGAATGAAATTTCTTTGACAACTTTGTAAACAGCTCGCCTACTCCTATAGCAAAAGAGGATTCTTCTACAATATTACGGAATATGTAAAGTGATAATTATTTTGTATTAAAGGAGAGACATAATGAAACAAGCACTATTAATTATTGATGCTCAACAAGAATTAATTGATGGGAACGAACAAGAAAATGAAGTTTTCCGTAAAACCGAGCTATTAGCTACACTAAATACCGCTGTACAGCAAGCAATAGATTCAAATGCCCTTATTGTGTTCGTAAGAGATACTGATGTTGCTTCTGGTACAGGAGAAGGATTTGAAGTACATAATCAAATTAAAGTGCCTCAATCTGCAATACTTATTAATAAACAAGCAACAAATGCATTCTACGGTACTTCTTTATATGAACTTTTAAAAGAAGAGAAGATAAATCATCTCGTTATAGGTGGATGTAAAACAGAACATTGCATCGATACTGCGGTTAGGACAGCAACTGTACAAGGCTTTGATGTTACTTTAATTAAAAATGGCCATTCAACAACTGATTCTAAAGTCTTATCCGCCGAGCAAATCATTCAGCACCATAATAAAACTTTACACGGTCATTATAACGTTGATCATTTTTCCGTTGTTAGAGATATTGAGGAAAACCTCTTTCAACCTACACATGACCAATATCGTGATTAAATTAACTATAAAAAAGAATCCTTTCGTGAAAAGGATTCTTTTTTATCCAAAAATTTGCGCTGCAATACTATATAGCTCATTATTCCTTTTTAATAATTGATCACTATTTTTCATCATAATTGGTGGTTTATTAACCTTTTGAAAACCAGTAATCTCTAATTCTTTCATGAAATTTCCCTGTCCTTCTGGTACATCAATTCTTAATTTACCATTATGCTCTCTTGCTAAATAATGAACAATTCTCATTGCCCTCGCATCATTTTTAGCAACGACTGGTCCTATTATTTTATTTTCTGGCGTTTGTATACTCATACCATACCCTAATACATTTTGTTGTATATCCTTTATAACAATACATTGTTCACTTTGTATAATTCGACACTTTAAAAACTCTTCTCTATTTGTTCCAAATGCATCTTCATCTATTTGTATTATTTCTTCTAAATCACATTCTTCATAATTCACAATATACTCTTCATTTCCTACACATTTATAATTCTTATTGTACGAGTTACATATGTATTTAGAAACATAGCTCACAGTCCTGAATCCTAGTTTTTCATATAAAGGCTTCCCCTCATCCGTAGCAATAAGCACTATTGGAGTTTGAGTTGATACGCTTTTAACGCATAAATCCGTTATCGCCTTTCCAATCCCTCTTCCTTTATAATCTGGATGTACAATTACCATTCCGATAGACGCTAACGTCTCTCCGTATAATATAATTGCCGCGCTTGCAATAAGCTCTTTCCTCTCATTCCATACGCCGTATACAATACCTGAATTAAAAATAGTTTCTATTTCTTCTCTGTTATAATCCCAACCAATATAAGAAGATAATGCTGCAATATCCTCTACTTCTTCTTTCCTAAGACACTCCACTCTTATTTCCAATTCAATCATTCCCCTATTCCTACAATAAGTACTTCCATTTTAGATATGATTCCAGCAAGTTTACAATTTGTTAACGGTACTGTCTTCATTAATGGGAAACGCTTTATACACATCGCTCCTCGACATATACAAAATTACTTTTGGACCTATATTTGGTAGTAGTAATCCAAAAAAATAAAAAGCTTGTAGTTTGATAATATCAAACTACAAGCTTTTTTTCATTCCATGGACTACACTCCCTCTTTTAAATCGAATTCATCACATCACCTAATACTTGTACAAAGTTTTGCAAAGAATAGAATATCTCAAGTTATTTTACTCGTAATAAGCTGACCAGCTTCATTTATAGTAACTTTCCATTTCACTCCACCAGAAGTCTTCATAATCACACCTTTACTCGCTTCTAGTTCAATATCTCCAAACATTCTTCCACCAGTTGTCGCCAACCAAGCATTCCCATTTTCCATAGAAGACCTTGCAAAAATACGATTAATTCGAAAACGCTTATGGTCTTGAGCATAACCGCTTAATGTAATTCTTACTTTATACAGCTGACTCGCCTTCATATTCGATATAATTGTATCCCCAACATTTAACGGGACATCCGATGCAATAACCCAACTTCCATTTGCACTTAATACATATTCAATTTTAATTTTCTTAGGACTCTCTCCCCATCCAAAATACATCCCAAAACAATTCAACATTGTTATCGGATTTTTTGTAAAGTCCAGTTCAATAACAACTGGATTACTATCCGGAACATCAATATAATTTACACTTTGTTCATCTATTAAATTAAAACAATTAGCGATACTTCCTCCGTACGGTAATTTCCCACTTACTTGCTTAACACTATACTTCTGCTGGGCATTTACTAAAATATCATCTTGATTCCCTATTAAATGTGGTTTATTTAATGTCAATGGTAACTGAATTCGAAGTGATTCCTCATAGGTAGACGTACAAACATTATATTGTCCCATATCTACAATAGTTGTTGAAAGTAAGTTTGAAAAAAGATAATTACGATAGGAATTAGAAGAAAATTCAATTACTATTGGTTCACTACTCATCCGGTACGTATCCCAAATCATACAACCAAATGTATTATACGCACCCGAGCAACGAATTACTTTTTTCGTTTGTTGCCTACATTGTACTTGAATATCCTGAAATGTATTTCCTGAACTTTCATTTGGTAAATCACTATTTCCATCGACTTCTATTCCATACTGACAACCATCAATAAAAATTGATTGAAATACATTTGCATTTATCCAGCAAGGGGCATTAATGTCATCTACATATTCTGTTTTCAAATATATTGCGGTTTGAAAGTTTTTAATTTGAATAAAATTAACTTGAAAGAAACTAATATAATCCCACGCTTTTTGACAATAAAAATGTATAGCTATTCCTTTATATGACGGCGTTGCATTTATTATATTTATATTTGATATAACAGATTGATTAGGTATTTCTATTTGTCGTGATCCAGAAACATAAATAACAGGGGATTGAAATATCGGATTTACAACTTGAATGGTACCACCAGTTATAGAAGCATTATTTTGTAGTTCAAACGCAGTAAAATCCCCATCAATTTGCACTGTTACAGTAGGATCCAACTCTAACCTTACATTTGATTTAATAACGATCGGCTTTAAAACTTTATACGTATTTACTCCTGTAATTCTCACCGTCGAAATCCGATTCGACACACAATAATCAATAGCTTGTTGAATTGCTAATGAACTATCATTCCCTAAGTTCGGAACGGCTCCAAAACAATCAATATGAACACTACTTCCTGGTGCACAATTTTCTTGTGATGAAATATATTCTGACAAAATAAATTCACTCCTCATATTGCTCTTTTCATATCATATGCTGTTTTCTTCTTAAGAGTTTCTGTAATAAAAAAAACAAACAACCTCTATGGTCATTTGTTTAATTCATATATACCTTTTGTTTCTTCTACCATTTTAGTTAACGAGAAATATACTTCTGCTTTTTCTCGTGCGTTCACTCTAATATCATTCACCTTTTCTTCATTTCCCTGTAATTCCTTAAGTGCATCCGCAAATAAATAATCGCAATATTCAGGTATCAGCACACCCGATTCTCCATCTATTATCGCTTCATTTATTCCTCCGACATCTATCGAAACAATTGGTGTTCCGGTAGCCATCGCTTCAATTACTACCATTGGAAACACTTCACGAAAAGATAATAAAAGTAACGCATCCATATTTCCGATAAACTCATGTGGCTCTGAAATATTCCCTAGCATCTTTACACTTTGTTGCAAACCATATTTTTCTATTTCTTCCATAATAGATTCTTTCTCTGGTCCATCACCAGCAATGTAAAACAAAAAATCTTTTCTCGTTCTCAACACATTTGCAATTTTAACAAATAGTTGATGGTTTTTTTCCTTTGATAATCTTGCTAATATACCTATCTTATAAACAGATTCTTTCTTTTTCTGTTGGAATAAAAATTTTTCAATATCCACACCATTATAAATTGTTCTTATCTTTTCTTCAGCGACACGAATTGAAATTAAATTATTCTTTTCAAACTCACTTACTGTAATAATATTATTCACATATTCATTCATGAAGTAACGAAAGACCCTTGGTATTTTCTTTTCTAATATGGTTACATTATGTTTCGTATACACGACTTTTATCTTTCTTTTAATAAACTTTTGAAGTATGAAAGCATACAATACCATTCGCAAACTATTCGCATGAATGATATCTATCTTTCGTTTATAAATTTCTTTTCGTAAGTAATATATATTTCTTAAATGATTCGATCGACTAAGTAAAATAAAATTTTCTTTTCTAGCAAGAGATTGATATAATTCCCCATCGCCTGCAGCTGTATAAATTGTAAAACTCTCACATTGTAAATTATTTTCTAATTTACAAAAGTAACTCTCGGCTCCCCCAGTTATCAACTTATCTGTCATCAACAATATATTCATAATCTTGTCTTCTCCATTACATTAATTTTATTTTTTCTATAAGCATGATAAGCATACTTACTAAAATAAAAGAAAGTTTGCACTAAATTAAGAGGTTTTTGCGCTCTTAATAACTTCCAATAACGGAAAGCCGCTCTTATTTTATTTCTTGAAACGGAATTTGTAACAATTCGATATTTTGCTAACATTTGCTGTATCCCGTTCGCTTCATATCCTTTATATAACAATTCTAGCCATAACGCTGTATCTTCAGGTTGTACGCTAGGCATTTCAATATAAGGGACTTTCTCACGATCAATCATCACCGTTAGACACCCAATAATTGTATTTCCCATTAAATAATGATAATCAACAGATTTCGGTACGTTCACCTCTCTATTCAGATCATTACCATTTTCATCTATTAAACTATAAGAGGTATACGAAAACGCAACATTTGTTTCTTCCATAAATAACAATTGCGTCTGCAATTTATTCGGTAGCCAAATATCGTCACTATCTAAAAAGGCAATATATCTTCCTCTCGCTTCTTTAATCGCCATATTTCGAGCTTTAGCAGCACCCATATTTTCATTTAATGATAATAACCGAATTCGTGAATCCCTTTCTATCATCTCTTTAATCTTTACAGCTGAGTGGTCCGTTGAAGCATCATCAACGATAAGCATTTCCCAATTTTCATAAGATTGACTCTGCACAGATGTGATTGTCTCACCTATAAAACGTAGACTATTATAAGAAGGTGTTATTATAGAAACTCGAGGCGTCTCGTTATGTACTGATAGACACTTTACCATCTATCGTTCCCCTTCCTTCATATATTGAAATGTATTTCATAACAACTGCTAAAAATAGAAAGAAAGCTTCGTTAATAATAAGTGACAATGACATCATCTGAAATAAAAATGCAATCATAGTCAATAAAAGATATGGCTTTTCACGGAACAAGTTATACTTAGTCAACTTCACCATTAGAATACATAAAAAAGCACTGTATAAAAGGAAACCAATTGTACCCGATTCAGATAAAATTTCTAAAAATGTATTGTGCACATATAGTTTTTCATTGAACTGATACTCATAATAATTCGAGAAATTAAACGCACCGATACCGATATATGGATTAGATAAAAAATATTTGAAAGCAGCTTCCCATAGTGTAAATCTGCCACTCCCATTATCGTGCGAAAAATCAGAAATCCGATTATTCAATATATCATCTAGTTCTCCACCCATTAATACATTCGATAAACTAAAAACAACAACACTAAACAATACTAAACCCATTATTAGTTTTACTTTTTTAGCAAAACTGGACATGCATACATATACAAAAATGACGAGTACAATCGCTAAAATACCACCTCTTGAAAAGGTTAATAAACTCGTTGTAACACATAGAATCAATCCTATTAGATTGGTTATATTATTTAAATTAGTCATATAATACATAAAAAATATTGTATTATAAAAAATAAAAATATTGGGATCATCTAATAATCCGATTAATCTTGGATACCCTCTATCTACTAATAATCCAGCATAAACCTCTCTCTCTTCTCCGCCATGTAATCCAAAATGTTGTAATCCGACTATATAGAGTATGAGACTCACAATATTAAATATTAATCCTACATAGACAATGGCTGACTCGAGTACTACTATTTCGGTGTTACCCAATAAATTCCTCATAATAAAATAACACCCTAAAACAAGTAATACGCCAAAAATCATACGAATACTAGCGCTTAAATATATAGAAAGAATGCCACTTAAACAATAGATGAAATAAAACAGCAAAAATACAACTTCATGAAAATATAGCTTTCGAATATAAAAATCTTTAATTGTTAAACAAAAATAAATGACTAGAAAAATCATGTATATCTTTAAAGAAAATCCGATATATATGTTGTATTTACTTAGCATTACAAACAAGATTAGAAGAAAAATCCATTTCATCGAAATTTGCATATTATTTTCCATAGGCTATATCCCCTGCTTCGTAATATAATCCTTTTCTCGTGTTTTTCTTATAAATGAAAGAATAAGTTTTTTTAACTCATAATCATATAGGAATATACCAACTACTACGATAAACGTATGAAGTACAAGTGCAATCAAATTGTACGTATGCAACATATATTGCACTCCTATAAAAGTTATGCCAAAGTAAATTGTATAAGGGATTACTATTTGAAATGCAATTTTTTTCTTCACTACACTTACTGTTATATACCCAACTAAGGCCACTATCTCAAATAAAACCATAGCATAAGCTGCTCCTATAACTCCCCAAATACTACTGAAGCTATATAGCATAATCCCACCAATTACTAGAGCAATACACTGCACGGCAGTTCTTTTTTTTTGACCCCCACTCGTTGTTAAACCATCAGCGATAGCAATATTTATACTTTGTAACACAATAAGGAAAGATAATATTTGAAGTGGCTTTACTGCATTACTCCATTCCTCATGAAAAAATATAGAAATAAAATATGGCGCTAAATTATATAAGCCTATCGTCATACATATGCCCACAACTGCCATTGATTTCATTTGAAGCATATTTAATTTCGTATGCTCTTCTAAATTATTTTGGTTATAATGTTTAAAGAGCACCGGGAAAAACGCTCCTGCAATTACCCCCGGCACTTGGTATAAAGCTGCTGGCATCCGATAAGCAACCGCGAAAACACCTACCATACTTAATGACAATGTATAGTTGAGTAAAATAGGTGCTAATTGTGGCGTACTCATTATTAAAAACCCACTTACAATAAAAGGTGTTAATTGCCAAAATAATCCTTTGTGAACTATTACTTTCATATTCATATTCGTTTTTCTTCTCATTACGTAAAAACTAAATAAACCACCGATCATATAACCAAAACCATATAAGCGAGCCGTTATATACACTGGTAATTCTCCGAAAATGCAAAAGCATGTAATTATAATAACAACTGATGCTGATACAACTTTAATTAGTGCTATATATTTCATACGTTCCATAAGCTGAAAATAGGCAATCCCTATATTTTGCCATGTGAGGCCTATTAACATCAGAAACATTACGTTTAACATCATATAAATTAAATCCTTATCATCGTACACATAATGAATAGTTATATAACCAATTACAGAAATAAAAATAAGAAGAAGCATCCTTATTTTTATGTATGAAGATACAATCTTCCCTAAATCTACTCCTTCCTTTGCTCCTTCTCGAAGAAATGTATTACTAAGTCCTAAATCTGTAAAAAATAACATAACAAACGTTAATGCTATCGCAACACTAAACATCCCATAATTTTGTGCATTAAAAAAGTTGGCTAAAGCAATTAAGCTAATGGCTTGAAGAAGATTAGCTAAAATCGTACTATAAAATAGATGTACAATATTATTTAGAATGGATCTACCCATACCAGTTCTCCTTTGCATGTAACCTACCTATATTTGTATACAATTATATTTACTATGTTTTTTTATCTTGCACCATTCCCATTCAATACAATAAAAACTGTCTTACATAAAATACGAATATCCATCCTAATCGTTTTCAATTCCACATATTCCATATCAAACTTCAACTTTTCTCTCGGATCAAGATTATATCCTCCATTTATTTGTGCCCATCCTGTTAGCCCTGGTTTCACTAATAAACGGTTCTTGAATTCTGGAATATTAGCTTCAAATTTTTTATAAAAATACTCTCTCTCTGGTCTAGGGCCAACAAAAGACATATCACCTTTTAAAATATTTATAAGTTGTGGTAATTCATCAATTCTCGTTTTTCTTATAAACAATCCAACCTTTGTAATTCTTGGATCATTTTCGTTTGCCCATTGCGGTCCGTTCTTTTCAGCATCCTTTACCATCGACCTTAATTTAAATAAATTAAACTTCTTTCCGTTTATTCCTAAGCGCTCTTGAAAATAGATTGGAGCCCCAGGTGTTTCTAAAGCAATCAAAATACAAAAGAACAACATAAGTGGTAACATTATTAGTAACAATATGAGTGAAAATATTACATCAAACAAGCGTTTTACACTTCGATTCAAAATGCTACTCTTTTCTTGAGCCGGAATAGTATACAACTTAGCTTGATTTGTTTCACGAATCATGGATCGTTACCCCCAAATTCAAGAATATAAAACTATACCTAGCAATTCACATTCTTTCCGCTTTATGTCCGCGATTACTTTTTGTACTGCACTCAATGAATCTTTTCGTTTTTTGACTGCCAAAATTACTCCATCACATTTCTCCGCAATAAAATGCGTAACAGGAAGCTCAAACACTTCAGATGAATAAAAGAAAATGTAATCAAACTCTTCTTTCCACTTGTCTATTACATTATCAAATTCATCCATAGCAACTAAGGGCGTTCCAATATGTACAGTCTTTTTTGCAGGAATACAATATAAGTATTCAGAAAGATCACTAGAAAAAGATTCATAATTTAAGGTAGAAGAGCTTATTATATCGTTTACTGTTGTCATATGATTACTTTGTAACAATAGATGCAGCTTAGGATCAGAAAAATTCACATCGACAAGTAACACTTTTTTCTTCATTTCCGCAAAAACTAATCCCATATTTACTATTAGTAAAGCAACAGCGCCTCTATCCTTAGTCGAACTAACTGTGAATACTTGTTTTCCCGATTTTTTCAACTCATGATATACAGTATAAAATTGCTCTTTCATTACAGCATCATGCGGATCGAACTTCAGCTGTTTCTTTCTCTTAAACATCGACATGTTCACCTCCATATATAGATGATTGCGTTTCAACTTCTGTAGATTTTCTCTTTCTTTTTGGCTCCATATTTATGTGACCAATAACAGAGACTGTTGTTATTTTCTCTAAATCTTGTTCCACATATATACGCTCATCAAAATAATCCCGAAGTACAGCTAAACCAATGCCAACAAAAAAACTAACAATTAAAGAGATAGGAATAATAAGTTGTAATTTCGGAAACAATTTCTCCGCTTTTTCCTGTAACTCTGGACTAATTAATATTTTTACGCCCTGTACATTCGTATACTGTTGAAAGCTTTTTTGAGATTGTTCTGCCAATGTCTTTACAATCTCTTTAACGACTTGAGGATCTGAATCTTTTACTGTTACAGTAACAATTTGCGAGTTGTCCGTATTCACCACCGAAATTTTTTGTGCTAATTCATAACTTGATTGTTCTAATTTTAAAGTGTTTTTTACTGTCGAAATAATTAGTGGACTTTTTAAAATATCAACAAACGATGTTACGAGTTGCTTATTTTCTTGTGTTTTATTCGCTGTATTTTCCTTATTAAACTCATCTAAATTCCCAACAAGGATTTGCGCTGAATATTGATACGAAGGCTTTAGCACATACATAGAAATAAGAACTAGAGAAACGGTTAAACAACACATCGTCAAAATAATCGTTACGAATCTTCTTTTCAATAACTGTTGAAAATCTTTTATACTCATTTCTTGCCTCAATTATTTCACCGCCTTTGTCTGAATAACGTCCTGCAAGTCATTTTCTACAGATAACTCTTTCTTATCTCTATCCGCTCGCTTTGTTACATACTTTCCGACCCTAAATGCAAATTTTTCTACAAATACATACGAAATCGTTGCAAGTATAAACGACATAATAAGCGACATAATTAAAACAATAGGTAATGGTACTGTTTCATGGAGCATGTATATAAGGGAAAATAAAGATATAGTGTGGTATAAATAAAGACTGTAAGAAATCTTCCCCAAATATAACAAGTATTTATTATGCAGCAAAGATGACAAAGTTGATACTGACAAGCTTAATATGACAAATAGACATGCACTTATCGCTACTGCGTAGTCTCGAAATACGAAATTATTGAGCACATTAATTTCTCCAATAATCCCTTCATACATATAAAGAAAAACCGCTAATAAAAACCATAAAATTTTCTTGTTTTTGGTACAATTACTAAAAAACATTATTAAATGTTTTTTATACTTCGCAACTTGCGCTCCAAATAAAAACAGTACTGTGTAATACAACGTTAATGCATAGCTTGTCAATGTTAAACCAGAGTGAAATAAAAATAATATTACGACAGAACATATACTAAAACTAAACAAGCATAATAATGAATACCAAATTGTTTTTCGTAAACATATCATTAAAACTAACGGAAAAATTATTGATATTCGCATTTCATGTACAAGTGACCAAATCACACTGTTATATGCATCTGTATTATATTTCCCGATCAATAAAACATGTTGTGCTATTAAGCTTAAAGAGCTTTCAATCGTCCATGAGCGATTAAACCATTCACTTAAATAAGAAATACCATATTCACTTATTGTAGTCTGGCATATAATAGCTATAATTATTGCTACAATATATGGAATATATATTCTGCATATACGTTTTAAAAGGTATGATCCATAGCTACTATAGTTTTTTCGAATGGATTCATACAAAACAAATCCACTCAAAACAAAAAAGATAATAACAGATTCGTTACCACTACTAAAAATAAGACGAGCAGGCGTTTCTTTTAATAGATATACAACAAATGGTTTATTATCTTCATAACTGTAATTTTGATATGCTGAGAAAATCATTAGATGATGTCCAATCATTACTAAAAATGAAGAAATTCCCCTTATAGAATCCAGTTCTTCATACCTCTTCATCGTTTTACATCAACTCCTAATGAAATGATGATAATAATCATTTCAAAGCGACACCTTTATTCATATTCCTCTCCCTTCTTTTCATTCCATTTTTTCATATTAAAATGATTTTATATTATAAATTTGAGTGTATTGTAACATTTTTTGTAATATTTTGAATAGAAAATCCCAATAATTGGTATATACCAATTTCAACCTCGAAAAATGGGAAATATTGATAGAAAAACACCATAAATATACCTTGCATATTTATTAAATCTATAAAGGAAATAGATTTTTTTGAATATAAAATAAAAAAAGATAGCCTTTATAGACTATCTTTTTTTATTTTATTTAATTATTGGAGCCACTATATGCTACATGGCGTTTCTCAATCCGTTCTTCAATCTCTCTCATATTTTCTTTATTAGTTAGTAGGGATTGTTTATTTTCTATTAATAATTGTTTAAAGGATTTTCTCACTTTTTTTCGCATTTTCATTTTCCTCCTTGGGGGATGGTTTATATAAAAGATAAGGAATTATCTGTGTGTTCTTATAATAATTGATTGTTGTGAAATCTATTTGAACTTCATATGAAAACCGAGTTTATTTTCTGACAACTTTGTGAACAAAAAAGAAAGGTAGATCAAAAATATATTTGATCTACCTTTCTATACTCTTTAAAGCATATTAATTAATATTTCAGGTCTTCCCCAATTCATTTCGTTGCAAACGAATCGTAGCTTTTCTTCATCCATTGTGTGTAACCCTTCTTCTAACGAGCATGTAATTGGAACTTCACAATGAATTTGCGCTAATTGTAAAGAGATATTTAAGTTCTCCAAATCACTTTCAATTTTTGTGCGCTGCGCTTTTGTTAATGATGCTATATTTTCTAGTACAGCTGATACTGTTCCGTGTTCTTGAATAAGCTTATACGCTGTTTTTTCACCAATACCTTTTACACCCGGATAATTATCACTTGTATCTCCCATGAAAGCTTTCGCATGAACAATTTGCCAAGGTTCTACACCTTTCTCTTCCATGATTTTCTCTGGTGTGTAATACTCGTAATTTCCAATTCCTTTACGAAGAAGCATAACTGTAACATTCGTATCAACAAGTTGAAGTAAATCTGTATCACCTGTCAAAATATAAACTTCCGCTTCATTGCAATATTGTTTTGCAAGCGTACCGATACAATCATCCGCTTCGTAACCTTTCATACCGATGACAGGCATAGATAATTTCGCAGTCATTTCTTGCACTAAATCAAATTGCGGAATTAATTCCTCTGGCGGTGCTGCACGATTCGCTTTATAATTCGAGAACGATTCCGTTCTAAATGTCGTACTTCCCATATCCCAGCACGTTACAATGTGCGTTGGTTTGATTGCTTGTGTTGCTGTTAATAAATGCTTCATATAACCATGAATCCCATTCGTCGGGGTACCATCTTGTCGTTTCATAAATTGTCCATAGACACTTGTTGCGTAAAAAGCACGAAATAATAGTGCCATACCATCAACTAACAATACTTTTTTCATAATTCCTCTCCTACTAACAAAAAATAATAACCTCACGTTATCACGTAAGGTTATATAAATAGATTACCATTCTACGTTTTTGTTCAACTTTGTCTATTATACATTGTTTTTGTATATTTAGCATCATTAACACCTTAAGACGTTCTACCACAACAAGTATGAAGTATTCCTGAATACGTATTTTTACCTGTTGAAACAACGACAGCCTTTGCATTGCCACCAACAATATACGTCCCTTTGAAACAAACATTTTCAAGCTCCAGTGGATTATAGTCTTTCATCCGTTTTAATGGAATAAATCGTTTACGTTCAATATGATAGCAACTTTCAAATTTCTCAATACTCGCATCGTTTCCTGTCAGCACAGATTCATTTACTAATAAATCATTTGCATAAATAATACGTACATCTGCCGGTACTGTATCACCTTCGGAAAGAAAGATCATATCTCCAGGTACAAGCTCTTGTACTGGTAGCTTCATCATTTTCAATTCATTGTTTAGCCCTGTTACGTTACAGCCTGCTACTCGAGAAACAGTAACTGTTTCACATTGTAATTCATCATTCACATTTTGTTTTGAAAGACCTGGAATCATTCCACTTAGCTTTATCATCACTTCTGCAAGAAGCGCTCTTTTTGAAATTAATTCATTTCGACCGTATACTTGAATACGTTTCTGTGCTTCTTTCACAGATAGTCCGTCTCTTGTTGTTTTAAAATACGCAAATACAGATTTTACATCTCTTGTTGCAATTTCAATTAATAAATCTTTATTTTTTTGGAGCATTGTTTGTTCTTTCATTGATTTTTTACTTGGTTTATATGACGTGTTACCCACAGTTTTATTTGCATATAACATATTATCGTCTCCTCCTTTATAACATAGGAAGAAACGCTTTGTTTCTCGATTTATCCACTTTATCGTGAAAGTGTCTAGCGCTTAACTACTCGAATAAACGCTACATTATGATAAATATAGAGGGAGGAACAAGTCGTTTCCTGCCTACATCATATAATTTTGCTTTGAAGTATATGGGTAACGGAACCGAGTCAGAATTTGACATGTTCCTCACCTCCTCGTTTATTTTATAGTTATAATCTATACTATGAAATTACTCATAGCTTGGTAACAAAAAAGACCCCACTCATAAGAGAGCAAAGGTCATTACATGCACAAATAAACGATTCCTAATATAATTAGAAATCTATGGACCTCTCCCTCGTCGAGTTTTAGCACTGTATAGCATAGGTACATTACCAGCTACGTTAAGAAAAACCTTAATTCGATCATTCCTGTTGACCCATTGGCGTCTCTCGACATTTTTGGGCAGTAGCATTTCTCTATACAGGAGCCTCACCTAACAGAGACTTATTTTAATTACATAGAAAATGTTACTCTTATTTAAAATAGATGTCAACACTTTGTATGGAAACTTTTCCTTATTACAACAACTAATTCTAATGTAGTACGGTAATATACATCACATGCATCCTTCGACTATTTAAATTAATCGAACATATTTTTCAAGAATTAGCGAACAATAAAAACCTTACGTTTAAAACGTAAGGCTTTTAATATGTTACACAGCCAGCAATTACAATTCCAATTGAAAGTGATAAAAACATAAGGAAAAGACCGACTGCCTGATTATCTTCTTCCAGACTCTTACTAATATTGAAACGTGGTGTAAGCCATTCCGCTAAATAATAGACAACAATTTGTGCTAAAATCCCAACTGCTCCCCATGACACCATATCAAGTAGTGAAATAGAATTAGCAGCCGTTGAATATAAAACGATAGCAAGACCAAGTAATCTTCCTCCAAGTACGTAGCTTACCGCTTTATTCCCTTGAGCCATTAACTTAAATTCCTTCACTTTCGTTGTCACTTCCATAAGGAAAAGACCGATACATAAAAGTACAAGTGATACTGCTAAATATAGTAAAAAATTAATCATTTATTTTCCTCCTTCTTAATACCTACCGGTAAATAATACGATTCATTCCCCGTAATTTTTTCCCCGGCACGTATACCGATACTACTCGCTTTTCCAGCAATTAAAAATGACCCAAACACATACGATAATTTTTCAATTCCTTTTTCAGTTTCCAAAAATACAACTGGAAGATCTATATATTTTTGAAATATAGGAAGTGACGATTTATACGTTTGATGTACATTTCGAATCATAATGTTTGTATCCTTATCACGAATAGTAATCGTGTCACCCTCTCTACCGAACGATGGCTTTTGAACGAAAGAATCTTTCCCTAAAAACAAATTTGGTTCTAAATATGTAGGTAGCATATATTCCGTAATCCACTGTTGTTCCTCTCTTGTATAAAAAGCACCTTCTTCTGCTAATCCCCAAATAAGACATTGAATTGATTTAGGCTGAAGTAAAAAAGCTGATACAGGATTTATAATAAAAAGCTTCCCTTCCTTTACAAGTTGTAAAAGTTCTACTCCTACTAAATCCCCTGTCTCAGGATCTTGATCCTCAATCAAATCTTCAATTGGATACGTTTGGCGATACAGAACATCAATTGGCATTCCATCTCCATCCACTAAAGCATCACCTGTAATTCTAAGCTCTGACATTGACATCACTTTATTTTCAACATGACATAGTTGACTCAAATACATAGTCGTATTCCAATCTTCTATATGTTCATGATGAGCTGTAAAAACGACATTTGGATTTTTTATTCCTTTTGCAGCTTCCATTACGGCTTTTGTAATACCAGAAGAAAGTAAACGCTCTTGATTTGTATTCGGATCATCATAGTCTAGTTGTTCGCAAACTTTCCCATTCATTTGAAAGCATTCCACAATAAAAGTTGGCGTATCACTATTGAACTCAAGCATTTTAATACGATTATCTTCTGTTAAGGCAAAATCAAATCGTGAAATAACAGCTTCAGGATACATACCCTTCATCCTAATAAAAGGCAAGCTTGCCGATGGAAAACCAAGTTCAAGAAGCTGTTCATTGGATAAATTCCGTAGAAGTCTAGCGGTCTTAAAAAATATTTTCCCCATTCGTTCAGTTGCTAATTGTAGTTGTTTCATAGTTTGTTCTGTTATCGGAAAAACATGAAATAAACTATACTCACACTCATATAAATTCGACCAGAAATGCGGATAATTTGAATAAAACCCTTTTCGTTTCTTTATGTATTGCGACATCTTTTATCCTCCAAATCCACCCTTTGAACCGCTTCCAATACCACCTTTAAATTCTGCCGAAGATTGATAAGATTTAAACTCTGATGAATTTTTGAAAGTGGATTTATTTTGATAGTATTTACCACCGTAAAAGTAATGTCCACGATACCCTGAACTACTATCATTACACTGCCAAACACCAAGTTCATCATCCCAATCCCAATCAGAACAACTATTATCATTCGGTTCGGGAGGAATATCTTGCGCGCAGCCAAATAGAGTCCCCGTCATTAATGACGTCAAGACACTACCTACAAGCCATTTCGTTTTTGTCACCCTTGAACTCCCCTTTTTAAATTATATTTCTATTATATAAGAAGCCATGATAAAGTAGAAGAAAAAGGAAGAAGAGGGATAAAATGCGATTAGAATATCGACTCAATGATGGAACTAACGGGTATCCTGCTTTATGGAACTACGTAAATATTTCTAATTCTGAAATTATCGCGCGTATGACTTGTGAATATTTTATAAAAGATAGAAATACATATGTCGTTACTGCAACTTCGGTAGATCCAGACGGAACAGTAGCGCTATATGTACAAAAAGAAGCTTTTTTCAACGACCCTTCAGATTCTACATACTCGCACATTGGTTTTGAAATTAGGGAACTAAAGGAAACAAGCTCAATTATGATAGAAAGTAAAGATGTGTGGAATTACGAGGAAATCTTACCCTTTCTCCATTCAGATATTATATACATCCAAAGAGATGGAAGACATATGGAATTCACCCTAGATTCAAGAGAAATTGATGAAGACCGCAAGTGCTATATTTATTATGGAAATTTCACAGGTGAATCGAGATAAGATGTACATATTTATTCAACAAAAAAACCTTACGTATAAAACGTAAGGTTTTTATATAGCCCCACATATGCCGTTATCTATAGATGTCCATAAACCTGCTCTCACAGGTGGATGTTCTCACAAATGTTTGTAACTTCCTTCTTAAAAAGATGGCCTGCTATCTACATTTAAATATTGAACTTCCGTATTATACTTATTGGTTTAAGACATACACAAGCTACGTACACCGTAGGAATTTTATATGATGTTAGTTGAAATAAGACCCCCGCACGTGCCGTCCCTCGTAAATGTCCAAAAACCCGCTACTCGCAGGTGGATGCCCTCACAGTTACCGTATATCTTCCTCCACAAGGAAGGCTTGATAATGGTCGCTAAATATTGAGCTTCCGTATAACTAACATCGGTTTTAGACATAAATAAGTTACGTACACCGCAGGATGTATTATTTACTTGTCGTTATATTATCACATTGTTTCCAATGTGTAAAATATAATATTTTTCAAGCAATCTCTTGCTTGTGACCTTATTTTAATACAAATTATTTTTGCATGCAAGTGATTAATCTTCTTCTTTTGCAATTTGATTTTCTGGATAAGAAATCCAATCACTCCAGCTACCTGCATACAATTTAACATTTTGAAAACCAGCTAATTTTAATGCAACTATGTTCGGGCATGCTGTAACACCAGAGCCGCAATATACAATTGTTTCCTTATCTTTCGAAAGATTTTTGAAACGTTCTTGTTGCTGGGCTTCATGTTTAAATTGTCCTGATTCTAGAATTCCATCCTTCCAAAAACAGTTTACTGCTGTCGGAATATGTCCTGCCTTCGGATCAACAAGCTCTTCTACACCAGCATAACGTTTTGGCTCTCTAGAATCAATTAACGTAATATCTGCACCTGCATGAATGTTCTCTTTGACCGTTTCCATCGTTACAAGCATATTATCTTGTATGTTTGCTTTGAATGTTTTTCGTGCAACAATTGGAATTTCCGTTGTTGTATGTAATCCATTCTCTTTCCAAGCAGGAAAACCGCCATCTAGTATATATACTTTCTCATGTCCTACATAGTTTAATAACCACCATAAACGAGAAGCATTTGCCCCAGCTTGACTATCATATGCAATCACTGTCGTATGTTCATCAATCCCCGCTTTTGAAAGCTTGTCCGCAAACAGCTCTACATTTGGTAACGGATGACGGCCACCATGCTCAATTACAGGACTTGATAAATCTAAATTTAAATCAAAATATAATGCATGAGGAATATGTTCTTCCTCATACTTCTCTTTACCCCAATTTGGATTCGCTAAATCAAAACGACAATCGATTATACGGACATGTTCATCTTCTAAATGCTCACGCAACCATTCGACTGTAACAATCATCCTTAACGCCCTTCTTTCTCTTGCGTACGATCTACATACTCCATAACCATATCTGCTGTAACAAGTTTACGCTGCGGTGCAACGCCACGTTTTGCAAGGTCATTAATTTGCTTTGTAACCATATTTATTGCATCAACTGAGAAATGTTTTCCATTTGATGCAAGTGCGATTGCAGCTTCAATTGCTGCTTCACGTTGCGCATCTAATTGCAAAAATGTTTTTACAATTTCATTTTGTTTACGAGAATGTGCTGTAATTGCTTTATGTACTTCCATCTTCTCTTTCCCCCTAGATAATATATACTTATTTGTTTAATTCCATTGCAAGCCGAATCATATCGCGACATACAATTCCATTTTCAATAATCTCTTCTTCATAATGCTTCGAAAAGTAATCAAAATCAATAGAAAAAATCCGAAATCCACATTTTTGATATAATGCTAGTTGTGAAACGCTAGAATTACCTGTACCAACTTCAAGCTTGTACATATTATATTCTTTAGCAGTTTCTATTGCATGTAACAACAACTTCTTACCGATACCTTTTCCTTGCATATGTTCTACAATCGCAATATTCATAATTTCCATCGTCTTTGGTCTTGTTTCCAAAAGCACATAGACACCGATAACTCTTTCCTCTTGTTTCGCTACATAAATAAGTCCTCTTTGTACATATGCATCAATTTGGCGTTCACTTGGATCAGCAAGAAGCAATAAAGATTTCGGTATAGCTTCTTTCGAAATACGCTCTATTACAAAAGACATAAAATTTCTCCTTTCTCTATTGTTCTAATCCCTCCTTGTCTACCATAAGTAATAGAAAGGAGGGATTCACCATGGACAACAATGAGAAAAAATGCAACGTCATCTCCATTGACGGAAAGAAAAAGAAGAGCGACACATATTCCTATCCAAAATTAGTAGTAGAAAACAAAACATATGAGTTTTCTTCATTCGTCTTATGCGGTGAAACACCAGACGGCAGACGATTAGTTCTTACACATATGATTTCTACTGATGAGTTTGCAGGGTTCGTAAAATCTTTAGATACTGTACTACAAAAGAAAATTGAGCGGATCTTTTTTTCATAACGACTATATAATATAAATTTCTTTTTCAATTTCTACTAACTGCTTTTGTAGTTGCTCTTTACTTTGTTCATATAGTGTTACATCAATTGTTTCAGCTAAAGCGAATAATATACTCTCATAATAATTCTCAATATCTTGCTGCATCACTTTTTGGAATAAGCTCCATTTTTCATCCCACTCTTGCTTATAATGATGAACGAATAAACCTTCTTCATCAGTTACATAGTTTGATACGAAAGGTTCTAGCACTCCTTTAGCATCTTCTTGCATAAAAGCTTTATCATTTTTTTCAAAAAAGCTTTTCTCATTTTTAAAATGCGCTAGTGCCTTTTTAAAATCTTTTATTTCTATTGAAGGAAACGGCTCTTTATGCGTAATAACCTTATATTCATAATCCACTGTTCCATTCATAGAAATCGATTCATTTTCTACTTTGCAGTTCAAAACAATTTCATCTTTTGCACGCTTCATCGCTTCATCTATCCATTTTTCAAGACGTAATGATGTCGCACGCATTTCCTGTAATAAATCATGTTGAATAAATGAAACTAATTCCATTACACACTGTTGCAACTGCGCTTTTACATTTCCATCCGTTCGAAGCGATGCTGGATTAATAAATTCAGTAAACACATCGTTATAGCGCAGGAATAGTCGCTGTTGCACGTAATAAAGCAATTCTTTCACTTCATTTTGCATTGCTTGTTCTTCAGCAAGTACACTATATGATGAAATAATATGAAGTAGCTGATCACGCTCTGCTTCATATTTTTTTGTTTGCTTCTCCTTCTCATCATTTCCCTGCTTCGCGCCATCTATCATGTTTACAAGAAGCTGATTTGCGCCTTGTAATGCCCCGTATAATGCATGCACAGATACAAGCATTAAATCCCTCATCATAAAGGACGTAAATGATTCTTCAAACTTAGCAATCCCAGAGTTTTGTAAAATACCATACTTTTCTTTTTCAATACTTTTCCCTTGTTTTTCTTCAAGCGCACATAAACTTGAAATTGCAAATAAACGTGGATTTCTAATACCGTATTGTAAAAGCTGATCCGCAATATAACCTTTTACCATTTCAAGTTCTTCTTCAGATTGTGCTAAATCGGCTGCATTAATTAGGAAGAACATTTTATCAAGTGCAAACGTATCCTTTACACGACCAAGCTGGATTAAAAACTCACGATCTGCACGAGAGAAAACATGATTATAGTATGTTACAAATAAAATAGCATCCGCATTTTTAATATACTGGAATGCAACATCCGTATGGCGGGCGTTAATAGAATCAGCTCCTGGTGTATCTACAAGAGCTACTCCTTGCCTTGTTAAAGCACAATCGTAATAAAGCTCCATATACTCAACAAAACATGATTTTTCTTCATTAGCTACATAATCAGAGAACTCTTCTAACGTGACTTGTACTTGTTCCCCTAAATGAGTAGCAACTGCCTCATATCCTTTTTGTACCGCTCGTAAAAAGCTAAATGTTGTTTTTTGCTTCCCGCTTGGTGAAGGGTATTTCATAATTTTATCAATTTGTATTAACGCTTCTTCTAGCGTAGCAATTTCATAATGAAACATTTTATAAACAGCTTTCATATCTTCTAATAGCGCTTGCTCGGACTTAAACTGAACAATTACCGTTCCATGCGGCTTTTCTTTTGTAACCGGCAAAATTTGATTAATTGTTGCTGTCGTTGGATTTGGTGATACAGGAAGTACCTTTTCACCAAGTAATGCATTGGCAAATGATGATTTCCCTGCACTAAAAGCTCCAAATAACGCTACTGTAAATTGCTTCGTTTCCACGCGCTGTCTTTTACTAACTACTTCTTGCTGTAAATGTTTAAGTGTAGGCAATGGATCTAATATTGTTTCAGCCTTCTTCATTTTTTCTAGTATGCGCTGGATATTTAATGTTGCCGTTCCTTTAATCTCTTCCTCCCTAGCCGTTATGTTATCATTTATGCTTTCTTGCTCTTGTAGAGTAAACTTCTCACTAACGATTTGTTTTTCACTTTGTAATATTTCGTCTATTCGCAATCCATCTGGTGTAGAAACACGTTCATACCAAACATCTTGTAAATAGCCCTCATATTTCTCATACGTCTGAATGTATTGTAATTTCGTTTCTTTCGCCGTTTGTAACATCGTGTATTTTTCAATTTCTTCTTCAATACGAGCAATCTCTATCTTCACTTTCTTCTGCAGTGCACCCGTACTTTTTTCAAAAATTTGCTGAGATTTCATAAAGTATCTTTTCTTCAACTCATTTGCAACATCAGCAGTATAAAGAAGTAAGTAATCGCCTGTAAATCCAGCCCCTTGTTTAATTGTTTCAGCCAACACTTCTGGTCCGAAAGCAATTTCTAAAGCATATATGTCTTTCCCGATTTCCTCTGTAAATAACCCTTCTTCTTTTAAGAAGGCTACAATAAATTCTTTCACATGAAAATCAAGTTGCGTTTCAACAGTCTTTTGAAGAGCAGAATAAAAAGCATCTACACGTCTCTGTTTTTCTTGCTCCGTCTTTCCTTTCGTAAATAACAAACCAACTTTAAACTTCGTTAATTTCGTTTCTAAATACTCATTCGCCAGCTCTCTCATTTCAAATGGCATTAAATACGCGTTATCTAATATAGCTTGTAAACCTTTTATAAATTCATTTCTCACATCAGATTCTTTACTAGCCGCGCGATGTTTATTTTCAGTTAACTCTTCCCTTTTTTCAACTATCTCTGAAAGTGACAGTGGTGATGTTAACTCTTCTTCATATTTCATGAGATGTTTTTCATTTCCAGAAAGAATGAACGAGCAATGTTCTTGCAGTAAATGTTCTGTTTCTCGCTCCATTCCCTTTCTTACATACTGCTCTTTTTCTTTCATAATAGAAGAGATTAATGTCTCTAAACTTTGAATCTCATTGTATGGATGATTCATCATTCGCAATGATGTATAAAAAATACCATCTACTTCAATATCCCAGTTAGAAAAGGATTGTTTTACACTATCTCTATAATCTTCAAACGATAGTTCATTTTCTTTATGTTTATCTATTTGGTTTACAACGAGATAAACCGTTTTATTACGTTGTTTCAATTCTTTAACAAACTGTAAGTTCACTTCTGATTGGACATGATTATAATCCATCATGTAAAAAATAACGTCTGCAAGATGCAAAGTTGATTCTGTTGCTAATTGGTGGGCATCATCCGTAGAATCAATTCCTGGTGTATCAACTAACATAACCCCATCAGGAATTGGCGCATCATTTCGATAAATATGAACACCAATTACTTCATCACCATCTTTACAAATTTGTTTTAATTCTTCTGCTGAATATGCACCGTCATATTCATACTGTTCCCCAGACTTAATCGTTACAACAACGCGATCAGATCCTCTTTCAATTTTAACGACGTTAGCACTCGTTGGAATCGGGCTTGTCGGTAATAATTGCACTTTATATAGGTGATTCATCATTGTCGATTTCCCCGCAGAAAAATGACCACAGAAAGCTATCATAAGCTGTTCTTGTTTATATTTTTGAATCACCTCAAACAATTTCAAACTATTTTCCGTATCGCCGTGTTTTTGCCACTCTTCATAAAAACAAACAAGTTTTTTCATACCGTTTGTCTGTACTATGTTTGTCATCCCCTTGTTCCCCTTTATCCAAGATGTATATACTTTATCCCACTATTTACGGGCAGTAAAAGCCCAATTGATGTGGGATATTAATCAGCAGGAGATGAACCTCCTCACTGATTAAAGTTTCACTTTATTATCATACTAAATTTTCAGCATATTCTCATCAAAAATAAAAAATCCCTTTCATTCTTTTTAAAAATGAAAGGGATTTTATGTCATATCGTTCATTTTGTTGTTCCTACTCCATTTAATACATACTTTGTAACACCAACATATATAGCAACCGTTCCTGCAACAAGTGCATATACCATATTAACACACCAACCTTTTTTGATAATGATTATCACTTTTGAATATATTTTATCATTAAAGAGAATCATTATCAACAATTTTCTAAAAAAGAAAGCTCCTTCGGGAAAAGGAGCTTTACTGCCTGTTTTAAAGAAGTTTAAAACTTGTTGTGCACTCTTATTATATCTCATAATACACATCTTAACAGTTTTAAAAATTGGAAATCTCCCCTAGCTCCGTCATCTTACATTTTGTATAATAAAAGGGAATTACTTATCAAGGAGGAAAATAATGACACAAAATCTTTCACAAGGCGATAGGATACACTCCATCGATATTATTAGAGGCATAGCTGTACTTGGTATTTTTCTTGTTAACTGGCCAGTTATCGCTGGTGTTGACTCTCGAGACATTTCAGGCGTTTACGAGGGATTAGATAGCTATATTCGCTTATTTTATGACATGTTTATTCAAACGAAGTTTTATACTATTTTTTCATTTTTATTTGGATTAGGTTTCTATATCTTTATGAATCGTGCTGAGGCGAAAACAGATCGTCCGAAAACTTTATTTGTTCGCCGCCTGCTCATTTTATTACTATTTGGTTTCTTGCATTACGTTCTTTTATGGGACGGAGACATCCTACATAGTTATGCCATCGCTGGATTTTTCTTATTCTTATTTTATAAGAGAGAGCCTCGTACTATTTTAATATGGGCTTTAGTTTTACTAAGTATTTTTCAATTTTTCATGCTAATCGCTAGTATAGTGGTTGCCTTAGTACCAAAGGCAGAGTTAGGATTTTCCTTACCGATCATGCCACTTGAAGATTGGATGTCACAAATACAAAATCGTTTCCATGCATTTTATTCTGAAGGAATTGGACTAAATGTATTCATGCTCCCAGAAACAGTTGGGCTATTTTTACTTGGTTTATACGCTGGCAAAAAAGATATTTTCCGCCGTGTAAAAGAGTTAGATCCAAAACTTAAAAAGTGGCAAATCATTATGTTCATTTTGACATTACCAATGTGGTTCTTCATGGTCCGTTACTTCTTATCAAAACCATCTTATGAACCATTTTATATGCAAGCCTTTACAATGTTTAGTGGAAAAACATTATTTATCTTCTACATTTTCACACTGATGCGTTTGTTACAAAAAGAAAGATGGCAAAAGATATTACGCCCGTTCCAATACGTTGGACGAATGGCATTAACAAACTATATTTCACATACAATTATTACGTTAATTGTATTCGGCTTAATTTTGAAAAATTATTATCCTGCTCCATTATGGGTTGGACCACTATTTTGCATCGGGTTCTACACATTACAAATCTTTGTTAGCCATTGGTGGCTTTCTCGTTACCAATACGGGCCACTTGAATATATATGGCGCTTGGGTACGTACGGAAAGATGATGCCACTTAAAAAGAAAAGCAAGGTCTCATAATGAGACCTTGCTTTTTTATGCTTCTCTTACTGCACTTTGCATAGAGACTGGCTCTTCTTTTACTTTTATTTTACGCTGCGGTACCATATTAAACACGATATTTAACAGAACTGCTGATGCACTTCCAAGTACAATTCCGTTATCTGTTAAAATACGAATGCTTTCAGGCAGCTGTGAGAATAACGTTGGAACAACTGTAACACCAAGCCCGATTCCGACAGAACATGCAACAATTAATAAATTTTCTTGTTTTCCAAAATCAACACTACTTAACATTTTAATGCCATAAGCCATTACCATGCCGAACATTGCTAACATCGCACCGCCAAGTACTGATTTCGGAATAATTGTTGTAATTGCTGCGATTTTAGGAATAAATCCAAGAGCGATTAACATACCACCACAAGTATAAATAATAACGCGATTTCTTACTCCAGTTAATTGAACAAGACCTACGTTTTGAGAGTATGTTGTATACGGAAAAGCGTTGAAAATACCGCCTAATATCATTGCTAATCCTTCTGCACGATAACCTTTTGTTAATTCTTTTTCACCAATCTTTTTATTGCAAATATCAGATAATGCAAAATATACACCTGTTGCTTCCACAATCCCTACGCAAGCAACAAGAATCATCGTAATAATTGGTGTTAATTCAAACGTTGGTGTACCGAAGTAAAATGGCTGAATACCGTGGAACCAATCCGCTTCTCCAACCGCTTGCAAACTTACTTTCCCCATAAATGCTGCAACGATTGTACCGAACAAAAGACCCAGTAATATAGAGATTGAACGGATAAATCCGTCAAAGAAACGATACATAATGATGATAAATAATAAAACCCCAAATGCTAACGCTAAATTTTCAAGACTACCGAAATCCTTACTTCCTACTCCTCCAGCCATATCATTAATTGCTGCTGGAACAAGTGTAACTCCAATTACGGTAACGACAGATCCTGTTACAACAGGTGGAAACAGTTTTACAAGCTTTCCAAATAATTTCGCAAAAATAACAACGAATAACCCCGCAGCAATAATTGCTCCATAAATAGAAGATACGCCGTATTGTTTCCCGATTGCAATCATCGGTCCAACCGCTGTAAATGTACAACCAAGTACAACTGGAAGTCCAATACCGAAAAAGCGATTTGATAAGGCTTGTAAAATTGTCGCAACGCCGCACATTAATAAATCAATTGAGACTAAATATGTTAACTCTTTTTGATTTAAACCAAGTCCGCCGCCCACAATAAGCGGAACGATAATTGCACCAGCATACATAGCAAGCATGTGCTGAATACCAAGCGATGCGATTTTAAATGGGTGCTGCTTCATTGTTAGTTCACCTCCGCAGTTTCTTGCTGTACAAATGTAACTGTGCCGTTATCAAGTGATGCAATTTCTGCTAGTGATTCAACACGAACGCCCTGTTCACGCAGTTTCTTTCCTCCATCTTGAAATGCTTTTTCAATAACAATACCAATTCCTGCAATACTTGCTCCGGCTTGCTCTACTAAGCTCATCAAACCTAAAGCAGCCTGACCGTTTGCTAAAAAGTCATCAATGATTAACACGCGATCATTTTCATCGATATGATTTCGAGATAATGAAATTTCGTTCGTTTCTTGTTTTGTAAATGAGTATACTTTCGCAACATACATATTATCTTGTAACGTTAACGATTTACGCTTTCTTGCAAAAATCACTTTTACACCAAGCTCTAAAGCAGCCATAACTGCTGGTGCAATGCCAGAAGATTCAATCGTCACGATTTTTGTAATGTTATCTTCTTTAAAACGTTTAGCAAATTCTTTTCCGATTTCTTGCATAAGTACTGGATCAATTTGATGATTTAAAAATGCATCTACCTTTAATACATCTCCAGATAAAACCTTTCCTTCGTTCAAAATCTTTTCTTGTAATACTTTCATGTTGATTCCCCCTCTTATGCAATAAAAAAACTCCAAAAGCCGCCACCACTCGTTACAAGTGAGAGACGTGCTTTTGGAGTTTCGCAAAAAAGAATGCTAAACAAGCAAATATATTCGTCCTCACTCATAGTCGAAGTATTTACGGTACTTCGGTAGAAACTTGCAGGCCATATCCCCGCGATTATATGAGTGTAGCTAACTATTTATTTTATAGAAGGATTATAACGCACTTTTTATACTTTGAAAAGCATTTATCAAAAAAACACGTACGAATTTTATAAAAACACTATTTTCGTTCGAGTTTTGTAAACTCTTACATTTCTTATTACTGCGTCGTTAAGATGACTGGCCCATCTTTTGTAATTACAATTGTATGCTCATATTGAGCAGATAATTTCCCATCCATCGTTCGTGCAGTCCATCCGTTTAAATCTACTTTAGAATACCTCATACCTACATTTACAATCGGTTCAATTGTAATTACCATTCCTTCTTGTAGTTCTGGTCCTTGTCCTGGCTTCCCAAAATGAAAAATTGCTGGTTCTTCATGAATCTCTTTACCAATCCCATGTCCCGTAAAATCTCTTGCAACAGAAAAACCTTCAGAAGCTACATAACTTTCAATTGCATAGCCAATATCTCCTACATGATTACCGATTATCGCCTGATCAATCCCTTTATACAAAGCACTCTCAGTTACTAACAATAACCTTTTTGCTTCATCAGAAATATCCCCTACTACATACGTCCATGCAGAATCTGAGAGTGCACCATTTAAGTTTACTACCATATCAATTGTTACAATATCTCCTTCCTGTAAAGGTACATTACTAGGAAAACCGTGACACATTTCATCGTTTACAGATGCACATATCGCGTATGGATACCCGTTGTAACCTTTCTGTTCAGATATTGCACCATGGTCTCTTAAATACATTTCAACAAACGTATCAATTTCTTTTGTAGTTATACCTGGTTTCATCATTTTGGCAATTTCTCTATGACATGAAGCAAGTAATTTTCCAGATTCATGCATCAAATTTATTTCATTTTTCGTTTTAATTGTAATCATGTTATCTCTCCTTGCTAAACTTGCTATTTGCTACTTAAGTTCAATCATACACACCCTCTTCCAAAATTTCAAAACTTCAAATTACACCAAGTATAAAAACAAACATCATTTATTTCTACTTTTAATTATTTTCACATAGATAGTTCATTTTCAAAAACTCAAAACAACTGCCATTTGTTTTCTGAATAAACGTCCCAACTGCTTCAAATCCTGCCCTTTTATATACTTTAATTGCTCTTTCATTAAATGTCGCTACTGATAATGTTCTATAATTGCAGCCGTATTTTTCTTTACTAAAACCTAGTCCAGCGTTTACGAACTTTAAACCCAATCCATTTCCAGTTATATCAGGTCTCATTCCAAGTCCCATATCAACCGTTCGATTATTTATTTTACAAAAACTAAAGAAACCAATTATGGTATCGTTTTCCTTCACCGAAAATGTATGATTTCCCCTCATCTCACCATTTAAAAACTCAGCTAAGTCTTCTTGATCTGCCTCCATATTATAAAAAGAATACTCCCCTTCATAATGCCAGTTGTGTGCAATTTCTTCTGCTTCCTTTTGCGTCATTACTGTAAAAACATATCCCATCACTACACTCCCCTTTCAAAAAAAAAAGCTGCAATTAAGCAGCTCTTTTTTTACAACTCATAAATCTCTTTATACTTCGCTTCTAAATAATCAGCTAAGTAGTTTGCATTTAGCCCTTCACCAGTCACATCTTCTAAAATTTCAAGTGGCTTTTTCGTTTTACCATATTGGTGAATGTTTTCTGTTAACCATTCACGAATTGGTGTCACGTTTCCATCTTCTAATAATGCATCAAAGTTCGGAATATCTTTTAACATCCTCTGTTTAAATTGCGCTGCATACATATAACCAAGCGCATAAGATGGGAAATAGCCAAATGAGCCGCCAGCCCAGTGAACGTCTTGTAATACACCTTGCGCATCGTTTTCCGGACAAATTCCTAAATACGTTTCCATCTTATCATTCCATGCTGCTGGTAACTCCTTTACTTGCAGTGTGCCATCAAATAATTCTTTCTCCAGCTCATAGCGAACCATAACGTGAAGCGGATATGTAAGCTCATCTGCTTCTATACGAATGAATGACGGCTTCGATTCGTTAATCGCATCATAAAACTCATCCACTGATATATCATCAAATTGACCATCGCTATATTGTTTTAATAAATCATAATTTTTCTTCCAGAATGATTTATTACGGCCGATAAAGTTTTCAAAGAATAACGATTGTGATTCGTGAATACCCATAGATGTTCCACTGCAAAGCGGTGTACCTTCTAATTCCTCTGCAATGTTTTGTTCATATACAGCATGACCACATTCATGAATCGTGCCGAAAACAGCCATACGGAAGTCTTTCTCATCATAGCGAGTCGTAATACGAACATCGCCTCTATTTAATGTAATTTCAAAAGGATGTACCGTTTCATCAAGACGACCCGCTTCAAAGTTATAATTCAACTGTTTCAATAACTCTAAAGTAAAGTTCTTTTGTTGCTCTTTTGAAAAATGTTCGGATAAAGAATTTGTTTTCAGTTCTTTTTTAGACTCAGAAATTTCTTTTACAAGCGGAACGATCCGTTCACGCAATTGACCAAATACATGATCTAATACTTCTACTGTGATTCCTGGCTCATACATGTCTAATAGTGTATTATATTTATACGTTTCGTAACCCCAATATGTAATAAACTTCTTTTTGAATTCAACAATTTTTTCTAAATACGGACGGAACATTTCGAAGTCAGATTTTTCGCGAGCTTCTTCCCATACACTTTCCGCTTTCGCTTCTAATTTCACATACTCTTCATATTCCGCTTGTGGAATTTTCTTATTTCTATCATATTCTTTACGACACTCTTCAACCATTTTCTTTGTCGTTTCAGAAAGTTTATTTTCAGCAATTAATGATTCTAGCTCAGTTAAATAGTTCCCCATCTCATCTGAAGTTGACATTACAAACACTTCGGATGAAAGCATTCCAATTACTTCTGAACGCTGGTCTACACCTTGCTTTGGTGCACCTGTTCTTAAATCCCAAAACATTAAACTTAATGCTTCCCCATAATTCCCTATCTTCTTCACATATGCTAAAAATTGTTTTTCTACTTCATGTGTAGCAACTGTCATAGTATAAAAAACCTCCTTTTTCTACCTCAAAATTATTTCGACATTAAAACATAAATTCCTTTTCTAATAGAAAAAAAGCTTGGCAAGCGCCAAGCTTTTTCCTATAACAAATATTTTTTCACTTATAGTACTTTTCCTTCTACCGGAAGCACTTTCTTCACTGCTTCTATCACTTTTTCATCTTCACTTTCTGATAAGAATAATGATATAGCACCTTTATCTTCACTTGTACGAATTAAACGTCCAATTCCTTGACGAAGACGTAAAATCATATAAGGCACATCTACGTCCCAGAATGGATCATTTACATGTTTACGCTTCGCCTCAAACACAGGATCGTTTGGAGGGAATGGTAATGACCAAATAATAACATGTGATAATGATGAACCTGGAATGTCTAAACCTTCCCATAAATGAACGGCACAAAGTACCGTCTCTTCTTCATTTTGGAAACGAGAAACGAGCTGACTAATTTCTTGATCTCCTTCATATAGGAACGGAACTGACATTTGCTCTTTACTTACATATTCTTTAAACGCTGCAAGTTCTTGCGTTGTACGGAATAATACGAGTGTACGTCCATTTGTTTTTTGTATATTTTCAAGTGTATATTGACACTTTCTTTCCCATTCATTTTCTTCCGCACACGGAAGTAAGTTTACTGTCATTTGCTCTTCATAATCAAACGGCGAAGCAACTGAGAATGATAAGTAATCTTTTACCCCTAGACTATTTGCAGTGAATGCAAACGAATCGTTGTCCGATAATGTCGCAGAAGAGAAAATATACGGAATTTTCTTCGAGAATACTTTTTCTTGTAACACTTCTTCAACTGCACGCGGCATAATAACTAACGTGAAGGCACCGTCACCTTCTTCACCCCACGTAATTACATTTTTCTCGTGCATGAAAAGACGTAGTGAGTGCTCTAACACATCTAAATGCTCATCAACGATATTTAAATCGTATGTGTTTACTGTATGCATTTCACTTTCAAATACTAATGCGTCACCAACCTCACCGATTTTTGCATAAAGTCTATTCGCTTCAGCAGTTACCTTTTCCGTTACAGTAATTTCTAAACGATCAGAACCTTCAATTTCCTTTTTATTCTCTTGTAGTACCTCAAAGAATCGTTCAGTTTGCCAAATTGTTTCTTCTACTAAATGTGCAAACTCTTCACGAATATCGTTTTGTAACAATCTCGTTAAAAGTTGTTCCATCATTGTTTGCTTTAAACGATATGTTAAAGCTTTTTGCGCTGCATACTCCACAAGATGTCCTTCATCGAATACAACACAGCTACTTTCAGGTAATAACGGAATTTGCCCTTCACGTTTACGAGCATCATACGTCCAAATATGATCCATATAGAAGTCTTGAGAACAAATAATTAGATCTGCAGCTTTACGATAATGTTCACGAGAAAGTGTTTGACCACAACGATGACGAGAATCACAAGTGAAGCAATCTTGGAAGTAATCCCAGTTTACTTTTGACCATTCCTCGTCATTTAATAGTGGAAATTCTTTTCGATCACCATAGTGAGTAAAGTTTTGCATCGTACCATGATCGAATACGAACTGAGGTAATTCGTAATATACATCTTCAATTACTTCTGGAGCTCGTCCACTCATAACATCTTCAAGTTTACGTAAACATAAATAATTATCCATTGATTTCGCAAGTCTAACATCAACAGATAGTCCTAATGCTTCAGATAACTTAGCAATGTCTCCTTCTTCTTTCACAAGCTGCTCAATTAACGTTTCATCTGCGCAAGCGATAATAGCCGGTTTTCCAGTATAACGCGCGTAACAAATTGCATATAGAAGATATACAATTGTTTTCCCTGTTCCTACTCCCGCCTCTGCAAACATAACTTTCTTCTCTTGGAAAGCACGTTCTAACTGAAACGCCATAAAAATTTGCTCATCACGTTCTTCGAAGCCTTTTTCCGGAAGGATGTCGTAAAACACATCTCCAATCCACTCATTCAACTTATCATAAAAATTATCTTGTTTTCCTACTTCAAATGGTAACCTCTTCTCAGTAAACATCCTTAGCCTCCAACCAAAAAGTTTTTCTATAAAAAGATATAGCAACTGCTACTCATACGTGCGCAGTTGCTTTTCCCCTGTTGTGATACATAAAAATACACGAAAAAAATTTCCTTTCGAAAAAGGAAAATTTTTTTCTATATTAATGACTTTAAATACCGTTTATCAATCGCTGTTTCATGTGACAGTGCCGATAAATACTCTTCCTGCGCTTTTTGTATTTCATCCGCAATTACGCCGTGACTATCCACTTCTTTTCCGAGCTCATCATACGTACGGTGAATAGCCTTTTGAATCATTGATAATTGGAAACCATCCATATCGCTTCCTCCTTTTACGCATTACATAATAGCCAGTATATGCGCGCCGGAGGAGTTTTATACTATGAGTTACGCGGTGGACGTTTTCCGAAGTATTGGTAGTAATCTGTACGGATAAAGCCGTTAAACAACTTACGCTTCTTCGATGCATCTTTTCCGTAACACTTCTCAAATGCTTCATAACTTGTTAATAAATACATTGACCACGTATCTAATGGGCGGAATACCTCTCCCATTTCTTTATATAATTTTTCAACAAGCGCTCTTTCACTTAAACGTTCTCCGTATGGAGGATTCGTTACAACATAGCCATAATCCTCTTTTGTCGTGAAATCTTTTACTTGCATTTGTTTAAATGATATAAGATCCCCTAATCCAACTTCTTCTGCGTTATCTTGGGCAACTCTTATCATACGGTGATCGATATCTGATCCAATAATTTGCAATGGTTGATCATAATTTGCTAAATCTTCAGCTTCTTGACGAGCTTCGCGCCAATTTTGTTTACCAACCCAGCCCCATTCATCCGATGCAAAGCCTCGGTTAAATCCTGGTGCGATATTTTGTCCAATTAATGCAGCTTCAATTGGAATTGTTCCAGATCCACAGAAAGGATCAACGAAAGGACGATCCGGCTTCCAGTTTGTTAACTTAATTAAAGACGCGGCTAATGTTTCTTTTAAAGGCGCTTCACCTTGCTCAAGACGGTACCCACGTTTATGAAGACCTACACCACTCGCATCAATTGTTAACGTTGCAATATCTTTCAACATTGCAATCTCAATACGGAATAACGGACCATCTTCTTCAAACCATGTTGTACGTCTATATGTTGTTTTTAATTTCTCAACGACAGCCTTTTTAACAATACGTTGGCAGTCTGATACACTAAATAATGTTGATTTCAAAGATTTTCCGATAACAGGGAATTCTCCGTTCTCTGGAATATAATCTCCCCAGTTTAACGCTTTTGTTTTTTCAAATAACTCATCGAATGTCGTTGCTTTAAATTCACCGACTTTAATTTTCACACGGTCCGCAGTACGTAACCATAAATTCGTACGACAAATCGCTTTTTCATCCGCTTCAAACGTTACCTTTCCGTTTTCCACTTCACATTCGTAACCAAGATCGCGAACTTCTCGGGCAACTAACGCTTCAATACCCATTGCCGCTGTTGCAATTAAAGTAACTTTTCCCATTTGCATTCACCTCTTATGTATAATCAAACAATAATTAATAACATGTTGTCCTATTAATTATTACATATTACGAAGAATCTTCTCATTTACCATTTTAACTCACTATTTATAACTTCATACAAATAAAAAGCCCTCCTCTAACAAAGGAGAGCTGAGTTATTTCATAGTTGGTTCATAACGTTCTGTAAGCCATGTTCTGTTCCTTTGTACTGCAAACGGCCCACGCCTCGTACTCCGGTGGTAATCATCTATCTACAGGTTACGAAAACCTGTCCTTTCCCATCGTTCATTTCCTTAGGAAAGATTCCCCTACCATTATTTGGGTTTCTCGCTCGTGGGGTTTACCTCGTTCCACTCCTATCATTTCTTCAAGGACTTCGTCACTGTGGCACTTTAAAGGTAGTCAAACCATATCCTAAAGGACTTAGGTTTTTTCCCTGCCGTTAAACTAGCCTCACAGCCAGAATACCCTAGCTTATGACTTGGCTAGGCACGAACACTACGACCATCTCAGGCCGTGCGAGCATGGACTTTCCTCTACAACGTTGGCGTTGCAGCGATTACCCAAACGTTATGACAAACATTAGTATAGTGGAAACAAAAAGATTTTGCAATGTTTTTTTCTATGTAAAATGCTTTAACCTTTTTGTTACCTTAATTTATTCGTATAACTTGCTTCCAAATACAGCTTTTTCTAAATTAGATAGACGTTTTAAAATATCCGTATTCGTATTGTTATATACCGGTTGTGCAACTGGTGTTTGTACCGGTTGTTGCGGAACTTGTGTTGCCGCTACTTTCTGTTCTTCTAATTCACGTTTCAAACGAGCATTTTGTTGTTTTAATTGATCAAACTCCTTATGAAAGGCTTCATAGTCTTTAATAATCATATCAAGAAACTTATCTACTTCTTCTTGCTGATAACCTCTCATACCTGTTTTAAATTCTTTTTCTAAAATATCTTTCGCCGTTAATTTAATTTTATCCGAAATCATTTTCTTCACCTCAAATTTTTGCCAAAACTTTCATTAACTAAATTTTTTCAGAAACAACGCCTTTTGTCAATCATATATACGAGCACTATATTACATATTACTCTGCATTATTCCATTGTTCCTCTTCTATTATATCTTGTAAATCAGAAAAAAGAATGAAATAACTGTGATAATTTTCTATTTCTCCTTTTTTCTTTGCTGCTTCTACAATATATTTCGGGCTCCCAGGCTTTTCTTCATCATATACCGCTAAAAGCGCATCGCTTTTTTCAATAAAAAATTGATTCTTTAATTTAAATTGCCCCGGGCTTTCGTACTTCCGTTTCGTAATACTATCAATGTGATCTGCTTGCGAAAGAATATGCTCGTAATATTCACGGTTATCTTCCTTCCAATTTTCTTCTTGCTCTAAAAAAGGGGTAAATACCGCTAATTTCAAATCCGGATACTCTACTTGAATCTCAAAAACAACTTCAGCAGCCCATAACTCGACTCCTAACTGGCCACTTATAATAACCCACTCCAAACCTTCTTCTACAAAGGCCGTTAATTTACGATGCAACGCCTTTTTTATACATTCTACTCCTGGATGATCATTTTTAAATATTCCAAGTTCAAATGGCTTATATCCTGTTACAGCAACAACTTTCATACCAACACTCCAATTACAAAAAAAGAACTAGCATTTTGCTAGTTCTAACATATCATTTACTTTTTAAACATTCCACCAACATTTGGTCCCATATTTGGTCCAAATGGAGATACATTTGGTCCTGGTCCAAATGGAGACACATTCGGTCCCGGTCCAAATGGAGATATTTGATGCCCGTGGTAATGATGATGATGATGGCCATGACCACATGGTCCATATCCACCACCAATTCCACCGCCGATTCCACCAACAAATCCTGGATCACCAGGGTCCACAACATTTACGTTCGAGTTTGTTTGTGGGAAGAAGCTTTGATTTTTAATTTGTTGATGGTGTACATGTGTTGTATGCGTTGGGAAAATGTGTGGCACCACCGTTGTTGAAAAAGAATGTGTTACGCATTGTTTCGTCGGATGAATGACAGGAGCAGTTGTACAAATAGGTCCTGTTGGCTTCTGCCCCCCAAAGCAAGGATGACAATGATGCATAGTTTTTCTCTCCTCTCTCATTAAAAAAATCTGACTACACTTTACAATATGAGAAAGGAGGTAAGGCCGCTTGTTATATATACCCATTTATTTCACGGAAATTTGTCTAGTGCTGCATTTCATTCATCATATACATTACGGACAACACCCTACTATCATTTACCAAAGAACCCCCCGACTTGTTTAACAATCCCCGTCACTTGATTCATCGCATTCATCATTTGTCCAGCTGTATTCATCATTTTATTCACATCATAGCTACCATCTGATGTTTTAAATTGTGAAACAAAACTAGAAAACTGACTTGGTTGCTGTTGCTTTTGTTTATTCATTGTTGGGTATGGTTGTTTTGGTGGATAAAACATAGCCTGTTGATTTACATATTGAGTTGGTGGCATGTAGTATTGTGAATTCATATACATTTGTTGCGGTTGATCTGTATACATTTGCTGGGGCTGATTCATATGCGTTTGTTGCGGTTGATCCGTATACATTTGCTGGGGCTGATTCATATGCGTTTGTTGCGGTTGATTCGTATACATTTGCTGGGGCTGACTCATATGCGTTTGTTGCGGTTGATTCATAAACGACACTTCAAATGGCTGATAATAATTTTGATTTCCATAATAAGGTTCGAAAGGATACATATTATATCTTAAATATGTATCCTCATTATATTGGTACATATTTTGCTGCGCGTACGGGTTTGCTTGCTGATATACATTAGGTTGTTGAAACATGCATTCTCTCCTCCTTCACATAAGTTTCTACATATAGAATATGTACCTATAAAATAAAATGTGTGAAGGAGTATCTGTCTGTTTTTGTCGGAAGTTTAAATTTTTAAAAAAATTAGAAAGAAAGCCCTTCCATGCTATGATAATAAGGAAGAAGATTCTCATGGGGGAGGAATCAACATGGTATTAGGGGATTTAAAACAAGCGTTTTCTCAAAAAAAAGGGTATTGCACAGAAAATTCGAATGAACTGTTAGACTTTGCAAGACATTGTTATTTAGAAGGAAAAATATGTATATCAGATTATCGAACATTAATACGAGAATTAGAAATAAACGGTGCAACAAAACCTACAACAGTAACAGAGGCATAAAAAAAAACAAGAGGGTTTTTCCCTCTTGTTACTTACATTGCTCTATGATATTTTGCAAAGTATACGAAATAGCTTGATGAGTTTCAAAGAAACGTTTACCTTTTCCCTTATTTACAAAGCATTGTAGTACATTAGTTTGTAAATTATCGTACACTTGATCAATTTGTTGTACATGTATATACTTAGGTCTTTCTTTCTTGATCCACCTATAAGCTAAGTCTTTCCACAGCTCTAACTCTTCATCTACAGTATCAACAAATGGCTTCATATCCTTATAAAAATCATACTCATCAACTTCTCTTTTTTTCACATTCGCTTCATCATTATACTGCATTAACTTTTCCGAGGACTGGATTAATGCTTCATACTCCATTTTATTCCCACCTTACTATGCACTCACTACGACGTTTTGAAATGTCTTTACCCAACTCCCTTTTTCTTCGTGATGCACTAATTTATTTTCCATATGCTCGATATGCATTTCTGTTATTTCTATCTTATTGCATATTTTTTCACGCTTATCCTTCAACGCATGACTTATTCTAATCCCAATATTCATTTCCAGCAAATCGAGAGAACTTAACATTTGATCCATTTTTTTCATAACATCTTCCTTCTGAACCATCGCCATAAATAAAACGCCCCCTTCTTTGCCTTTCCTTTGTCATGTAATTTCGCCGATTTATCGATCAATCCTGCCCACATGACAAAACTAGTTGATATTCGTCAAAGAAATCATTTTGCATGCCATTTATAGAAATGGTAACAATACAAAAAGGAGGTGTATTACGATGGCAAAAAACAAAAACGAAAAAAAGAAAAATCAAAACAAACAACAAAACAAACCTGAGACTGGTAATCCAAAGCTTGATGGTCCAAATTTCCCTGCTACATAAAGTGACACTTTAATCTGAGTGACTCTTTCAAACAGCTATTTTCCGGCCTAAGCTCAACCTCTTTGCTTTCGCTAAGTTTTGAGGTTAAAGCCGTAATGCCCGCAAATAGCGGAATTAAAAGTAATTTGTTATAGAGCATATTACTTTTAATTAAGAAGTCCCGCCTTCCTAAATGAAGGCGGGACTTCTTTTTAATTATATCATGAATTCATCTATTCTTTTGACAAAACTATTTAATATAGAAAGAGTATGTATTTGCTCTCGCTTCTTTCTATACCATTCTGTTATATTAATTTTCCCTTTAGGTTTTTCAAATAAAAATAATGAATTCGTTTCTAGCCCTTCACTAAACCAATCTTTTTCAATTATTTTTTCATGAGTAACAATCGTATACACATCTCTTAGAGCCGGCGTACCTGACTTTCTTGTCCCCTTTAGGTAGCATTCATAATCCATCCTCGATCCTGTATGCCTAGTTTGCAATGTAAATTTATAAAACAAATCCCTATACTTTGGATGATACAATAACCAAGCTAGTTTTTTCCCAAGTTCTATACGTTTTTGTAACGTTTCAAATTGATAAACTGAAAACCCATATATTCTCCCTTCCACCGTTGGAAAAACAACTGCACTAACATGAAATATTTCTTGAAATTTAAACAAAGCGGTATCAAATACATGCTTTTGAAAATATGTATTCTCAATTACTGGTTTTTGAATTATATTTTGTTCATTTATAATAAGGGCCGTCATTAGCCTTATTACATCTCTTTTCTCCCAGAAATATATCCATTCTTTTTCCATAAAAATTGATGTGTTGAAAAATTGTAACAAATGGAAAAGAGGTACACATCTCCTTTTACTTTCCTCATATAGTAATAGTTGAGGGAAGGCATCTAAGAAAATAAGCCAATTAGCCTTTTCGTACGTGAGAAATAAATGTTTCTTTACTGTTGGAGATAGAACATTAGAATAGCACTTTCCTTCTAGATCTGTCATGTTCCAGCCTCCATTCCTTGAGACCATACTCGCTAAAAAAGACCATCGAATTTCTTTATTTCTCAAATAATATTCTTGGTAAGATTGTGTACGTGAAATATTATCTACATTAGCTATATCTGTTCTCTCCTTAATATTGTTAACTATAGCTTTTTCATCTTCTGTGCAAAAATAATCATTGCGATTTTGTTTAATTTTTTCGTAATCGTACCAGCTAAACATGAATAAGTACCATACCTTTCTTGAAAAAGGTCACATCTTTTTTCATTTTTTGATATAATCACCTTTGTAAGTAATTCTTAACAAGTTGGGAGTGGACACAATATGACCATTCGTTACCCAAATGGAAAAAGGTACGATCAAGCTTCACACCCTCATAAAACACCAGTTAAAAAACATACTTATAGTAATAGAGGTATGTCCCTTGAAGAGGAATTGAATGACACAAATCAATATTACTTAACCCATAATATTGCATGCGTACATAAAAAACCTACACCTCTTCAAATTGTAAAAGTAGATTACCCCGCTCGAAGTGCTGCTGTGGTAAAAGAAGCGTATTTCAAACAACCTTCTACAACAGATTACAACGGTGTATACAAAGGGAAATACATCGATTTTGAAGCGAAAGAAACAAAAAATAAAACCAGTTTTCCCCTTCAAAACTTCCACCTTCATCAAATTGAACATATGAAGCAAGTAATCGCTCATAACGGAATTGCATTTGTTATTATTAAATTTACACTTTTTGATGAACTTTATTTATTAGATTCAAAACATATTATTGCATTTTGGAATCGTCAAAATACAGGTGGACGGAAATCGATTACAAAACAAGAAATAGAAGCGCATGGATCTTTATTATCATGCGGTTATCACCCTCGGATTGATTATATCCGTGTACTAGACACGGTTTATTTTTCGTGATAGAGTCATCACTAAGGCTCTTTTTTCGACTTTTGGGGGAGAGAATGAAAGGTAGGAGAAAGTATAATGTCAGATAATTATCGTTCTCGTACAGAACGAAATCATGTAAAAAATCAAACGAAAGAAACAAATAAAGAAGAAAAACCAAAGAAAAAAGGTTCCTTTTTCAAGAAATTCCTTATAGGTTGTCTACTTCTTGGTATCGTCGGTCTCGTAGCTGGCGTTTCGGCTTTCTTTGTTATGGTAAAGGACGCTCCAAAATTAGACAAATCAAAACTTGTCAATCCTTTATCAACAAAGTTTCTTGATAAGGACGGAAATTTCTTCTATGAATACGGTGCGGAAAAACGAACCCATGTTACATACGATCAAATTCCAAAAGTAGTGGAAAATGCATTCCTTGCAACTGAGGATTCACGTTTCTATGAACATAATGGAATTGATTTTAAACGAACTACAAAAGCAGTTATGGAGAATGTCACTGGTGGTTTCGGTTCCCAAGGTGGTAGTACGATTACACAGCAAGTAGTTAAAAACTATTTTCTAACGATGGAAAAAACCGCAAAACGAAAAGTGCAGGAATGGTACTTATCTTATAAATTAGAGCAACAATACTCTAAACATGAGATTTTAGAAATGTACTTAAATAAGATTAATCTAGGTAACCGCTCTTACGGTATTGCATCAGCAGCTCAAAAATATTATCGCAAAGATTTAAAACAATTACAGTTACATGAAGCTGCAATGCTCGCTGGTTTACCCCAAGGTCCTAACATTTATGATCCAACAAAACCGGAAAATGTTGAACGAGCAACAAATCGCCGTAATGTCGTATTATCATTAATGAATCGACATGGTTATATAACAAAAGAAGAAATGAACAACGCAATGAAAATCCCTGTAACTGAGGGTCTTCAAAAATCAGAACTAACTGAAATGAAGTATCAAGCATTTTTAGATGCTGTTGTAAAGGAAGTTGAAAAAGAATATCCTGATGTAAATATCGGTTCAGATGGTTTAACGATCCAAACAACACTTGATCGAAATGCTCAAGATTACGCTGACGAAATTATGGATGGCAATCTTATTAAGTATCCAAACGATCAATTCCAAGGGTCATTTGTATTTATGGATACACAGTCTGGAGAAGTTCGAGCAATTGGGGCTGGGCGAAAAGAAAGTAAGTCTACTTTCAAAGGTCATAATATGGCTGTTGATTTAAAACGCCAAGTTGGTTCAACCATGAAACCTATTTTTGACTATGGTCCAGCTATTGAAAATCTACAATGGTCTACGTACCATCAACTAAATGACTCAGAGTACACATACTCTGATGGTACAAAAATTAAAAATGCTACAAACAGTTATAAAGGAGATGTGTCCCTACGTGACGCACTAAAAAAATCTTTAAATATTCCTGCTTTAAAAACAGCTCAAGCGGTCGGGCTTGATAAGTCAAAAGAATTCGCCAAAGGTCTAGGCATGACATTTAAAGATGATACTGTTTTTGAATCAACTGCAATCGGTAGTAATGAAAGCTCTCCGTTAGATGTCGCTGGAGCTTATGCAGCATTTGGAAATGACGGTATGTACAATAAGCCTCATTTCGTTAAAGAAGTTATTTTCCCAGATGGGAAAAAGAAAAGCTTTAAACCGAAAGAAAAACGAGCAATGCAAGACTCTACAGCTTACATGGTTACTGACGTTCTTCGTGATGTTGTAAAACCTGGTAGTGGTGGTACTGGCCCAACGGCTTATGTTCCCGGTTTTGATGTTGCTGGTAAAACAGGAACACAAAACTTTGATAAATCTGTTATTAAAAAATACGATATTCCAGCTGATGCCAACCGAGATAGTTGGTTCGCAGGATATACACCACAATATACAATGGCTGTTTGGACTGGTTACGAAAAGGATAGCTCAGAAAATTACATCGGCGATCGTTCTACTAGAATTGCGCAACAAATGTTCCAAGTAATGATGAGCAAATTCGCTACAGATAAATCTCGTTTCGAACGTCCTTCTTCTGTACAAGAAATAAACGGCGAGTTATACGTAAAAGGTGCGAAAAAAGATGCAATTAAAGAAATTAAAGTAGATTCACCTAGTGGCCTTAATGTCACTTTCGATGGTGCTAGCACAGTTACACTAAACTGGTCTGGACCATCAGAGGTTGATGCGTATGCCGCAAGCTATAAAGCTACTGACGGTACTAGTGGTAGCTTATCAGTAAGTGGTACAACAGCTACCCTCGGAGGCATTAAACCAGGTGTTACTTACAGCTTCTCTGTAGTAGCGAAAAAAGGTACTGGAACAAGCCCTGCAGTCGGTGCATCCTTTACCGCTCCTGGAGGAACTCCAGACGCGAAAACAGCTGAGGAAGAGGCTAAGAAAAAGGCTGAAGAAGACGCTAAGAAAAAAGCTGAAGAAGACGCCCAGAAAAAGGCCAATGAAGATAAGGTAAAACAAGAAGAAGCTAAGAAAAAGGCTGAAGAAGAACAACGTAAACAACAAGAACAACAACAACAACAACAACAACAACAACAAGAGCAACAACGCAAACAACAAGAAGAAGCTCAGAAGAAAGCTGAAGAAGAGCAGCGTAAACAACAAGAGGCTCAGAAAAAAGCTGAGGAAGAAGCTAGAAAAAAAGCTGAAGAAGAGCGTAAACAACAGGAACAACAGAATCACCAACAAGAACAACCGCATAGCGGAGGAGATACTACTCCGCACGCAGACGGAAATGTTGTTACAACAGAATCATAATAAAAGAAGTCCATTTCTCCTAACGAGAAATGGACTTCTTTTTTGTTATGATTTTCTTTACATGTAGCTTCTCTATTTCGATATACAACTGTGCTAATTGAATATAAGAATGATAATTACTCGGTTTCTTGATAATAAATGAATATCGCTCCATAAAATTAACAGGTTGTACTTCTAATTTATTCATATTTACTTGCATTTCATTCAAACCATGAACAGGTTGCTCATTTAGCCAATATACAACCGATAGCAAGTGAGCTGCAAAAAGAATCATCGGTCCCTCAGCTTCTTGTTTTTTTCTGTTTCGAAATAGCGTAGCAATTTCGTCTTGTTTCGTTTTCCATGTATTTAACACCGCTGGAATACTTTTTTCAAGTTCATTCCATGGCTCATACTGCTTTTCTATATCAAATATAAAATAAATATTTTGTATTATTTCTTCAAAAGATTGATCAGTATGATACGTAATCGATTTTACATCCTCTTCAAAAAATGGTAAATATCGAAACGTTTTCGGTACTTCTACAACTCTCTCCATCCCTTATTTCCCCTTCATCCGCTTTTTCCCTTCACGGCATACATCTAATAGCGGGCACTTTTCACATTGTGGACGTTGCGCTTTACAATGATAACGTCCAAAGAATATCATACGATGATGCGTCACTCCCCATTCATCCATTGGAATTTTCTTCATCAACGTTTTTTCCACCTCTAAAACTGAATCTTTCCATCTGCAAATCGCTAAGCGCTTACTCACTCTCTCTACATGCGTATCAACAGCAATTGCTGGAATCCCAAACGCAACTGAAACAACTACATTCGCTGTCTTTCTCCCTACACCTGGTAAGTTCGTCAGCTCGTCACGGTCTTCTGGAACTTTTCCGTTATAATCATCAAGTAACATTTGACATAATTTTTGAATGTTTTTTGCCTTGTTTCTATACAATCCAATTGAACGTATATCTTGTTGTAATTCTTCTAAAGACACACTTAAATAATCTTCTGGTGTTTTATATTTTTGAAATAAGTTTTTCGTCACTTTATTTACAAGTACATCTGTGCATTGCGCAGATAATGCCACTGCGATTACAAGTTCAAATGGATTATCATGAATTAATTCACAATGCGCATCTGGATACATATCCGCCATTGTATCTAGACAATAACGAATTTGCGTTTTGTTCAACATATCTTTCCTCCTACATTACTGCTCCAACCAATTATAAAAAGGCACTTTCCCAGTAAATTTCGTCTCTTGTTTTGTCGTTTGTTGTGTGCGTTGTTGATTCGCTCTAAATTTCTGGCCTTGATTTTGCGCTTGATCCACCGTTTTAATTCCATTCTTTTTCCACTCAAATAAGATGCGATCAATATACCTGAAATTAAGTTTACCACTCATAACAGCTTCCCGAAGAGCCGCTTGAATTAAATTCGGATGATGTTGATCTTGATCTTCCCACATTCCCAATGTTTCACATTCAAACGGCGAAAGTGGTCTTCCAAATTCTTTTTCAAATACTGTATATAAATTTACTTGAATTTGTTTTTTTTCTTGTTGCTCTTCTTCTATAGATTCATTCATTAAAAAGTGCAATATTTTTTCCCATAGTGGTTGTAAAGAATAACTTTCACACATCATCGCTTCAGATCTTTGTCCACCTTCTAGTGCTAAAAAACCTTTTTGAATTAATGTCTGAATCACTTCCATACATTTCATTTCTGTTATCGTCATCCGTTCTGAAATCTCTGAAGGAGTCGGGAACGAATTACCTGATTCTAAAAATGTGTGTACATGAAGTACCACCATAAATTCCGTTTCATTTAAACCTAGCTTTTTATAATGCATCATAAGCAATTTAGGAATCGCTATGCTTCCCTGTTCAAACCATTGTAACATCATTTTCTTTTTCATCACCAAACACCTCGCTCTCTAGTATAACACACCTTTAGCTATTTCTTTTTGCCACAATTCGTCAAAAAACCTCCCTATATGTAGGGAGGTTTTTTTGTGTTTAAGACAAGGAACAGCCGATTAAGCCTGCACTTTACTTTTCATAAATGTATGAATTCGTTCCAATGCTTTCTCTACTTGCTCAAGAGATGTCGCATACGATAGTCGAACGTTATTTGGTGCACCAAATCCTGTCCCTGGAACAAGAGCCACTTTTTCCTCTTCTAATAATGCCTTTGCCCAGTCATCAACTGTCTCATATCCAGTTAACGCTACAGCTTCTTTTACATTTGGGAATAAGTAAAATGCACCTTGTGGTTTGATGCAAGTGAAACCAGGAATTTGAATTAATTTATCATAAATAATGTTCAATCTTTCTTCAAATGCTTGACGCATCGTTTCTACAGGTTCTTGTGAGCCTGCATATGCAGCAATTGCACCGTATTGAGCAATTGAAGTAGGGTTTGACGTACTATGACTCGCTAAGTTCGTCATCGCTTTAATAAGCTGCTTATTTCCTGCTGCATATCCAATACGCCACCCTGTCATAGAATGAGATTTAGATACACCATTAATAATAAGTGTTTGTTCTTTTAATGCATTAGAAAGCTGGGCAATTGAAGTATATTCTGCATCACCATAAATTAATTTTTCATAAATTTCATCAGAAACGATTAAGATATCATGTTCTAAACATACTTCTCCAAGCTGTTGTAATTCTTCTTTGCTGTAAATCATTCCTGTTGGATTGCTCGGTGAATTAATAATAACTGCTTTCGTTTTCTCTGTAATTGCCTCACGCAGCTGCTTTGCTGTAATTTTGTACTCATTGTCTTCTAGACCTTCTACATAAACTGGCTTACCACCAGCAAGCTTTACTTGCTCAGGATAACTTACCCAATAAGGAGTTGGGATGATAACTTCATCTCCTTCATCAAGTAACACTTGGAATAATGTATATAATGCATGCTTGGCACCATTACATACAATAATTTCAGATGGATCATACGCTATCCCTTGATCGCGAGTAAATTTCTTAACGATTTCTTGTTTTAACGATTGTAATCCACCTGTTGGTGTATATTTCGTATGTCCTTCTAACATCGCTCTATGTGCGGCTTCCATAATATGTTCTGGCGTATTAAAGTCAGGTTCTCCTGCCCCTAATGCAATTACATCATGACCTTCCGCTTTTAATGCTTGTGCCTTTGCTGTAATTTCTAAAGTTGAAGACGGTGTTAAAGCAGCTACTCGCTTTGCTAATTTCATTTGCTGTTCCCCCTACATCTATTTTTCAATGCTATATCGTCGTAAAAACTTGCCATCTTTAAATTCAAGATAGTAGTAACTATAACGATTTTCATCATCAATATATGTAACTTCCCATAATGGTATATTATTTTCAACGCCTAATTTTGCTTTTAAGATTTCTTTCGGTTTGCTTTTTGATTCTTTACTTCCATCATCGACCTGTTCAGCCGTTCTTTGTATAGCTTCTTTTTCAGAAATACCTTCGCTCTTTTTTCTTACTATAGTATCTCCTTTTTTCTCAGGCACCCAAACAATGATTTGTTCTCCTTTTTCATCTGTACCTTGTACGACGGTATATGAAGATTTTCCATTAAAATAATCAACAGATTTTACCTTTGTAAGTTTTGCCTTTTCTTTTGCAATTTCTACAACCTTTGATTCTTTTGGAATTTTATTTTCCATCGCTTTATTATAAACATATGCCCCATATATTCCACTAGCAACGATAACGATAATGATTGCAAAGATCCACTTTTTCATTGTATCACTACGTTCTGTAAATCGTAAATACAGCTGTTTCTTTGTCTTTTTCGTCTAATGCTAATCCGAACATGAGGTCTTGCTCTTTTAACGTACGATTCAAGCTATCAACAATTTTATACAAATCAGACGAATATTTAATACGCGTCGTTGATAGTACTTCAATTTTCTTCTCCATGAAAAAACTCCTCCGTTACACAAAAATTTCTAATTATAGAAGAACGCAATGCGGTTACAATAAGAGTACATTCTTTACAACCCCTGCTTCATCACCCATCTATTATAGCAGGACATGTACAGCAAAAAAAGGTTTCAAACCGAAAAGCAATACATTTTGTATACAAGAAGTAAGAAAAATAAAATTCCTCCTACCCACATTTTTTACGCCTGAAGTTTAAATGTACTTCAGGCGTATTTTTCTTCCAATTTTTATTTATTTGGCCGTTCCTCTAATTGCTCTAACAATTCTTCTAACGGTCCTTCATAGAGTGGGACAGTCGGGATTGATTGTAAGAATCGTTTTCCATAGGAAGAGCTTGTCAAGCGACGATCTAACACAAATACCGTTCCTGTATCTGTATTTGTTCTAATAAGACGACCAAATCCTTGTTTGAAACGTAATATCGCTTGCGGGAGCGCTAACTTAGCGAATACGTCTTCTCCTTGATTTTTTAGCCACTCACCTTTTGCTTCTATCATTGGCTGATGAGGAGGTGTGAATGGGAGACGGACAATAACAAGACAACTCAAGGCATCTCCTGGAATATCTATCCCTTCCCAAAAACTGCTTGTTCCTAACAAAATCGATTTGTCAAACTCCTGAAATTTACGGATTAAGCGACTTCGACTTCTATTATTCACACTTTGTGTTAGCAATAAATATCCTTCTAATGCATCATCGTTTTTCAAATGCGTATACGCTTCTTTTAACATTTCATACGAAGTGAATAAAACGAGCATTCTACCTTTTGTAGTCTTCGCTATTTTTGCAATATGTTCCGATACGGATTCAATATAGTCCTCATTACTAACTTGCTTAATAAAAGGTACATCCGTTGAAACCATTAATTTCATTTGTTCTTCAAAATGAAACGGCGACGGAACCTTTAATGTATTTGGAGCAAAGTCATGTAAGCCTAGCTCCTCTTTTATATAGTCGAATGTATCGTTAACTGTTAGCGTTGCTGATGTGAAAATAACACTCTTTTTTCGCGTTAAAAATTCATCAGCAAATCTTTCACCAATATGAACAGGCTGCGCATATAAAACTGTTGAATGAATCGTCCCCTTCGTTTCGGTCTCCATCCATGTCACGTATGAATTTTTTTCTAATATGAGTAATTGTAAAGCTTGTGCCATCTTTCTCAACAACTCAATTAGATGCATAAATTCACCTGTAACAACATGCATCTCCCACTCTAATTTACTTTGCAGTATATCAACTTGTTTCTCAAGTGTAGTCACTAATTTTCTTAACTCATATACAAAACGATTTGTTAATTCAGTAATACTATCCCATAACTTACCGTGCTCCACTTCCGTGTTATATCGATAAACGAGCGGCATATTACTCGCTCCTTGTTCTTGCTTTGTTTGTTTAAATATGAAAGCACGTAACATTTGGAATAGTTCATCAGCATCAAACTTCAGTTCCTTCAAACTATGACTCATCATACGAAAAATCGAACGAGAGGCTTGCTCTGATTTTTTCATCATTTTATATACTTTGGACAGCACATCATCTGTTTCTAGCGTACCAAGACGAGATAGAACTAATTGAAAATACATACATGAGAACTGTTCACCTAATGTTCTACTAGCCGCTTCTTCAATATGATGAGCTTCATCAAAAATAATATGTTCATATGAAGCAAACAGTGGCTCTTCACTTGAAAAATCTTGAAATAATAACGCATGATTTGTAATAACAATATCTGCAAATAATGCGTTATTCTTCGCTCGCTGATAAAAACAACGACTAAACCAGTTACTTTGCATTCCGCCTGGACTATATGCATCACTGCAAATACGATTCCACAGCAATTTTCCGCCCTCAGGAATATTTAATTCATCACGATCGCCAGTTTCAGTTTGCAGTAACCACACTAAAATTTTCGCCTTCGTAAGCGCCATATCATAATTTTTCTCTTCCTCTTGCAAAGCATATTCAAATTTATGTAAACAAAGATAGTGCTTTCTTCCTTTCAGAAGAGCCACCTCAAATGAAAATGGCATTATTTTTTGTAATAACGGAATTTCTTTTTCAAGTATTTGTTGTTGCAGTTGTACAGTTTGTGTACTTATAATGACAGGTTCTTCTTTTTTCCTTGCAAAATAAATACTTGGAAGTAAATATGCAAGAGTCTTCCCCGTACCTGTTCCTGCCTCAATAAGTGAAAACCTGGAGTCTCTTAAAGCTGTATATATTTCCTTCATCATAAGCTGTTGGCTTTCTCTTTTTTCAAACTTTGGCATGTTTAATTCAAGTTTATCCATTGTCTTATGTAAGAAAGCATCAAATTTAGATGAGCATGTTTCACTTAGACTTAAGGAATAATTCCGCTTTCGAAGTGCAATATTTCGATACACTTCATACCCCTCTGCCTCTTCTTTACCATGCATCATTTTCTTTAAAATATTTTCAGAAAGCACATCAGCTATATCACTTTGGAAAACATCACTTAATTCATAAAGCGATTGTAATGTGACAAGTGGTAAATTTTCAATTTCATTTAAAAATTGTAAAAACAACTCCGCTGTTGCAAGAGCATCACTATCCGCACGATGCGGTTGATCGTGCTCTAATTCATGTTTCTTGGCTAAATCACGTAATTTATAACTATCGGCTGTCGGCAAAAGAATTTGCGCCAATTCAACTGTATCGATTTTAGGACAATGTACTTCTGTATATCCAGCCTGCCTTAATTCTTCATTTAAAAAATTCCAATCAAAGTGAACATTATGCGCAACGAAAGCCGCACCTTGTAATAGCTCAACAATCATCGGGGCTACATCTCGGAATAACGGGGCTTGTTTTACTAGATCTTCATCAATCCCTGTTAATTCTGTAATAAATAGGGGAATCTCTCTCTTCGGGTTAACAAAAGATGAGAAAATTTCTAATATCTCTCCATCTTCTACTACAACAGCTGCAATTTGGGTGATTTTATCCTTCCCATCTTTCCAGGAGTTCCCTGTCGTCTCTAAATCAACAACGACATAACGCTTACTCATATATGTAACACCTCAATTTCTTACCTTTCAAACAACAAAATTCATATATTGTTACTATACCACGTTTTATCTCATCTTAATGAAAAGATACAGAAAAAAGCTATCTCCTTAATAGAGATAGCTTTCCTACTTATAATATCGTGCCAGCTTTTTCAGCACCTAACATTTCAATAATTTGATTATGATCGTCTAGTACTGCAATTTTCGGTTCTTGTTTATGAACATTTTCTTCTGCCACTAAACCATAGCAAATAATAATAACTTTATCACCTGGTTGTACAAGCCTTGCAGCTGCACCGTTTAAACAAACAACGCCGCTACCGCGTTCTCCTTTAATAACATATGTCTCTAATCGAGCTCCATTGTTATTATTTACAATTTGTACTTTTTCATTTTCTATAATATTTACCGCATCCATTAAATCTTCATCAATTGTAATACTACCTACATAATTTAAATTTGCTTCCGTTACAGTTGCGCGATGTAACTTTGCTCTCATCATTGTGCGAAACATAGCTGCTCCCCCTATTTCCCCATTAATGTTATATTGTCAATTAATCGTACATTTTCAAACTTAACTGCAATTGCTAAAATGATTCGTCCTTCAATTTTATCTATTGCTGTCAATGAAGGATATGCATATAAATCAGCATAATCTACAGTGCCTTTCGTATACTTCTCAATATGCTCTTTCACAAGATTCATAATGATTTCTGGATTGTGTTCGCCTGCCTCAATTCGTTCCTTCGCTATACATAGACTGCGGTATAAATGAGGAGCCTCTTCACGTTCTTCTTGTGATAAATACACATTACGAGAACTTTTCGCTAATCCATTCTCTTCCCTTACAATATCAACTGGTACAATCGTAACTGGAATATTAAAATCAGTTACAAACCCTTCAATTACAGCAACTTGCTGTGCATCTTTCATACCAAAATAAGCACGAGTTGGCGCTGTAATATTAAATAGTTTCATTAGTACAGTAGCAACACCAGCAAAATGACCAGGTCTTTGTTTGCCGCATAATACGTCCGTACGCTTCACAACCTCTACTGTTGTTGTTTGTTCTGCTGGATACATCTCTTCTACACTCGGATAAAATAAATAGTCAACACCATTTTCTTTCGCTACACTTTCGTCTCTATCAATATCACGAGGGTATCGATCTAAATCTTCATTTGGTCCAAATTGCAATGGATTTACAAATACACTTAAAACTACAATTTCATTTTCTCCTCTTGCCTTACGTAATAAAGTAGCATGCCCTTCATGTAAATACCCCATCGTTGGAACAAAGCCAATACTTTTTCCACTTGCACGAAGTTCGCTCGTAATTTGCTGCATCTCTTGCACTGTAGTTATGATTTTCATTATTGTTTTCCCCCGTATAACGCTAAGCATTCTTCCTCTTTCATTGTGAACGAATGTTTTTCTTCAGGAAATTGCCCTGTCTTTACTTCAGCAACGTATTGCGAAATCCCTCGCACAATCTCCTCTTGAACAGACGTATATTGCTTCACAAATTTCGGAACACGTTTTACGCCATACGAGATAAGATCATGATAAACAAGTACTTGCCCATCTACTTTCCGTCCTGCTCCAATTCCGATTGTAGGAATTGTTAATTGCTCTGAAATAAGTTCTGCTAACTGCATTGGCACACACTCTAACACAAGCGCTATCGCACCAGCTTCCTCACATTTCTTTGCATCTTCTATTAATTTCTTTGCACTTTCAGCATCTTTTCCTTGTACTTTATACCCACCTAGAACTCCTACAGATTGAGGAGTTAAACCTAAATGTGCCACGACAGGAATTCCCGCATTCGTTAAGTAGTGAATAGTCGATATAACTTCTCCAGCACCTTCTACTTTTAATGCATGTGCCCCGCTCTCTTGAACGATGCGGCGTGCATTAATCATCGTATCTTGCAATGATACGTGATAAGACATAAATGGCATATCAGTTACAATAAACGTCTCTTTCGCTCCGCGGTGTACAGCTTTCGTATGATGGATCATATCCTCTACTGTTACTGGAACCGTTGAATCATATCCAAGTACAACCATCCCAAGAGAATCCCCAACTAAAATCATATCAACTTCAGCCTCTTCTGCTAATTTAGCAGATGGATAATCATACGCCGTTAGCATTGTAATCGGCTCACCTTGCTCTTTCATTTTCAAAAAATCTGTTTTTGTTTTCAAAAACTACTCCTCCTTTATGCAGGAGAGAGGAGATGGCCGAAATCATATAAAAAACCCCTCTGGCCATAAAAGGGCAGAAGGGTTGTGTGTTAGTCGGCATTATTCATCCCTCTGTCCCAGTCCGTTATTGGATCAAGGCAGAATCCAAATTATTATTTTTTCATACTGCTTTAAATAATGGTGCAGTTCGCTTTGATACTGCCCATATTCGAACTAATTATAGCAAACTAAGAAAAGGAATTGCTACACTTTTTCGAAAAAATAATTTTCTACTTTCATTACGGTCTGTGAAGTTTACAAATGTCCGATAAGTAAAAGAAGTTCCAAATTGGAACTTCTTTTACTTAATTTCTATATCAGCAGAATGAATGTGATGCATTTGTCCTTGATGATCCTCAAGTAGCAATACACCATCGTCCGTAATCCCTTTTGCTATCCCAGTAATCGTTTCCTTCATCGTTCGAGCTGTAATTTCTTTTCCGATACTCACTGCGTAACTTTCCCAAAGAATTTTAATAACAGAGAAGCCATTTCTTAAATACTCTTCATACAATTTCTCTAGTTGTAAGAAAATTTGTTGCATAAGTTCCGCACGAACAATCGGCTTACCCGACTCAATTGCTAACGAAGTTGCAATTTGCTGAATTTCCTCATCAAAATGTTCTTGTTTCTGATTTGCATTAATGCCAATCCCCATAATAATAGCATTAATTTTATCCGGATCAGCTTGCATTTCCGTTAGTATACCGACAGCTTTTTTCCCTTGAATTAATATGTCATTTGGCCATTTTATACCTACATTTACACCGGCACATTTTTCAATTGCTTGCGCTACGCTAACAGCTGCTAATAAAGTAAGTTGAGGTGCCTGATGAACTGGAATAGATGGACGCAAAATAATACTCATCCAAATCCCTGTGCCTTTTGGAGAATACCATTTTCTACTTAAACGTCCTCTACCTGCAGTTTGTTCTTCTGCAACGACAATTGTTCCCTCTTCTGCTCCTTCATGAGCAAGTCTTGCTGCAATATGCTGAGTAGATTCAACTGATTCTTCAAAATAAATTATTCTACCGATACGCTCTGTTTGTAATCCTAATTGAATCTCGTTAGCAGTTACTTTATCTGGTTTACTAGCAATCCGATAACCTAAACGGCGCACGGCTTCCAGTTCATACCCTTCATTACGAAGATCCTCCATATGCTTCCATACAGCGGTTCTCGAACAACCAAGTTTATCACTAAGTGTTTGACCAGATACAAATTCACCATCTGCTTCAGAAAAAACTTGCAATAACTGCTTTCTTATAGTAGATTGCATCTTTGCAGCCACTCCCTTACATTCTCATTCTCGTTAGCTAAGTTTCCTTCTACGATAGATTCTTCAATTTTTTGAAGCATTTCGGCAACCCAAGGGCCTGGCTTTTTATCTGCCCAAATTAATAAATCATTTCCTGTCACATTCATTTCTTGGCGACTCTTTATCGGTAATGACTCAAATAATGTTTCCACTTGTTTAACAGCTGAACTATCATAACTTTCTATTATCGCTTCATATACTCTTTCTGCCATTACTGCGATGTGCATCCCAGTTTTATAAAGAAAGACCGCATTCCATTCCGCCTTCTTTCTAGAACGGATTGCTAATAGAACGGCTACAATATCTTTTATTTTTTTATTTGAAAACTTCCATTGACGTAAAAAGACAGAGGGATGTTCTTCTCCGATACAATATAAGAAGAATGCCCACGCCTCAACGTCTGTTTCAAATGAATTCCATTTATACTGCGTAGCTTTTAAGAGTCGTTCTTCTGACATTTGTAAATATGGGAGATGATAAAATAACTTCGTTTCTACTAACTCGTGAAGCCCCTTCGCACAATATGTACCAGTCAACAATTTTTCAAATTCTACTGTAATTCTTTCAATTGCAATATGTTCGAGCAAATGCCCATACGTTTCAATTGCTTGTTTCGTCTTTGTTTCCAAAGAGAAACCTAACGTACTAACGAATCGAATACCACGCATCATTCGCAGTGCATCTTCTTGAAAACGGTCTGCAGCATTTCCAACTGTTGCAATTTCTTTCATACGAATCGCTTCTTGCCCAGCAAATAAGTCAATCATTTCGCCTTCTTCTGTCATTGCAATTGCATTCATCGTGAAATCACGTCGTTTTAAATCCTCTTCTAATGAACGGACAAATTGAACACTACTAGGTCTCCGAAAATCTTCATATTCGCTCTCTGTTCGAAAAGTTGTTACCTCATACGGTTCACCATCTTCTACAACAATTACAGTTCCATGCTCAAGACCAACCGGAACATGTCTTGGAAAAATAGCCATTACTTCTTCTGGTAAAGCTGATGTTGCAATATCGATATCTCCAATCGGTCTATCGATAATAAGATCACGTACACTTCCACCAACGAAGTAAGCCTCATGTCCATGCTGTTTTAATGCCGCAATAATTGAACTAGCTTTTTTAAATCTTTCCATTCTTGTCATCCCTTAGTATGTCATAATAAATCGCCTCATACTGTGAAACGATTTTTTCTGAACGAAACTGCTCATATACAGATTTCATTGCTCGCTCTCCCATATTACGGTGAAGCTCTTCATTTTTTAGTAGTTGAATTGCTTGCTTAGCTATGCCGTCTGTATCTCCAACTTCACATATGTATCCTGTTTCACCATGTTGAATGACCTCTGGAATACCTCCAACCCGTGTTCCGATACAAGGCACGCCACACGCCATTGCTTCTAATAAAACAAGACCAAAGCTTTCCTTTTCTGATAAAAGTAACATTAAATCGCTCATCGCAAGAAGCTCTGCAACATTATCTTGCTTTCCTAGGAATAAGACACGATCTTCAATCTGTAAATTTTTCACTAACTGTAAAATCGTACAGAATTCTGGTCCATCCCCAACAAGAAGCAACTTCCCATCCACTTCCTTAACAATTTTAGCGAATGAATGAACAACATCCTGTACTCGCTTAACTTTTCGGAAGTTTGAAATGTGAATTAGTACTTTTTCAGTTTCCTGTATACCATATTCCTTTTTTAACTGATACATATCACGCTTAAAATATACGCGTTCATCAATAAAATTGTATACTGTCTGAATCTCTTTATCTGGTTTTACAACCTCATGCGTTTCTTCGATTAGCGAATGCGATACCGCGGTAACAACATCAGATTGTTCAATACCAAATCGAATTAAATTATTTAACGAAGGGTCGGAACCTAACACAGTAATATCTGTTCCATGTAAGGTTGTAACAATTTTAATACGCTCCCCAATCATTTGTTTTGCTAAATATGCACAAATAGCATGAGGGATTGCATAATGCACATGTAAAATATCCAGATTTTCTCTTTGAGCAACCTCGGCCATTTTACTTGCTAATGCTAAATCGTAAGGTGGATATTGAAATACCGAATATTGATTTACTGTTACTTCATGAAAATAAATGTTTGGATACACTTTATTCAACCGAAATGGTACACCCGATGTAATAAAGTGAATTTCATGCCCACGTTCCGCCAATTGTTTTCCTAATTCCGTTCCAACAACCCCAGAACCACCTACAGAAGGATAACATGTAATACCTATTTTCAATTTCATTTACATCCCCCTATTAAATCAGCATTTAATAAAAGCGGCTTCTTACTCATAAACCCTTCGGCATACTTCACTCCCACTTCTTTCCCAAACATCTTCTCGCGAGCAATTACAGTTTCAACGTATCCGTCAGTTAATGGCGTCTTAACACCATCACTCCCTGTTGAAAACTGACTTTCATACGCTTCTAACGCTTCGACCTTTTTAGAAAGGTACTCACTAATATCTATACAAAAATTCGGTTTATGAAAACCATTAATCATATAATTATAAAAAGACTCTACACGATGCGGCGGAAGTTCAGGCATATATTTACGAATTCCTGCTGAAAAGATAGCTTCTTCCACAAGTTTCGCGCAATTCGCATGGTCTGGATGACGATCTTCATAATATGGTGCAAAAATTAGCGTTGGTTTATATGTACGAATAACCTTTACAATTTCACGTATATATTCTTCTTTCATATACAAACCACGGTCTGGCATCTCCAAATTAATTCTCGTGTTTACTCCCATAATACGAGCTGCAGCCTGCGCTTCTTCTTTCCTCAGTTCTACCGTTCCATTTGAAGAAAGGTCAGCTTCTGTTAAATCGCAAATGCCTACTTCATATCCTTGCTTCGTATATTTTGCAATAGTACCTGCCATGCCGATTTCAACATCATCGGCATGAGCACCAAACGCTAATATATGTAATCCACTCATAATTGTTCCCCTCATTTTCTTAACTTTCGGTAATCTAAATCTCCCCGCTCTAATGCATGCATTAGCATTTCAGCACTTGCCATATTGGTTGCTAGTGGAATGGCATATACATCGCATAAACGAAGTAACGCATTGACATCCGGTTCATGTGGCTGCGCTGTTAGTGGATCCCGGAAAAAAATCACCATATCCATATCATTTTTTGCAATCATTGCACCAATTTCTTGATCGCCACCAAGAGGACCAGATTGATATCTTGTTACAACTAAACCAGTTGCCTCCATAATTCGAAGTCCTGTCGTTCCTGTTGCAAAAAGTTCATGTTGCTCGAAAATTGGTTTATATGCGTATGCAAACGAAACCATATCATTTTTCTTTTGGTCATGTGCGATTAAGGCAATTTTCATCCGTTGTCTCCCCTTTAGTCGATAATATTTTCTAAACCGTACACAAGATGATCAAGGTTCATTACTGTTTCAATTGATAGTTTTACCCCTGACATAAATGATGCACGATTGAATGAATCATGACGAACTGTTAACATTTGTCCATCTCCGCCAAATAACACTTCTTGATGCGCAATAAGTCCTGGTAAACGTACGCTATGAATATGAATACCATCCACATTTGCACCACGTGCACCTTCTAGTTGTTCGATTTCATTTGGATGACCTTGCTGCTTTGGCTCGCGGTTTTGACGAATTAATTCTACTGTTTTTACAGCAGTACCAGATGGTGCATCTAACTTTTGATCGTGATGTAACTCAATCACTTCCACATCTTGGAAGTACTTCGCTGCCATTTGAGAGAATTTCATCATAAGTACTGCACCAATCGCAAAGTTTGGAGCAATTATCGTTCCTACTTCTTTTTCTTTTGCAGTTTCCGTTAAATGTTTAAGCTCTTCTTCTGTAAATCCTGTCGTACCAATAACAGAACGTAGTCCACGCTCAACTGCAAGTGTAACGTGTTGTTTCCCAACTTCTGGCGTTGTTAAATCTAACAACACATCTGCTTCCACTTCATCTAAACAAGTATGTAAATCTGCGTAAATCGGTGCATCTAACGCAGGCATTCCAGGCAAATCAGAGATTTTCTCTCCGCCATGTTTATAGTCAATTGCTGCTACTAAATTGAAATGTTCCGTTCTTTCCATAAGAAGGACTGCTTCATGTCCCATACGTCCTCTTGGTCCGGCGATAATTACTTTAATTTCTTTCATGCTTCTTTCTCTCCCTCATCAATACGTGTCCAGCGATCTTTATCACGTGTATTAAATTTATCCATTACAATGTTATGCGCTGTTTCTAAATCAATATTTAAACTATTTGCCATACAAATCATAACAAATAATACATCTCCAAGCTCTTCTTCAATACTTCGTTCTTTCTCAGTCGTTTTCTTTGGTTTCTCACCATAATAATGATTAACCTCTCTTGCAAGCTCTCCCATTTCTTCAGTTAAACGGGCCACCATTGCAAGCGGACTAAAATAACCTTCTTTAAATTGACCAATATATGCATCTACTTCTTTCTGCATATCTTTCATCGTTTTTGTTTCCATACTATTCACCTCTAATCCTTCCTCTTTCATGTTAGCCAATTCATCGCGATTTGACAAATATTATTCTCTCATATCACTATTTACGACCCTTTTTTGGATAGACTATAATAAAGTGAAACTTCTTTTGCGTGCTTTTTCGCAAAAGATTAGCCCGAACCAATCGGCCTCTTACGCCGTTTACTATTTTTACTAGCAGCTAGAAATAACTTATTATGTTTTACCGTTTAAGCGGAGCAATGCAAATCCATACATAATTAGGGGGATTTCTATATGACAGCAAACTTAAAGATTCGAAATATCATTTTCATTTTAATCGGTTCCGCTATTTTTTCTTTCGGTATTGTGAATATCAATATTGAAAATCACCTAGCAGAGGGTGGATTTACCGGCATTACGCTATTATTATATTTTCTATTTTCGCTTGACCCTTCTTATACAAACTTGATTTTAAATATCCCTATATTTTTCATCGGTTGGAAGTTGCTCGGACGAACGACGTTTTTCTACACATTAATAGGTACATTTAGCGTGTCTTTATTCCTATGGATTTTCCAGCGCTACGAAGTACTCAACTTACATTTAAACTTGCAAAATGATATGACACTTGCTGCTTTATTCGCCGGGGCATTTATCGGTATCGGCCTTGGAATTATATTTAAATACGGCGGGACTACTGGCGGTGTTGATATTATCGCAAGGCTAGCTCACAAATATGTTGGCTGGAGTATGGGAAAAACGATGTTTATGTTTGATGCAGTCGTTATTGTCGTCTCTATTCTTACATATTTATCATACCGTGAAGGTATGTATACGTTAGTTGCTGTTTTCATCGGGGCTAAGGTCATTGATTTTATGCAAGAAGGAGCCTATGCAGCAAAAGGAGCAACTATTATTTCTGATAAGAACGATGAAATTGCTGCAAAAATTTTATCAGAAATGGAGCGCGGAGCAACCTTTTTAAAAGCTGTTGGATCCTATACAAAAGTTGAACGAAATGTACTATATTGTGTTGTAGCTAAAAATGAAATCGTGAAATTAAAAAATATCATTACTTCTGTAGACCCTCACGCGTTTGTTGCTGTAAGCGATGTACACGATGTCGTCGGCGAAGGATTTACATTAGATGAAAATAAAAACCCGTTACATAATTAAACATAACTAGAAAAGCCACATGGCTTTTCTAGTTTTTTATTGCTATATATTGCTTCAGCTTCTCTAAATCCTCATAAATTAACTCCAATAAACTACGATTATAAAAAATTGAAGCCGGATGAAAGGTAGGAAAAATTTTATATTCTTTTTCAGTCCATATAAACCCTGCATGATCTATATCTTTTAGTTTTTGAATCGGCTGCTTTAATAGTTGCCCATGAATATCCGTAATCTTTTTATTCTTTCCGGCTAAACGTTTTAACGCAACATTACCAAGTGTAACGATAACTGGCGGATCCATATGTGCCAATTCAAAATCTAACAACGGAGCGTGTGCAAGTATTTCGCCTTGATTCGGTGTTCTATTATACTTTTTCTGTATTAATTCGCCATTTCGCTCTCTTTTCTCGCGCCACTTAAACGGTCTACTTCGAACCGCACTCGTAATGTACACTTCTTCCCTTTTGATGTGAATACGTTCTAAAAACTCCATTAAATGTTTTCCGGCTTTTCCGCTAAACGGTATGCCATTATAAATTTCTGTTTCACCAGGTGCTTCTCCAACAATCATTAATTTCGGGTTTTCAGGGCCTTGTCCACTTAAAAAACCTTCTAATTGATACGAAACGCTACGCTCCTTCACTTGTTTTACTAAATGATCTGGATATATTATTTCTGTCACCTTCTTTCACCACTACACACTTATATTTATTATTACTAGTTCTAGACCTCTCATTATCTCTATTATTTCCATTTATAGCGTATTATAAGATTCAATCCACAAAACAAAAAAAGACTATCAAAATTGATAGTCTTTAATCGTCGCTACGCTGCATACCAGTATAAATTAATACGAGACGTAATAATTCAAATACTGCCACAGCAGCTGCCGCTACATATGTTAATGCTGCCGCATTTAATACTTTACGAGCTTGACCGTATTCATCTGTCGATACGATACCTAGTGCTTCAATTTGTTGCATTGCGCGTTTTGATGCATCAAACTCAACTGGTAATGTAACAAGTTGGAAAATCACACCTGCTGCCATTAAAATAATTCCTAGTAACAATAAACCAGACATTTGTGCAAATACACCGATTAGGACGAAAATCCAAGACATATTTGAACCAAAATTAGCAACTGGCACTAACGAATGGCGTACACGCATGAAGTTATAATCTTTCGCATCTTGAATTGCGTGTCCTACTTCGTGTGCTGCTACTGCTGTACCAGCAACTGAATGTCCATAATAGTTATCTGTTGATAATCGAACTGTCTTTGCAGTTGGATCGTAATGATCTGATAAATGACCTGGCGTTTCTTCTACAGCTACATTATACAATCCATTTTCATCTAAAATTTTCCGAGCCACTTCCGCTCCTGTCATACCTGATGTTGAATAAACTTGTGAATACTTGCTATAGGCACTACGTACTTTTGACTGTGCATACAACGGTATGATCAAAATGATCGCGAAGTAAATTAAATAAAACATCATAAACCTCCATTGAAGTTTTAATTATAGTACTTCTCATTCTATTTTTTTCTTCCATCATTGTCAATAAATAAACCTTACAATCCGCATCTTTATTTATACGCATTATCTATTTTTAGAATGCAAGTTACTTTTCCGCTTCTCTCTTTCCCCTTTATATTTTCTCCATCCCACATACGTTAAAGTAAATAGAATAAGTCCCCCAGTAATTGTCATAAACCAAATGAGAGAGGGAGCAATCTCATCTTTTTTTACTGTATGAAATATTTTTTGCAAATCACCTTTAATAATTCCTAGTTGCATTTGTCCACCTTTCGTTTTTAACATAACGTTACGAAATTCATCCAAATAAGATAAATGCGCGTTTACCCGCTGCGCTTCGTTTTCTGGCAGGGCAATCATTAAACTCGGATAAATAATATTAAATTCATTTAAAAATGTATTTAGCGTCTGTTGGAACTGTCCATCATCCTCTTTTTTCATCGCTTTTTCCACTTGAGAAAAAGCATCCATTATCTTTCTTTCTCTTTCCATCCAAAGCGGCTGATATTTCGATACATGTGCATCAACAGCGAGTTGTAGTGCTAACATATTATCAACTTTGGTCTGCTTTCCTACAACATTTTCCTCCGAGAGAGATTGAATCGCCTTGTCATACGCTAAGGAGATCACTCTAAATTGATCTGGGTTTATTGGTTTACTTTTTTCATTTCCCTTTAATACAAACTGTTCCGAAAAACGTTTCAATACTTGTATTGCTTTTTCATCTTCATTCCGCTTAACTAACTGCAAAGAATCATCTAACAATCCAGTTAGTTCACTCCACTCCTCAGCATATATCCGTACTGGAAACATTAAAATTAGAAATGCTATCAGTCCAATTAATGTTCTCTTCATCCCGGTCCCCCCTATAACTACTAGTACAAAATATGTAGAGTTGGACAAGAATAGAACAGAACAAAACCGAAAAATATATTATCTCTATGGAAACAAAAAAAATTCTCTTTACACAGAGAATTTTTCCTTTGAAACCTTTTTCTTTCTCACTAAATATTTATATATACCATAAAAAAGTATACTACCACATAAAATGAATATTAAAATAGCACATGCAGCATGCATAAAGAATTCTTCTGGTAGCATTAAAATAATCGGATCTGTTTCAATATCAAACATCCAATAATCATTGCTAAATAAAAGCTTATGAAATAATACGAAACTCTTTTCAAAATTAATGGCAATTGGTAACGTAAGAGCTATCGGAAAAATAATTGTAAGAATCGATCCGTGAAGTAAAAACTTTTCTTTTTTCTTTTTTAATAAATACGCTCCTCCTAATACAGCAATTACAATCGTTCCATACATTATATATTGAATCTTCACTAAAATGTTTTTAACATCTACAAAATGAATTCGTCCATTTGTAGACATATCTAATGTCGGCAATTGTAATGCCCCTTCATAAAACGGAGATAAATATGTAATAAGCACATCATAGTTTCTCTTAATTTCATCCTTTGTCATATCCGCTAAATCTGGAATGTTTAAAAAATCAATTTCAAAATAATATAGCCACTTTCCATATACCACTGCCATTGTCGCGAGAGCGAAAATAGAAAATGCTATGCTATATGAAACAACTAAAGTGATCATCCGATCCAATATTTTTATACCAATCTTATTTTCCTTCATTTTTTCCCCCTAGATTTTAACATCATAAAGAAAACTGTTTTCGATGCTCACGTAAGCAATAATAATATGTAATACATAGTACAGCAATACTTAACCAAAACGTAAAATAGCCTATCTCCTCTACAAACAAATGCATAATTCCATATCTCGGCATTTGCCAAAATAAATAATCGATTGCATCATTATGTAACGTCCATATCCCAGCTACAACGAAATGCCATTTTTTTATCCGATAAAACGGAGCGTATAGTACTCCCTGCACAGCCATTGCAAAATGAGAAAGCATTAACATGTAGCCCATAATACCAATAGGACCTTTTACATAAATCATAATTCCATTTACAACAACAGCCCATATGCCATATTTTATTAAAGAAACAATCGCCAACGCCTCTATTAATCCCCAGTTTTTATTTTTCAAAAAGGCAATTAAAACAAATACAAAAAAGAGACTTGCCATCGGGCTATCTGGCACAAACGGCCAAAATATTAGAGACGTTTCTTTTAATTGATTTCCATACCATATAAACCCGTAAATTGTGCCTAATATGTTAACAATCAATAAAAATAATAACACTGAGCGCTGTCTTAACATTGCATACACGTAAACCAATCTGTATGTCCAACACCTTTCAAGCAAAGTAATTCATTCACTAAATCCTACTCTATTATAACAAACTTCCTCTAACTAAATAGAAAAGCTGACTACAAAATTTGCAGTCAGCTTTTCTATTATTTTTTATTATATTTTGCAACGAATTCCGAAAGCTTTTTCACCTCTTCATCCGTTCCTTTAAATACACCTTTAGGCATTGCGCCTTTACCATCTTTCGCAATTTTAGCGATTTCTTCTGGTTTTAAAGTTAAGTTTTGTAGAGCTGGTGCTGCTGCACCACCTTGTAAATTGTCACCATGACATGTTAAACAAGTATTTTTTTGCATTAATTTGTAGCCGTCATCATTTTTATCAACTTGTGTTGTTTTTACAATTGCACCTTGTTTTTTAGCAGCTTCCCAGTCGTGGTGTGCTACAGATTCCCAAGTTAAAAAGATAATCGATGCAATTGCTAAAAGCATAAATCCAGTTGCTACAGGACGCTTCAATGGGCGTCTTTCTGGACCTCGATCAAGAAATGGAGCTAACAGTAATGCTCCAAACGCAATCCCTGGCATAATAAATGCTCCAATTACAGTAAATGAACCTGAAGCATAAGAATACTTTAATAACTGATACAAGAATAAGAAATACCAATCTGGAAGTGGTATATATCCTGCATCTGTTGGATCCGCCATTCTCTCAAGCGGTGACGGATGTGCCACTGTTAAACATAAATAACCGATTAAAAAAACTGCACCAACCATCCATTCTTTTAACAAGAAATTCGGCCAAAATGCTTCTGTTTTTCCTGGGTATTCAGAATAGTCTTTTGGAATATTTGGTTTCCGAGCTACTGGTACCCGAGAATCTCCTACAAACTTCATCCCTTTGCCGCGATGCATAATCTCCCTCCTTTAGTTCTTTCCCCTTTAATTTAGCAATCTCTTATAGCGGACCGGAAATACCTTGTTTGCGAATCATGATGAAGTGGAAGGCCATTAAACCTAGAAGTGCTGCTGGTAAGAAGAAGACGTGAATAGCAAAGAAGCGAGTTAATGTTTGAGCGCCAACAATTTCGGAATGACCAGCGAGTAATGTTTTAATATAAGGACCAATGAGCGGCGTTTGCTCTGCAATTTGAATCCCTACTTTCGTAGCAAATAACGCTTTCATATCCCACGGTAATAAATATCCGGTAAAGCCAAGACCTAACATAACAAAGAAAATAAGAACACCAACAATCCAGTTTAACTCACGAGGCTTTTTATACGCACCTTGGAAGAAAACTCTGAGTGTATGTAAAAACATCATTACAATTACGAGACTCGCACCCCAGTGGTGCATACCACGAACAATTTGCCCGTAAGCAACTTCATTTTGTAAATAGTAAACCGATTCCCAAGCATTTTTAATATCCGGCACATAATACATCGTCAAAAACATTCCAGATAAAATTTGAATTACAGTAACGAAAAAGGTAAGTCCTCCAAAGCAATAGACGAATGCAGAAAAGTGATGTGCCGGGTTTACATGTTCAGGTACTTCATGATCAGCGATATCGCGCCATATTGGTGTAATATCTAATCGTTCATCTACCCAATCATAAATTTTATTTAGCATCTACTTTCCACCCCCTCTTGGCTTCGCTTTTCCTAAATACAGCGTTCCATCTTTCACTTTAGACTCGTACACATCAAGCGGAGCAAGGGGCGGTGTGCCTTTAATGTTAATCCCATCTTTTGTATAACGGCCCCCGTGACACGGGCAAAAGAATTGATTCGGATGTGCTTTGTCCGAATTCCAGTTAACTGTACATCCTAAATGTTTACATACTGGAGAGAACGCAACAATGTCTCCGCTTTCATCTTTATGAACCCAAGCTGATTTTGGTTCTTCAGACTTGTACCAACCATCAACCTGCTTCACCTTAAAGTCGAAACGCTTCGGCTCTGTTGTAATATCCTTTACTTGTGCAACAACAACCATCTCCGTTCCTGCTTCTTTTCTTAACACCGGATCAAGCGCAAATCGCGTCATCGGCATTAAAATACCCGCTGCCATAAAGCCTCCTACCCCTGTAAGTGTGTAATTTAAAAACTGTCTTCTTGACACACGATGTTCTTTCTCGCTCACGAAAATTTCCCCCCTCTATCAGAAATTGTCCCCTCGTGAAAAATAATATAAAAAATAAAAACTAGGACACTATCATGATATAATACCCTCATGCACAGGTCAATATCATACTACTCATAATAATAAGAACTTTCTGTTTATTATTACTTTCCCCATTTTTCTTCTAACATTACCATTATATTTTTTATATGAGCGTGAATGACTTCTCTCTTCGCTTGATCACTAAATTGTTCTAACGCCAATGAGGGAAACCAAAATAAATCCCCTTGTAACTCTTGCATATCTTCTTTCCATGAAAAATCACTTGTCACATAGGCAATATGCTTAAAACCTTGCCTTTGCAAATGGTCTGTCCATTCTTGCAAACGGTCTTTTTCATTCTTTTGGCTTTCTACTAAATACGTAAATGCGGGTAGTAAAAGAACTCTTCCTTTATATTCCCTTTCCAACTCCATACTCAAAGCCTCAATAAACTCACCTTGTTCTACAACCATTTTCATTTCTTTTGCTGCCGAAATTGACACAAGTGGTATAATCCCTGTATCTACATACTCCCTTGCTTGCTCAAACTGTTCCACATCTTTTACAATCCATTTCACTTTTCTCCCCTCCTCCACTTAAAATAACAGAACTTTCACTTTATATATATTAAACCATACTAAAAGAGGTAAAAAAAGAAAAACTACCTAATAATAGGTAGTTTTTCTTAAAAGAATCTGAAATTTGTAAAAATTGTATAATCCAAATAAATTCTATAAAGTTTTTAACTCCGCTGTTAACTTGTGAAATGCTTCCTTATCTTGCTTATCCAGTGCTTCATCAATTTGTTTCAAAAGACGCTCTCTTCTAAATGAGAATACACTTTCTTCTAAAAATCGCTCTGCAAGTAAACGATCTTTTTCATTCACTTCAATATGCTTTGGCAAATATGGATTTTCTTCTAACACAGCTACATAATTTGCATTTTGGAACGACGATTTAAAATTAAGTTGAATATAAATATCCTCATCTCGATTCAAACGAATATCATGAAACGACTTTTCTGCATCTGTTGTCATTACATTTTGTTTAAAAAAGTGAAACGGTGTATCTTTCACACAATTTGCTGACATTACTAAGCCACGTGGACAAAATTTTGCATGTTCTACGAAGTGGACTTTATGCATTAATTGATCGTGACTCATTAGATAATTCAAAATCCATACACATTCACGCTGTTTCAGTTGGTAATTATTCAAAAACCATTTGACAAAATCCTTCTTCTCGTTTACAGAAACAGGGGTATTCATAGCGCTTAAGTCCCTCCTCTGTCTTTCTCTTTTCTTTTTAGATTCAAGAAGCGGCATTCAGTTTCCTTCCAACTTATGAAAAATCCTCTAAATTATATAACAATTCTTCAATATGAATTTGTGTCGGGTCTAGTTGTATTAACTGAGTAAATACTTCTTTCGCCTCTTTTCGCATTCCTTCTTCTAACAAGAAATAACCGTACTCTTCCAAGAAATCTGGATGATTCTTAAAAGAAGTATATGCACTTTCATAGTGTTTTAATGCATCAGAATACATTTCTAATTGTTTTTTTGCAAATGCAAGATCCCAAAGTAGCTGTGTATCAGGCTCTCCGCTATCAATAGTTCGCTCTACAACTGCAATTAGCTCTTCATATTTCTCTTGTTCTTTTAAAATATACGCATATTTTAATGTCGCACCTAAATGTCCCGGATCTAGCTCAAGCGCTTTTTGAAGCACTTCTTCTGCCTCCGCTATTTTCCCTAATTTCGCTGCAATATTTGCTAATTCTACATAGAAAGGAACAGAAAGCTCATCTACTTTAATTCCTTCGTGAAGTGTTTCATAGCTTTCTTGAAGCATACCTTCTTTTTCATAGCTTTTCGCTAAATACATGTATAACGATGCGTACTCAGGGTCTACTTCTTTTAATTCTTGCCAAGCACCAATTGCTCTTTGATATTCTTCCCCTTGATATAATGTGAAGGCATATCCAAATAATGAGTGAATATCTTTTTGCTCCTCTAACCCTGCTTCATAATATGAGATTGCCTCTTCCCAGTTCCCAATAGCACTTAAAGTTTCTGCTAGACGAAGTGCAATAACAACACCACCCATTACTTTATGTTCTGCTAGTAACGACTCATAATAAGTGATTGCCTTTTGCTCTTCTCCTTTACTACTATACAATTCTGCTAACCCAAACGTAATAACAGGCTCGTCTGGCATTATTTCTTTCGCTTTTAATAGCTTATGTTCTGCTACATCATCAAAACCTTGCATTTGGAATAAATCCGCAACAAGTAATAGCGATTGAACATATAGATCATCATTTTCTGGAATATCATGAAGCACTTCAATAGCTTCATCTTCTTTATCTAAATCAATATATAACTCTGCTAAAAATAACGTAAATTCACTTTCTTCTGGATATAACAAGCGTAAATCTTCAATAATTGCTAACGCCTCATCCATAAACCCAAGTGTATGATAGTAACGAGCGATATCATACTTCTCTTCATCATTAGCAACTTGTAGTTGTTCTTTTAATAATTGTAATCCTTTTTCTGCTTCACCATTTTCAATATACGAAACAGCTTGTTCAAACTTTTGCATAAACGTCTCCTTTAACTCTAAAAAATATTCTCTTCTGTTCATTTATCATAAGCAACTAGGTGTAAGAACGCAACCTTTAGAATGAGTATGCTTCTTCATGCATTTTCTCTTATAGCGCAGCCAATTGTTCAAAAAAGTTCGGATAAGATACAGCGACCGCATCACTATTTTCTATTTTAACTTCTCCATTTACAATACAGGACGCGATTGCAAGCATCATCCCTATACGATGATCGCCGTGACTATTAACAGTATTTCCTTTTAAATCTTGCTTACCATATATAATCATACCATCTGGCGTAGCTTCAATTTTCGCACCTAATTTCCCTAGTTCATCTACAACTGTATCGATACGATTTGTTTCTTTCACTTTTAACTCTTCAGCATCTTTAATAACAGTAATTCCTTCAGCCTGCGTCGCTAATAAAGCGATTACGGGAATTTCATCAATTAATCTCGGAATAAGAGATCCGCCAATTTCTATTCCTTTTAGCTTCGATGTTTCAATCGTAATATCCCCACATGGTTCAAACTCTTCATTTCTAATATTATCGATAGAAATACGTGCACCCATCTTTGTTAAAACATCTAAAATCCCTGTTCTCGTTGGATTTAATCCGACATTTTTCAATACAAGCTTACTATTTTGGACAATTGCACCAGCTACTAAGAAAAATGCTGCGGAAGAAATATCTCCTGGGACTTTTATTTCTGTCCCTTTAAGTTGTTGTCCACCTTGTAATGATACGGTCCGTTCATTAACCTCTACTGTACAACCGAATGCACGTAACATTCTTTCAGTATGATCACGAGACTGCATAGGCTCTGTTACTGTAGTTACACCTTCTCCTTGCAAACCTGCAAGTAAAACTGCTGATTTCACTTGTGCACTTGCTACCGGTGCATGATAGTGTATACCTTTCACTCTTCCGCCACGAATAGATAAAGGGGTATACTGTCCATTTTCTCTACCATCAATTTGAGCATGCATCTTGCTAAGCGGGTCTGTAACACGTTTCATAGGACGTTTTCCAATTGATTCATCACCAATTATAGTACTATGGAACGGCGTATTAGATAAAATACCAAGCATAAGACGAATAGTCGTACCTGAATTCCCTACATCTAATACTTCTTTTGGTTCTTGTAAATTTTCTAACCCTTTACCATAAATCGTGACATCGTTACCACTCTGTTCAATCTTAACACCTAGTTTTTGAAAACATGCAATTGTACTTAAACAATCTTCTCCTAATAAAAAATTAGATACTCTTGTCGTTCCTTCCGCTATTGCCCCAAACATAACAGCACGGTGTGAAATAGATTTATCTCCTGGAACAACAATTTCTCCATTCAAACTATTTTTTCGTCCTACTAGTTTCAAACTGTATCCTCCTCACATTTTAAATAACTTATATGTATAGCAGTTCTTCTTATACGTCTACCTCTATTGTAACGTTTTCTTTCTGGAACGTGCAAACAACTCCCCTTATTACAGTTCAAATAAAAAAGACTCCTGTAATAGGAGCCTTCACTATTTATTAAGAATACGTTTCCTCTTTCTTCACTTGTTCTTTTACAAGTTCCGTAAGCAATTCAATAATTTCATCATTTTCTTCTTTAAGCCCAACAGTAATACGAATACCATCATGTATACCAAATGCTGCACCAGAACGAACGATATATCCTTTTTTCATTAATCGTTCAAAAGCTTCATTACCAGGTATACCGAGTTTCAAGAAAATAAAATTCGTTTGAGATGGATAATAGAATACGTTATATTCCTTACAAAATGCATAATATTGATTTAACCCTTCGGTATTTTTCTTTACGCACTCTTGTAAAAATTGTTGATCCTCTATTGCAGCTACCGCTACCGCTTGTGCGATAGTTGATGTGTTAAACGGTAGCCTCGCTACCTCTAACTGTCCTATAAGCTTTGCATCACCAATCGCATATCCGATACGAAAAGCAGCTAAACCATACGCTTTTGAGAATGTGCGCAGCACCATAAGATTTTCATACTTTTCAAGAAGAGGCAATGTTTGCGGATAATCTTCTGCCCCCGCATATTCATAATATGCTTCATCCATAATAACGAGCACTGACTTTGGAACTGATTCTAAAAATGAAAGTAATTTTTGTTTTTCTACATATGTACCTGTCGGGTTATTCGGGTTACAAATCCATACAATCTTTGTTTTCTCATCTACTTGCTGTAACATTGCATCTAAATCGTGAATGCCATCTGCAAGTGGTACTTCACGAACTTCCGCTCCTTCAATAACAGCATGGTGATGATATTGTGAGAACGTAGGATTCGCCATTACAACATTCGTTCCATTATGTAGCAAAGCACGACTAATCATTTGAATGACTTCATCTAGCCCACTACCAAATAAAAGTTGTTCCGCTTTTACACCTAAATGCTCTGCTACTTTTTCACGAAGCTCAAAAGCTGCTCCGTCTGGATAGAGAGCATATTGATTCGCTAACGAAGTTAACGCTTCTGTCACACGTGCTGAACAGCCAAATGGATTTTCATTCGATGCTAACTTCACAATTTTTGATAATCCATATTCTCTTTTTACTTCTTCAATATTTTTCCCAGGTACATATGCTCTCAAAGTTAACAATTGCTCTTTTACTCTCATTTCTATTCCCCCAGTCATTTTATTCAATCGGATTACAATGTGGTTTATAGTTCCTTACTGTAATCTTTTATCATAACCGTCATCATTACGAGAATACCTTTAAATAAGCATTTCATACCTATGCAATAATCTTTTAGGCCATATCTTTTTGAAATGCCTCTAACGCAATATGAACAGTCTCATCTGAAATAGATACGACATTCACTACCCCGTATTCCTGCATAAGCACCATATGAATTGTTCCAGCATTTGCTTTTTTATCTTGTTTCATCAATTGAACGAGACGCTCTACATTTAAATCGCTTTGCATTTTTGGATAGCCGTATTTCAAGAACCATTTCTTCATTTCTTCATAAGTAAGATCAACTTTATACACTTGCTCACTTAAAAATAAAGCAAATAACATTCCAATCGCTACTCCGTCACCGTGAGTAATATTTCCATATCCCAACTCTTTTTCAAGAGCATGTCCTAACGTATGCCCAAAATTCAAATGAGCACGTACACCTTTTTCTGTTTCGTCTTGCGCCACAATATTCGCTTTCACAGAAATCGCCTTCGTTAATATGTGAATTAACTTTTCATCACGAAGGTCAGCTAGTGTCTGCACTTCTTCTTTTAACCAATGATACAACTCTACATCACCAATAAGAGCATGCTTTATCACTTCTGCATAACCTGAGCGCCACTCTTTTTCAGGAAGTGAATGTAAAAATGGTGTATGATATACAACCGCTTCTGGCTGATGAAACGCTCCTATCATATTTTTTCCTAGCGGATGATTAATTGCCACTTTCCCGCCTACTGCACTATCGTGAGCTAATAAAGTCGTCGGAACTTGTACAAAGCGAATGCCACGCATGAATGATGCAGCAACAAAGCCAGCTAAATCTCCTATCATTCCGCCTCCAAGTGCAATGATTAAAGAGTTTCGATCTAATTTGTTTTCAAGAGCAGACGTATGTGCTGCATAAAAGTTCTCAAAAGACTTCTCTTTTTCACCACTCGGAACAACGAACGAAAACACTTTTTGCTCTACTTGCAAGGCATCCACAACTGTCTCTAAATGTAATGATGCAACAGCTTCATCGGAAATAATCATTATATTAGATACAGCCGGTTTCATATTTTGAATAAGCGTTGTTATATGTGACAACGCCTCTTTTCCAACATGTACATCATATTCTTTTGACTTCGTTTGAATATGTATGTTCTCCATTAAAATCCCCTCGCATATTCATTATGTTTCTCAATATTTTCACGTATAAGATCCATACGATCTGATCCAAATTGTTCAATTAAGGCTGTCGCTAACTCCCAGGCCACAACCGCCTCTGCAACAACGCTAGCTGCTGGAACAGCACAACTATCTGAGCGCTCAATACTCGCTGTGAAAGATTCTTTCGTGTCAATATCGACACTTTGAAGAGGTTTATATAATGTCGGTATCGGTTTCATCACACCGCGCACAACAACCGGCATACCAGTTGTCATACCACCTTCTAATCCACCCGCATTGTTCGTTCTTCTTCTGTATCCTTGCACTTCATCCCAAAGAATTTCATCATGCACTTCACTTCCAGGTCTATGCGCTGCTTCAAAACCAATTCCAACTTCAACACCTTTAAAAGCATTAATACTCATAATTGCCGCTGCTAATTTCGCATCTAATTTTCTATCATAATGTACATAGCTACCTACCCCAATTGGCATTCCTTCTACAACTACTTCAACAATGCCACCGATAGAATCACCATTTGCCTTTGCATCATCAATTGCTTGCATCATCTTTTTACCTGCTTCTTCATCTAAACAACGTACAGGAGATGCCTCTGTAATACTTTGTAATTCCGCAATAGAGTTATATGTAATATTTTCTGCCTGCACACCACCAATTTCGACAACATGTCCTGCAACTTGTATTCCTAACTCTGCTAATATTTTTTTCGCTACTGCACCAGCTGCAACACGAACTGTCGTTTCACGTGCAGAGGAACGTTCCAATACATTTCTCATGTCTCTATGACCATATTTAATCGCACCATTTAAATCAGCATGTCCAGGTCTCGGCTTCGTAACTTGTCTTTTCATTTCTTTCTCTTCTTGTTCAGTTAACGGTTCTGCACCCATAACCTTTGTCCAATGGGTGAAATCACGATTTTCAACAACGAGCGCAATCGGAGAGCCCATCGACTTCCCATGCCTAACACCGCTTACGATTTGCACTTGGTCTTTTTCAATTTGCATGCGTCTACCGCGTCCGTATCCTTTTTGCCTTCTAGCTAATTCTTCATTTATATCATTCGCTACTAAAGATAACCCTGCCGGAACACCTTCTACAATTGTCGTAAGTTGTGGACCGTGGGATTCACCAGCTGTAATATATCGCATACGTTATTCCTCTTTTCGTATATGTATTTATCCCGCTACATAAAGTAGCAATTGTGCCTTTCATCATTCTATAAGAAAACATTGAAATTATATAGAAAATCAACTACTTGCTTTATCCTACTTGTAATCATTCTATCATTTTCATAACGGTAAACCTTTTACTTTACATACCAATATATCATAACAGCTCTAGCTTCGTAACAAATCAAAATAAAAAAAGTGCAAGAAGAATACCCCTATTCTTCTTGCACTTTTTACTATTATCACAGTTATTAAAGCGTTTACAAATTATTTTAAAATAATTAGTAAATCCATTGATTCATTAATTTTGAGTAGTCTACTAATTCTTCTTCCTTAAAGAAAATAGCAATCTCGCGCTCTGCACTTTCTAAAGAATCAGAACCGTGGATAATGTTTTTCGCAACAGTTACACCGAAATCTCCACGAATTGTTCCAGGAGCAGCTTCATGTGGTCTTGTTTTACCCATCATATTGCGAGCTGTATCTACTACACCTTCACCTTGCCATACCATTGCGAATACAGGTCCAGATGTAATAAAGTCTACTAATTCACCAAAGAAAGGCTTTTCTTTATGCTCACCGTAGTGTTGTCCAGCAATTTCCGGAGTGACTTGCATTAATTTTGCACCAGCCAATTGAAAGCCCTTTTTCTCAAAACGAGCTACAATTTCCCCAATGAAGGCACGTTGTACACCGTCTGGTTTTACCATTAGAAATGTTTTTTCCATAAAAAATCTCTCCACTTCTGAATTATGTATGTAATTGTATATCCCCACACACATATTAACACCCTTATCACAATTGTGCAATAGTTTTGAAATAGAGAGATTATTTTATTTTTTAGAAAAAACACTAAAATTTTCGTTTTCCAATATACTTTGCAACATTTTGTAATGCATACTTTGCCTGCCCACGCGGGAGTGGTTTTATTATTTCTAATGCTTTATGTAAATAACGTTCACTAAACGAAAATGCTTTATCAATAGCTTCGCTCGCTTTAATATCATCAATAATTTCTTTCATCTCAATTGATGTTGTATTTTCGTGCACAGATGTAATTTTCGCACGAAGCACCGGATCTTCCATGGCATATAAAGCAGGTAATGTAATATTCCCTTGCAATAAATCGCCACCAGCAGGCTTTCCAAGCTTCTCTTCTGTCGATACGAAATCTAAAATATCATCAATAATTTGATAAGACATACCAACAAAATATCCATACCAAAATAGACGATTTACTGTATCACGATTGGCACCAGCAGCAATCGCTCCCAACTGACAACTTGCGGCAATTAACAATGCTGTTTTTCGTTTTATCCTTCTTAAATACGTTCTTAAATTTTGATCATAGTTATATTTATCTTTAATTTGTTCAATTTCGCCTTTACAAACTTCTAAAATTGTATGAGACAGCGCCTGATGTGCCTCTGGAATTTCTATGTTCGTTATACATTCAAGAGACTTCGCAAACAAGTAGTCTCCTGTATACATTGCAATACGATCTCCCCATTTCGCATTCACTGTTGCACTACCGCGTCGTAAAAACGCGGCATCAATAACATCATCGTGAACAAGAGAAGCCATATGAATAAGTTCTAATGCAACTGCCACATGCTTAATTGCATCTAGCTTATAATCACCAAATTTTCCAGCCAGCAAAACAAAAACAGGGCGAATTCGCTTCCCACCAGCTTCGATAAGCTGTAATGCAGCTTCTTCTACTAACGGTTGCTCGGATGCAACCGTCTTCTTCAATTCTTTTTCTATTACATTAATATCCGATCGTAAAAAAGAGTACATAAGTTGTAACTTCATATTGTTCACCTTAACCTAAAACGTCTTTTTTCTATTTTGATTCTGGTTTAAAACCTAAATGCATAGCTGCTACACCAAAAGTAAATGGTTTCACTTGCACATGTTCCAGCCCAGCTTTTTCAAACATATTCGCTAGCTCTTTCATTCCTGGGAAAGTACTAGCAGATTCCTGAAGCCATGAATATTCTTTATAACTTTTTGCAAACATCTTTCCAAATAACGGCATGATATATTTAAAGTATAAGATATACCCTTGACGAAAACCTATCATTGTTGGTTGAGATGTTTCTAAACAAATTACTTTTCCACCAGGCTTTACTACACGCGTCATTTCTTTCAATACTTGCATGTAATCCGGAACATTACGTAAACCAAAGCCAATCGTTACATAATCAAACGTATTATCTTCAAAAGGAAGCTCCATTGCATTTCCATGCATAAGTTCTACTTGCTTTAACTCTAAAGCTTCTACTTTTTGTTTACCGACAGCTAGCATATTTTCGCTAAAGTCTAAACCGTAAACCTTTCCATTTTCTCCTACAGCTCCCGCTAGCGCAATTGTCCAATCTGCCGTCCCGCAGCACACATCGAGTGCTTTACTCCCAGGTTTTACATCCATAATTCGCATTGTCTCTTTGCGCCATGCCTTATGCCTTTGAAAACTAATTACAGAATTCATAACATCGTATTTATCAGAAATTTTTTCAAATACGTCATGTACTCTTTCTTCTTTTGATTGTTGCATGCTCGTACCTTCTTCCAATGTAAAATTGCTTATGTTCTTGATTTATCTCTTAACGTAGAAATTATCTCACTAATTTCTGTATGATTTTCTAAAAAATTATTTTCCTGCTTTCTCATTTCCATAAGCCATTCATTAATAACTTTTTTTACATTTTTATCATCATCCAATGAGATTGCTTGAACTGCTTGAAAAACAGGTGAATTTTGTTCATCAGCATACAATTGACACTCTTTTTGAAGACGATTTTTTCCTAACGCATAAGTTATATATGGTTTCCAATTGGATAAATGAAAATGATCACATGTTTTTTGCAAAAGTGCAGATTCAATCATTACTATACTTTCCATTATGTCTTCAATCGTCACATGTGCTTTTTGATATAACATAATTTTATGTTCATTAATCTCCTTAATTCCTTCAGCAAGTGCACGAATTAAGACAATATCACAATTCATTGACAATAAGTAATAGTATAGCCCACTATAATAATCACCCGCAAGAACTGTCAATTGACGACGCTTATGGAAACCACTCGTCTCTTCATTTGCTTTATTTGATACTTTTTCATGTGTATCAAGAGCAATTTGTACAAGCATAATCGTTACTACATAATGATCAATTTGTTCTTTATGTAAATTTGCGCTCTTTAATGCGCCATATAACAGCGCTATTTTTTCTTCATCAATAAATGGTTCTTCAATATAGTTTATAAAATAAGGATGGCGTAATTTCTCCATCAAATTCTCTTTAATATCCGCATACCCTCCGTAGATGTCACACACAAAAAATCACCCTTGTTTTCTAATTCATAAAACTTATTATAACACATACATTCTATTTTCTATAATCAAAACTTGGCTACTTCTGCCAAACTGCCACCGAATTAAGTAACAGCTTTCATTCATACGAGTTATCTTCTTCTCTAACAACTACAAACATTCATTTTCAGAAAAGGAGGATGTAACACGTAACCTTTATATTCTTTCTCTTTCATACTAAAACTATATCATTTATTTACATAAAAAAAAAAGAAAAGCAGTTTCCCGCTTTTCTTTACTTCGTCTTAATAAACGATAAAATCTCATTGCGTGCTGCTGCATCTTTTTCTAACACGCCACGTACTGCTGTTGTCACTGTTTTCGCACCAGGTTTTTTCACACCACGCATTGTCATGCACATATGCTCTGCTTCTACGATTACCATTACACCATGCGGCTCTAATACTTCCATAATAGAATTCGCTACTGTTGATGTAATACGTTCCTGTAATTGTGGACGACGTGCAATTGTGTCTACAGTACGAGCTAATTTACTTAGCCCCGTTACTTTTCCACCTTGCGGAATATATGCAACGTGAGCAACTCCATAGAACGGAACAAGATGATGCTCACACATCGAATAAAATGGTATATCTTTTACTAGTACAAGCTCTTCGTGATCTTCTCCGAACACTTTATGTAAATGCTCTTTTGGATCCTCATGCATGCCCGAGAATACTTCTGCGTACATTTTCGCAACACGTTTCGGTGTATCAAGTACTCCTTCACGATTTGGGTCATCTCCGATTGCCTCTAAAATAAGACGTACTGCATGTTCAATTTGCTCTAAATTAACTTTTGCCATCCGCTAGCCCTCCCGAAAAACCTAAAAGTGATACGAACACATTCTAGCATATTTATGTTTTTAAAAGCAAAAAGAAGAGTTTCCAAAAAGGAAACTCTTCTTCCCTGTTAATATGTAAGGATTATTTAACCGCATCTTTTAACGCTTTACCAGGTTTGAATGCAGGTACTTTACTTGCAGCGATTTCAATCTCCTCACCTGTTTGTGGGTTACGACCTTTACGAGCCGCACGCTCACGAACTTCGAAGTTACCGAATCCGATTAGTTGTACTTTATCACCTTGTTTTAAAGCTTCTAAGATAGAATCAAAAACAGCGTCCACTGCTTTTGTTGCGTCCTTTTTAGAAAGGGAACTTGCTTCTGCAACAGCATTGATTAAATCTGTCTTGTTCATGCCATTCACCTCCTCCCAAAGATAAGACTGTATAATGATCATAAAATGAGTCTTACTTTCATTTGTAGGCAATTTTTGCAAATTCTATACTACAAAGATGTAGATAAATCATTATCAACGCCTATATTATACGATTCTCCTTTATAATTCAATATTTTTAAGGAAATTGTTACTCTTAAAATGTGAAAATCTGATGAAACTTGACAAATTACAACAAAGTATTAGATAATGACTGTTTATTTTTCTATTACATAATCAAAAAGAAAGAAAATCCCTCTACAATTAGAGGGATTTTTTTCTTATAATATAATCGCAATTAATCCACCAGATCCTTCATTAATAATTCTTTCTAGCGTTTCTTTCAACTTATATCGAGCGTTTTCTGGCATTAGAGATAACTTCGCTTGAATTCCTTCTCTAACAATGGAGCTGAGAGAGCGCCCAAATATATCAGAATTCCAGATTGATAGCGGATCATCTTCAAAGTCCTGCATCAAATAACGAACTAGTTCTTCACTTTGTTTTTCAGTACCAATAATCGGTTCAAATGTTGATTCTACATCCACTTTAATCATATGAATAGACGGGGCAACAGCCTTTAATTTAACACCGAATCTTGAACCGTGACGAATAATTTCCGGTTCATCTAAACTCATATCAGCTAACGCAGGCGCCGCTACTCCATATCCTGTTTGTTTTACCATACGTAAAGCATCTGCCACTTGATCATATTCTGTTTTCGCATGAGATAAATCGAGCATAAGTTTCAATAAATGATCTTTCCCTCGAATCTCCACTCCTACTACTTCTTTTAAAATTTGATCATATAATTCATCTGGTGCATATAAATCAATCTCCGCTACCCCTTGCCCCATATCAATGCCAGCTAAACTTGCTCGATCAATAAATTCATATTGACTAAACTGCCAAACGACACGATCCACATCACGAAGACGTTTTATATCCTTCACAGTCTCTTGAACTGCTTCTTGATAACTTTGGCGTAACCAATGTCCTTCATTTAGCACCATAACCCAGCTTGGAAGGTTTACATTCACTTCTAAAACCGGGAACTCAAATAGTGCTTCTCGAAGTACATTATACACATCTGTTTCTCTTAAACTCTCAACACTCATTGCAATTACTGGGATATCATATTCTTCAGATAAACTTTGACGTAACTGCTCTGTATCTGGATGGTATGGCTGCACTGTGTTGATAATCATAATGAAAGGCTTTCCTACTTCTTTTAACTCATTTACAACGCGTTCTTCTGCCTCTATATAATCTCTCCTTGGAATTTCACCAATCGTTCCATCTGTTGTAATAACTACACCAATTGTTGAGTGCTCTTGAATTACTTTACGCGTTCCAATTTCTGCAGCTTCATGGAATGGAATAGGCTCTTCATACCAAGGAGTATTAATCATGCGCGGGCCGTTCTCATCCTCATAGCCTTTTGCTCCTGGAACTGTATATCCAACACAATCTACTAATCGAATATTCACTTCAAGACCTTCATCTACTTCGATAGAAACCGCTTGGTTTGGAACAAACTTCGGTTCCGTCGTCATAATTGTACGACCAGCAGCACTTTGAGGCAGTTCATCCTGCGCTCTTTGACGGTCTGACTCATTTTCAATATTTGGAATAACAACAAGTTCCATAAATTTTTTAATAAACGTTGATTTCCCTGTTCGAACAGCTCCTACAACTCCAAAATAAATATCACCGCCTGTGCGTTCCGCAATATCTTTAAAAATGTCTACCTTTTCCAAGTGATTCCCTCCCTCGAAATTTTTGGGAATAATTCCACATTTATAGTCAACTAATACCTTCTCTAACGTTGCCTATAATATCTGATATAATATAATGGTATTCTAGAAATCCGGACAATATATCATATAATTTTGTCCAATTTCATATGACTATTTAAAAAATACCTTTTGTTTGCATCGCAAGTTGTATAACATAAAAAACCTTTCTTCTAGAACTTATTCGCTAAAAGAAAGGTTCATGACTTATGATTTAAAAAAAATTGGTTCTCCGTCCTTTACTGTATACGGTAAAGAATATGCAGGAACAAATGGGGAATCTTTCGATAGTATATTCCGAATATCTTCCCCTTCCTTAAATTGCCCTTCATTTTTTTTCAACGCTTCATATAAGTCAATTCTATAATCAACGAACACTTCACCTTTTTCATTGATTACAAGAGGAAGTCCCTTTCCAGAATATGGACTTGTCACTTGTGGTACATCTTTATATCCTAGTTTTTTGAAATCCAATTCATAAACACCATCTGTAATTACTTTTTTAAAAGGTGGATATTGATGTTCATCACGATACATCTTAAGCTTTAATGTCACTTCTTGAATTTGTTCCGCCATCCTAACATCAATTAACTTTACTGTTGGATTTGTTTCAACATCTATTAATACATATTGATATACGCCACCACTTTCATATGCATTCCCTGGTGCCTCTTGTATGTATCGAGGAGCAATTTTTTGAAAGTCAATTGGATACTTCTGATAAATCGGTGTACTCATATCACGTGTCTTAATTGGTAATAAACCATCAGTTTGTTCCCTATATGTAGTAATGGCTTTTTGTACAACTTGTAACTGATCTTCATAAGGAATAGCATTTTGTTTCATATTTTCTTTTGGATACATACACCCTGTTAAAATGCTTATGCAACAAAATATTAAAATAATATAGATTTTTTTCACTGACAATCACCTTTTCATGCTAGTATGGACTGTTCCTTTTGTAACATTTATCAACTACACATCCTCTATTGCTCAATAGGACCACTAAATACAACAAGAAAAATAACAATTCCAGATACAATCATGAGGGTGTACGCTACTAACGCTGTAATCCCTTTCAAAAATTTATTCTTCATTTTATGCCTACTTAATAAAATAAAACTTACCGCAAGAAACATAAATCCAATTGAACCTAAAGCAAACCACATTTTTATAAGCCCTTCCGACATATATACACCCCTTTACTTTTTAACTATTTTTATACTATTTTAACAAATTAAAATCTTTAAACAAATAGAAATCTGCATTTTACCGTGAATTAACAAAATTTAAATAAAATAATAAAACCGAAGCACGTTATTTCGCGCTTCGGTTGACCAAATATGCCCTTAACAGCTCTATTCCCATTCTTTCATGACTATCATATGCATTCTCTAAACTCTTTGTTTCTCATATTTTACTTTTTAAACATTTTACTTAACGAGCTAAAATCCGCTGGCATATTATTGTTAATGATTGCTTTTACAATTTGATCCTCTTGCTCTTTTGGCACTTCACGTCCTGCCATTAGAGCAACTTGATGAATCAATTGGCGAAGCACTTTCTCATCACGTAAGTTCGCATTTTGAACAGACGACGCTAATTTAAAAATATCTTCTTTGTTCACTTTCGCTTCTTTTTCAATGTTACTAAAAATGTTGTTATCCATTCTTTTCACCCTCTCCTCAAGTTACTCTTCATCCTATGCAAAAATGAAAAATTGGTGAAAAGACCCATAAAAAATAAAAAAACGGTAGAAGTACGAAATGTACTTCTACCGCTTTTTTTATAACAAATCAGGTATCGCTTCAACTTCATGTTTTCGAACACGTCCCATCAATGAGCCTACTGCATATTTTACATTATTCTCATTGAACAACACGTCATATAAAGCCGCTGTAATCGGCATTTCAACTTCCATTTTCTCTGCCAGCTCATGGGCAGCTTTCGTTGTTCGTACACCTTCAACAACCATACCCATGCTTTCTAACACTTCTTCTAAAGAGTGTCCTTTTCCAAGCATATTTCCTGCACGCCAATTTCGGCTATGCACACTTGTACAAGTTACAATTAAGTCACCCATACCAGTTAAGCCAGCAAATGTAAGTGGATTTCCGCCCATCTTTCTTCCTAAACGAGCAATTTCCGTTAAACCACGTGTCATTAATGCCGCTTTCGCATTATCACCTAATCCAAGTCCGTCAGTTATTCCGGCAGCTAGTGCAATAATATTTTTTAAAGCACCACCAAGTTCAACTCCAACGATATCTGGATTTGTATATACACGGAAATAGCTATTCATAAACAAATCCTGTACTCCCTCAGCCGCTTCCATACGTTTAGCTGCGGACGTGACAGTTGTCGCTTGACGTAAACCTACCTCTTCAGCATGGCTCGGTCCAGACAGTACAACAACATCTTTGATCAAGTTCTCTGGAATTTCTTCCTCAATCATTTCCGAAATACGTTTTGACGTGCCTGGTTCGATTCCTTTACTTGCATGAATCCAAGTAATTGGTTCTGTAACAATTTCTTTCATCTCTTGCAATACGTCTCTGTACGCTTTCGTCGGTACTACTAGCAGTACTGTGTTTACATCTACTAATGCTTCTTCTAAAGAAGAGTAGGCTACGATTGTGCTTGGCAATGTAATCCCTGGAAGATATCTACTGTTCTCATGCTTTGTATTAATTTCATCCATGAGTTCAGAACGGTTTCCCCAAATACGTACATCATGCCCATTGTCAGCTAATACCATCGCTAACGCTGTTCCCCAGCTACCTGCTCCAATTACTGTGATTTTTGTCATAAAATCACATCCTCTCCATTAGTCTCTTGCTCTAGCGATAATGTGAATCGGCGTTCCTACAAAACCGAACGCTTCACGTAAACGATTCTTTAAGAAGCGCTCATATGAAAAGTGCATTAATTCTGTATCGTTTACAAACACAACAAATGTTGGTGGTTTTACCGCAACCTGTGTCGCATAGAAGATTTTCAGACGGCTACCATTATGAGTCGGCGTTGGATTCATCGCTACCGCATCCATAATTACATCATTTAATACATTCGTTTGTACACGGATACTATGGCTTTCATTTACTTCATTAATAACCGGTAATAATGTTTGTGTACGTTTTTTCGTTTTCGCAGATAAGAATACAATCGGCGCATAATCTAAAAATTGGAAATGAGCACGAATGTTTTCTTCAAATGCTTTCATTGTTTTCTCATCTTTCTTAACTGCATCCCATTTGTTTACGACGATAATAACAGCTCGTCCTGAATCATGAGCATATCCAGCGATTTTTTTATCTTGCTCAATAATTCCTTCTTCTCCGTCTAAAACGACTAAGACAACGTCAGAACGTTCTATCGCTCTAAGTGCACGAAGTACACTATACTTTTCTGTACTTTCGTATACTTTTCCTTTTTTACGCATACCAGCTGTATCGATGATTACATAATCTTGACCATCTTTACTATATGGTGTATCGACAGCATCACGTGTCGTTCCCGCTACATTACTTACAATTACACGTTCTTGACCAAGAAGTGCATTTACAAGTGATGATTTCCCTACGTTTGGACGTCCAATTAAAGAGAAACGGATTGTTTCATCGTCATACGCTTCTTCTTCAATCTTTGGAAAATGATTCGCAGCCTCATCTAACAAATCACCTAGTCCTAAACCGTGCGTACCTGAAATTGGGAATGGCTCGCCAAATCCTAATGCATAAAAATCATAAATATCACTACGCATTTCTGGATTATCAACCTTATTTACCGCAAGTACAACAGGTTTGTTCGAACGATATAAAATTTTAGCAACTTCTTCATCAGCTGCAGTTACACCATCGCGACCATTTGTCATAAAAATGATAACATCTGCTTCATCAATCGCTACTTCCGCTTGTTGACGAATTTGTGTCAAGAACGGCTCGTCTCCAATATCAATTCCACCTGTATCAATAATGTTAAATTCATGATTTAACCATTCTCCCGCACTATAAATACGGTCTCGTGTTACACCTGGAATATCTTCTACGATTGAAACTCTTTCTCCAACAATTCTATTAAAAATAGTAGATTTCCCTACGTTCGGGCGGCCTACTATCGCTATTACTGGTTTCGGCATATACTTTCATCCTTTCATCTTGCTTCTGTTTATTATGTAAAAAACCCTTCTTTGTGCAAGAAGGGATTTGCATTCCAGAATATTTCTCAACGTATCAAAACACCTCACATTATACCACACGTTGCTAATGTTTCACAATAATATATACATTCTCTTGTAAGCGATGCGCAATACCATCTAAAATGGCTTCTAAATTATTTGCAACAAATTCTAGTTCCTCTGTCGACTCACAAACAAATAAAGGGGCACCACCCGCAAATTTTCCCGGCGTTGTTGTAATAACTGCGAGAATAACACTTTCTAACATCATCTCTTATCTCCCCTTCCCTTCGGAGCTTCCGATGACATATGAACAGCACTCTCTAATGTTGGGACATTTCCAATTACCCCTATCGCTTTCTCTGCATCTTGATCTTGCGGAAGAACAAAAATCCCGACTCTCCCATCCTCTAAATCACGCTTCGCTAACGGCACAAGTGCCGGTGTACCAGAATCTTTATATACCCCTAAAGCAACAGAAACATCATGTAAAATAGCTTGACGTTGTCCTAAATTCGCGATTGTAACCATCGCATCGATCGATTTCGGCTTTAAAATAAAGCCCATTCCATATTTCATAATTTCTTCTTGCCTTGCTGGCAATCCAATATTCATAATATAAATATTATCAATATAAAGTCCCGCCCCTTCAAAATGGAGTGGAACATGCTCAATCTCTACAAGATCATGGAGCCTTTTACCAGACATTAGTATTTTCGAGATAAAAAATGCTATTATACCAGTTATTATCCCGGCAATCCACGAATGGAATCCTATATACGCAAACGTTGTCACAAACGACGTTAACATCGCCAAATAGTTACGACTTTCAAATACTAATGCAATTCCTTCAATGTATGTATTGCCACGCGGTACGAGCTCATATCCATCTAATTGTTGAAGTGTATTTCTTTCCATGTTGCGCACATCACGAAATTGCGTCGCTGCTAATGTAAGAAATGTAATTGCAGAAAAATCTTTTTTCAAAATAGACGGGATAGCAATCGCTCCTAAAGCCGCTGCAATTAAACCCATCGCAATATGAATAATTTTTCCATGAAGCCTCGTCGGATATTGCCTCGTATCTGTGCGAAGCATTAACACCCTGGTTACTGTCCCTGCAATTACGCCACATAAAATGGCTGGTGTATATTCAGTCATGTATTACCCTCGTCTTTCTTTTACGTGTTTTCCGCTTAAACTGTTCCATGTATACTGATGCTTTTGCAATCCAAAATAAAATTGCCATAAATAATGTAGAAACGGCGACGATATCAAAAAATGCTAAACTACCGTAATCATAGGGAAAATTTAGTTTCCGAAAAATAAGTGTCACTAGCAATTCCCCTTGTAACATCCCTATATATAAGGAGCATAATCGTAATATGCGATCCCCATGTAATAAAACCGATGCATACACAAGAGCACTACTTAACAAAAACAACCTATCAACCACGATCCAAATCGGATCATATACTTCTAACAAATGAAAACTTGTATATAACATTGCAATAATAAGTGCCGAAAGTAAGGTATGTAATTTTTTCCAAATAGAATATTGCACGATTCCTACAAAAGAGATAAAACAAAGTAAAAGAGCATTTACTGATACCGTGAAAGAAGCGATCGTTACATTTAATGGAGAACAAATAATAAACAGCAATATAGCAGCACTTAACTTCCAGCGAATAGATTCCTTTTTCATAAAAAACGTCACGACAATCCAGCCTATCCAAGCCACAAAATAAAAAGAACTCCCATCCATCGTTACACCTCCTATGTTTTCCATTATGGGAACTTTTTATAAAACTTAATCCTTCTTTTCTTTGTGCATAGTTTTTCTCATAACAGCAACACTTTTAAGTAAGGAGGTGCTATTCATTATGGGTAAAGATCGCCAAGAACGAAAACTAAGAGAGTCACGCCGTGTTGAATCGGATCGCGACCAATCACTTCAATATCCAGGTGCAACAAGTCTTGATACACCGGAGCAAGCTCGAAAGCAGAATCAGCACTAAAAATACAAAAAGACGGTTTCAGCGTTGTATGAAACCGTCTTTTTGCGTAATTATTTTAATAAATTCTATTCATAATATAATTCTTTTGTTTTCGCATTATAAACTCGATTACTTGACGTGGCATCAATCGTAACTATGTCTGTTGTTTTTTAGGATATGTAACAACATAATACGTATGAAGAGATGAATCTTTACTCTTCACTTCTACACGTACATAATGCGACTCCCCTATTTCTTTTAACTTTCGTTCAATATCTTTTTTACGCCTGTAATATCTTCTTTTTCTTCTTTAATTTTCCTACTCGCAATGGTATTTCCTTGATCAGAAAGTAATACCACTTAAGCATCACTTAAACTCACTTCATTTGGTATATTAAAATAATAACTTACATACAAATCTTCCGATGGGTTATTTTTGTCTCCTCCTAATTCCCTCGGAAAAATTAGCGCTTCCATTCCACTTCCTGCATTCACCAATGGATTCCTATACAATTTATTCCCGACTGCGATTGCAATATTCGCCGTTTTAATTGTCGATTGTACTGTTGTTGAACTAGAACCCCCTTCTCTTACATTTGAAGTTAGTGAAATTTCAACTTTTTGATTATATCCAAAAATCGCTGTATCTTCTCTTATATTCCGTGCATGGATATTAACATCTTCACTATTATACGTAATACGTCCTATTGTATTTTTACTATTTGAAGATATATTTTCTCCTTTTTTGTTAACATCCTCCTCTCCTAAATTATCGTAAGTTTTTTCTGTTTTTTTTGACCATTAAATAGCAATCTCTTATCTTGTTTTATCGCTAACCAGTTATATTGAAAAGTTAGCACTCGTTCTGCTTTCCCATTCGTATAATTCGTTTTATACATCATTGAATACGTTAATTCATACTGTTTATCTTCGATCTCTTTAGTATCATCTATCTTAACGTCTAATGTTACCGATTTAAAATCCTTTCTCTCGTTACACAATTCTATATAAGCAGTTAAACCTTTATATGCTTCATCTTGATTCGCATCTATAAAATACGCGATTAATTCCTCGGCAACACTTTTCCTTTCATTTGCACCACTTTCAATAAGTCCAGCATACGCGATTAAATCTTTCTTTACCTCATTCTCAGAAATAATAATACTTTTATTTTTGACCTCTTCATTTTATAAAAAGAAAAAAACCAACCAAGCGGTTGATTTTTTTATCTCCTACTATAACGCGCAGTATCAATACCACGCTGCATTAACCAATGATATGTTTCACCTTTTACAACAAGAGGTACAGATTGTAAAGCTTCTATCGTCTTCGCACCAAGTGCCGTCATGATAAATTTCAAATCCGTATGGAATAGATCGATTTCATCAATTAACTTCTCGACACCGTCCTGCATTAAAATACGTAAAAAGTATCCAGCAAACGCCGTTGTATTCGCCCCTAATGCGATTGCTTTTGCGACATCAAGCGCTGTTTGTATGCCTCCAGATGCAATAAGAGAGAGGTTATTATTTGTAGAGGATGCTTCAATGATCGAGGTAGCTGTTTGTATGCCCCAGTTATTAAAATAAGAAAGCATTCGCTGTCTTCTTTCGTTTTCAACAGCAGCAAAGTTCGTACCACCTTGTCCGCCGATATCAACCGCTGTAACCCCTATATTTACTAACTGTTGCACCGTTTCCTTACTCATCCCAAAACCTACTTCTTTTACAATGACAGGAACTTTGCTCTTTAAAACAATTTGCTCAATTCGCTGAAGTACCCCCGTAAAATCACGGTCTCCTTCAGGCATCGTTAACTCTTGTATAACATTTAAATGAATTTGCAGTGCGTTTGCTTCAATCATATCAACGGCACGCTCTGCCTGTTCAACAGTTGCCTCACTACCCAAATTAGCAAAGAAAATACCATTTGGGTTTACCTTTCTGATGATCTTATAAGAGGCCGCCTCACTTTCATCTTTTAACGCTGCCATTTGCGAACCTACAGCCATTGCAAGTTTGTGATGTTTCGCTACATATGCTAATTGCTCATTAATATGTAACGTTTGCTCTCCACCACCACCAGTCATCGCATTGATAAAAATCGGCGAACTTAGTGAAAGTTCGCCGATTTTTGTTTCACATGTTACACTATCAACACTTGAGTTTGGCAAGCTTTGATGCACAAACTCAATGTCATGAAAGCCATGTGTACGAGACTGTCCAGTAGAAAGAGCGTATTCAATATGATCTAATTTACGTTTTGCCCTTACCACTTGTACCCCTCTTTATTTCTTTAATTTTTTCAGTTGTTCACCGATAATATCACTTAATTGGAACGTTGCAGAATCAGAATTCGGCTCGTATTGGCTATAATCTTCTACTACATTATTTTCTTCAAGCGCTTCTTTTATGCTTAAAGAAATACGTTTTTCTGCCACGTGTACTTCAAGTACTTTAACCGTTACTTCCTGTCCCATTTCTAGTACTTCATTTGGATTTTTCACATGACGATTTGCAATTTGAGATACATGCACAAGACCTTCAACGCCAGGTAAAATTTCAACGAATGCACCGAATGTAACAAGACGTTTTACCACTCCCTCGCGAATATCTCCAGCTTTTATTTCACTAGCAACATTTTCCCAAGGTCCTGGCTGAGCCGCCTTAATTGATAAAGAAATACGCTGTGTATCTGCATCAACAGATAACACTTTCACCTTTACCTTTTGACCTTGCTCTAATACTTCAGAAGGTTGTTCCACACGTTCGTGTGAAATTTGTGAAATGTGAACTAAACCGTCCACACCGCCTACATTTACGAATGCACCAAAATCAGTTAATCGTTGTACTGTTCCCTCTACGATATCCCCTTCTTTCAACGAAGAAATCGCTTCTTTTTTCTTAGAATCTAGTTCTTGTTCTACTACCGCTTTATGCGAAAGGATAACACGATTTTTTTCACGGTCTAATTCAACAATTTTCACCGCTAACGCTTTCCCTTTATATTCAGTAAAATCTTCTACATAATGCACTTCTACAAGTGAAGCTGGAATAAAGCCACGAACACCAAGATCCACAACTAAACCACCATTCACGATATCCTTTACAGTAACATCAAATACATGACCTGAAGTAAATTTCTCTTGTAATTCTACCCAAGCTTTTTCTGCATCAACAGCTCTCTTAGATAATACAAGATCATCATCTTCTAATTTAATAATTTTCAATTCAAGAGTTTGATCTAATTCTACAACATCGCTTGCTTTTTCAATATGAACGTTAGCTAATTCACTAATTGGAATCACACCATCTGTTTTGTATCCAATATTTACAAGAACTTGTTTCTCTTCAACTTTCGTTACAGAACCTGTAACAACGTCACCAACTTGTAATTCTTTTGAATTCATAACTTCTTCATTCATTTTTTCTACCATGGAAATACCTCCCTACAGAATTGACAAAGCATTTTTATGTATATACGAAATGAAAACTAATGTTTTCATTTGCATGTTATAAGAATTTATCATCACATACTCATTTTCAATACATTTTACAAGAAAATCTATTAAACCTATATAAATAGTATACAGCAAAATCGTCTTGAATAAAGTATGTTTTGAAATATAATAGCGAATATATTCTGACAGTTTTATTCCTCTCTAACTAACTTCTTATAAATCGACTCATTTGTCAAGACAAGCGACTCATAATTCACTTATCCTTTACAATTCTAAACAAACAAAAAAGAAAGAGGATTATCCTCTTTCTTTATTTTGCAAACACCCCTGAAACAATCCCCATAATTTTTTGGACAACTTCTTCAATTGATAAAGAAGTTGTATCTAATTCCAATGCATCATCGGCTTTTTTTAGAGGAGACACTTCACGCTCTGAATCTAATTTATCACGCTGAGCAATTTCTTCTTTTAACTGCTCTAAATTAGAATCGAAACCTTTATTCATATTTTCTAAATGTCTTCTTTCCGCTCTTTCTTCTACAGAAGCAAGCATAAAGATTTTCACTTCAGCATCTGGTAGTACATGTGTACCAATGTCACGGCCATCCATTACTACACCGCCTTTTTTAGCTAATTCTTGTTGGCGACGTACCATTTCTTCACGAACAAGACGATGTTTTGCCACTATAGATACTCGATTCGTCACATCAGGCGTACGAATAACCTCAGAAACATCTTGTCCATTTAAAAATACAAGTTGCGTATTTTCTCCTTGCTGAAATTCAATATTCACATTTTTTACAACTTCCATTAACTTTTCTTCATTTTCAATATCCACTTTTTGTTCAAGGGCTGCATATGTAATAGTACGGTACATTGCACCTGTATCAATGTAAACATATGAAAGTTTTTTTGCAACAACTTTTGCAACTGTACTCTTTCCAGCAGCCGCTGGACCATCTATAGCAATCGAAATTCGTTTATCCATTGTAACACCTCATTTTTTACTTATAATACAAAACGAAAAGCAGGTATTCGCCCCCTGCTTCTTCTCGTTTGCTTCACGTCATTAAATCCTCAATTATTGTAGCATAATCCATCATAGAAGAAAATGAAAACTACTTATTCACCTTTAAAATTTCCGTCTTATTTTTCGTGACGACACCTTCGTAATAAACAATTTTTGATAAATATTTCACTGAAGATTTATGTATAAAGAGTAGCTGTACAACAGAAAGACAAATAAATTGAATTAGCAATATACGAATAAATATTTTCTCCACTTTTTTCAAAACACTCGCTCCTTTCCCCTCTATACTCACGCATCTAATTTCATAAATTTATATAAATAAAACTCCACCTAATAGCCACTTCGCGCAACGCACATGAAGTAATTAAGTTTATTGTCATTTTCTAAGCGTACTTTTATACATTTTCATTGTCGAATTTACTCAAAACATGTTATGTTCTAAATGTATTTTTTAACTCGAAAGGGGTATAAGCATTGAAAAGAATCCTAGTTTTACACACAGGTGGAACAATTGCAATGGAGGAAGATAAAGAAACTGGGGTCGTACAACCAGGCGAAAAAAATCCTCTTTTGAAATTTATTCCTGATTTAGAAGGCGATGTTGATTTAATTGTTGAAGATGTGTTCCATCTTCCATCTCCTCATATGACTCCTAGCGAAATGCTACAACTACAAGTCATCATTGACGAAAGAGCAAAACAAGACGATATTCATGGCGTAGTCATTACGCATGGTACGGATACATTAGAAGAGACAGCTTATTTTCTTGATTTAACAGTGCAAGCAACTATTCCAATCGTTGTGACAGGGGCAATGCGTTCTAGTAACGAATTAGGTGCTGATGGTCTATACAACTTCTTATCCGCTGTAAAAGTTGCTAGTAGTAATGAAGCTGCTGAAAAGGGCGTTCTAGTTGTATTAAATGATGAAATACATTGCGCAACAAATGTAACAAAAACACATACAAGTAATGTTGCGACATTCCAAAGCCCGCAATACGGACCAATCGGTATGGTAACGAAACGTGGTGTTGTTTTCCATCATGCTTTAGTGCATCACGAAACATATACAATACGACAAATCTCTAAAAACGTTGTCGTTCTAAAAGCATACGCAGGTATGGATGATACATTATTATCAGCAATCGAATCACTACCAGTAGACGGAATTGTTATCGAAGCGCTCGGACAAGGTAATTTACCTCCAAGAACACTCCCTAGTCTAGGACGATTAATAGACAAAGGAATTCCGGTTGTATTAGTTTCTCGTTGCTTCAACGGTATCGTTCAAGACGTATACTCTTATGAAGGTGGCGGAAAACAATTAAAAGATATGGGCATTGTTTTCACATATGGCTTAAACGCTCAAAAAGCACGAATTAAATTACTAGTCGCACTAGAGAATACAAATTCTCACGAAACAATCCAAAACATGTTTATGCACGAATAAAAAGAAGCTGTCGAGGTTTTCGACAGCTTCTTTTTATTGTCTTGATGCAATGGTTTGCGCAATCGCATCTCCATGGAATCTTCCGTTTTCGATAAATATTTCATTTGCATTATTTCCCGCAGCAATTACACCTGCAATAAAAATATTTTCAGCGTTTGTTTCCATACTGTCTTCTGTATAAATCGGGCGCCCTGTTTCTTCATCAATCCGAACTCCCATTTTTGTTAAGAAGCTGTGATCCGGATGGTAACCAGTCATAGCAAATACAAAATCGTTTTGAATTGTATGCGCCTTACCCTCTACTGTATATGTTAACGTATGTTCCGTAATTTCTTTTACATGCGCATGAAAATGCATTTGAATTGTTCCATTTCGTACTAATGCCTCAAATTCCGGCAAAATCCATGGCTTAATACTCGGTGAGTATTCCCCACCACGGTATAACACCGTTACACGTGCACCCGATTTAACAAGTTCTAACGCCGCATCTACACTTGAATTTTTACCACCTATTACAACGACATCTCGATCAAAATAAGGATGCCCTTCTTTGAAATAATGCGCTACTTTTTCTAGCTGCTCGCCAGGTACATTCATATAATTCGGATTATCATAATATCCAGTCGCTACAACAATGTACTTCGCCACATATATTTTTTTACTTCCGTCACGCTTCGTCGTTTCAACTTTAAAAACATCACCATCTTTTTGGACTTGTTCCACGCGTTCAAATGCATTTACACGCACCGACTTACGTTTTACTACTTCACGATAATATGCAAGTGCTTGATTACGAACTGGTTTACGGTTCTCTGTAATGAAAGCAACTTCACCAATTTCTAATTTTTCACTAGAAGAGAAAAATGTTTGATGGGTTGGATAATTATAAATTGCATTTACAATGTTTCCTTTTTCAATTACTAATGGATTTATCCCTACCTTTTGTAGCGAAATTGCCGCTGCTAATCCACATGGGCCGCCTCCAATAATAATAGCTGTTTCTTTTTGCATACTCGATTCACTCCTAGTCTTCTGCCTCTACTCTATTTATATAAACAAGAAAAAACCTACTTACAGCAGTAGGCACCTATCTTTATTGTATTCATTTTTCTTATATTTGTCATCTAAACGAAACATACATCCGATAGACATCTGCTAAAAACTGCTGAAATTTTATTCCTTGTTGCCCTAATACATTTTCAGGGTCAATTTCCCGAGTAGGATCAAGTGTTTTATGTGACACAATATCTTTTTTCGGATTCAAACCGAAATTTTGACATAAATAAGCGTGATACCATGTAAAACGGTTATACGCTTCCCAAAAGTTAATCTCTCCCCCATAACAAAGTTCAACTCCAATAGCAACCTTATTCGCATCATAACCATACAAATCATTATCAGTCGGTGCATTATACCTAACATGATATGCCACTTCATTTATCGGAATAATTTCTAATATTGTTTTGTCATCTATAAATGTATGCGCTGAAGCTTTCGGCTGTATTTCATTAAAGTAATCCCGATTTCCTATCGCATTGCTACCAGGATTCCCGGTATCATGACTAACAATAAATCTTACCTTTGAAAGAGGAATTCCTGGTCGTGAACTTCCGTATCCAATATAGTTGCGCTCTATAGGGAACAGCGCCATCGCTATCAACTCCGCTCTAAAAAATTACCTTTCTTCCTTATATATGTATTCGGTGGCAATGTCCATATAGCATATTTCTTACGCGAAGAGAGTATCGAAAATATTTGATGTGAACACCATAAATAATAAAATACTTACAGCTACTCCATAAAAACCGTAAAACCAAATACAATCTTCTTTCGTATCTAAACCGAAAAACTTATTTACTGATTGTAATAATGTACCACGCTTACTATGTTTATTTCGTAAAACTTCCACTCGTTCTACAACATCTGCTGGCATCATAAATCTTTGGTCTACTGTCATTTTCATCATTTATCTCTCCTTAAAATCATTTCCGTTTTGTTTATCTAAGGAAAGTATAGCACGTTTGTTCGTACAGAACAAGCGTTCTTTTTTATTTTTATTCTATTTTTCACCAATCTACGTAATAATTCCAAATTCTACAGCGATAATCGGCCCTACAGCAAACACTCCAAAAACAAAATGTAATAGACCCTCTCCAATAATCCGAATGACACTAGTTCTCTGAGCATTTTTAGTTCTTCCTAGCTCCCTTTCTAATTGTTTTACTCTTTCTTCTAATTAACCTACTTGATCCATTATTTCATTGTTCCTATTCAACACCTCTAACTAGTAACTTCAACAAAAAACGCGATTCCCTCGAAAGGAAATCACGTTTTCTCAAAACATTATATATTATACCCAGCCTCTGAAGCGACTAGCCTCAGCCATTTTACGAACACCAACCATGTACGCAGCTAAGCGCATGTTAACTTTACGAACTTGTGATGTTTCATAAATTGAATCGAATGATCTTACCATTACTTTTTCTAAACGTTGTTCTACTTCTTCCTCAGTCCAGTAGTAACCTTGGTTATTTTGTACCCACTCAAAGTAAGATACTGTAACGCCACCAGCACTTGCTAATACGTCTGGAACAAGTAAAATACCACGATCTGTTAAGATTTTTGTTGCTTCTAATGTAGTTGGACCATTTGCAGCTTCAACTACAATTTTCGCTTTAATCTTATCAGCATTTTCTTCTGTAATTTGGTTCTCAATTGCAGCTGGCACTAAAATGTCGCAATCAAGTTCTAACAGTTCTTTGTTTGAAATTGTATTATTAAATAGTTTTGTTACGGTACCGAAGCTATCGCGACGATCTAACAAGTAGTCAATATCTAATCCGTTCGGATCATGTAGTGCACCGTAAGCATCTGAAATTGCAATTACTTTCGCGCCTGCATCATGCATAAATTTAGCTAAGAAACTACCCGCATTACCGAATCCTTGAACAACAACGCGTGCACCTTTAATATCAATGTCACGTTTTTTCGCAGCTTCACGAATACAAATTGTTACACCTTTCGCTGTCGCTGTTTCACGTCCGTGTGATCCACCTAATACAAGTGGTTTACCTGTAATAAATCCTGGTGAATTAAATTCATCAATTCGGCTATACTCATCCATCATCCATGCCATAATTTGTGAGTTTGTAAATACGTCTGGAGCTGGAATATCTTTTGTTGGACCAACGATTTGGCTAATTGCTCGTACATAACCACGGCTTAATCTTTCTAACTCACGGAATGACATTTCACGTGGGTCACAGATAATTCCACCTTTACCTCCACCATATGGTAAATCAACAATACCACATTTTAAACTCATCCAGATTGAAAGTGCTTTCACTTCATTTTCTGTTACATTTGGATGGAAGCGAATTCCACCTTTCGTTGGACCAACAGCATCATTATGTTGTGCACGATATCCTGTAAATATTTTAACAGTCCCGTCATCCATACGAACTGGAATCTTCACCGTCATCATACGAACTGGTTCTTTCAATAATTCATATACTTCGTTTGGATAACCCAATTTTTCTAATGCTTCATTAATAACAATTTGTGTTGAATTCAACAATTCAAAATGTTGTTCCCTTTGTTGTTGTGTTTTCGTTTGAGTTCCCTTTTCGGCTACCATAGTAAGTAAACCCCCTGTAATTTCACTTGTTTAGTAAACCTTCATTGCCTAGTATACACCGTTAAATTTGGAATGCAATAGAAAACGCTAACAAATATATACAAACTATTTTACGTTGCAAGCGTTTTCACTATTATTATAGTCCTTTTATTGCTTTTAGAGAAGTAAAATACTTAAATATTTAAATATTTTTTAATTTCATCAAAATATAGTGCGATAAAATAAATATTTAACCAAGAAAAATTAATTAGGTATTTGCAAATAGATCAGCTATTCTTCTTGTCCCCTCAGTTTTCAAAACTTTAGATTTCCCTATTCTTTTCAGGATAAAAATAAAACCTCAAGCTACTTTACATTAGCCGAGGTTTTGTTTTTTCACAAAGTAATTGTATATTTGTTCAACTGCTTGAGAATCCATTAACTCCTTACCATATTCCATGATGCGGTAAATGGTTGCTGTAGATGAATTTCCGTATTCCGCTAAAATAGCTATAAAATCTGCTTTCAGCAATTGAAATTGATCTTCTTCTTCTATCCAAAGATAAAAACGCCCATCCCACGTATACAGCTTTCCGCTAGTTACACCAAGGTTATATAAGCGATTTGACAAATTGATTACATCATCCAATGTAGCAAACTCGTAAAGTATATGCTCACTTTCATCAAGAGTCACTTGCATTTCAATAAACTCGTCACGGAACTCATCTTCTGTGTCCATTTCGTGATTTTCTTTTGTTACAATTACAACCATCCCTTGCGCTTGTAGAGAAAATACTTCAACAGCAATCGGACCATCCGCTTCAAATCCTAATTCTTTATTCGCTTCTTGCATCATATCACGGAATAGCTGCTGTACTTTCGGTGCGTTTCTCCACAAATCTTCTTTCGTTAATCCTCGTTCAGATAAATCATCAAATGTTAGGAAAATTTTTATCTTATTGTAATTTAAACGTTCCAGCCTCATCTCATACCCTCCCTACGTAACCATTGAATCTAATTTTTATTATATGAAATAGAAAATAGATGGTTCTTTCCGAACAACTATTCTGACAATTTTAACCATCCATCCCATTCTTCTTTTGTATTACCAATTAGGACATTTTGAAGATTTAATTGACCTTCAACACCTTTTCTCCCTATAAAACCAACAGAAAGGTTTTTATTTTTTTCCTGCAACAAATCAATGAATCTCACTGCCTTCTCAAGTTCTCGTTCATCATCAAAAGATATAAACAAATATTTAGGTCGTAATTGTTCAATGGCTAGTATAATACCTTCTTCATCTAAACTTGTCCCAATATACATCGCTTGATATCCTTTTAAACGTAAATACGTCGCGAAAATAAATCCTTTTAATATATTATTTTCTAAAACGAAAACTTTGTGTGCGGAAGGATGCAGTGACGCATTATGATAAACCATACCTAGACGTGTTTGCAAGAATGATACTACATATTTGAATTGTGACATTGTAATCTCATTATTATTTTTTAAAACTAACAATTTGTTTGTCACTTGAAGGATGATGCTTGTAATGACTTTTTCTGCTGAATATATACTAAAAGCTTCGTTTAATAATGCAGAAGTTGTAATTTCATCAAATTTTAACAAAGCTTGTAGTATATCGTCCACTAAAACAACTTCTTTATCATAAAGATTTTCTTTTTGAACGTTATTCTGCAACCGATTCCCTTCTAATAACTGAACTGCTTGTCCAATCATCATACCCTCAGAAACTTTGTCCATTAACCATTTCAAAATTTTGATATGCTCTTCTGTATATAGACGATGCCCCGCATGATTCCGCTTTGGAGCAATAATATGATAGCGTCTTTCCCATGCACGAAGTGTGCTCGGCTGAATTCCGAGTATATTTGAAACAGCTTTTATATTATATTTTCCATTTAAAGTTGGCATTGTTTCCCCCTGCATAGCGTAATGATATGTGTTTGGGAAGGTGCCCGAAAACGAAGAGGGAACAAAGTTGTTCCATACCCATTACTAACAAAGAGAGTCGTATTTGAATGCTTATATACGCCCCCCTTTAAATGCTTTTTAGACGGGAACAATCGAATCTGTCCTCCATGTGTATGCCCACTTAGCACGAGCGAAATTCGTTCTTTCCCAGACATTTTTTTTATTATATCAGGGTTGTGACTAATTAAAATGCGCAAACCCTCTTCTTTGCAATCTGCCAACGCTAAATCTAAACGATCCCGTTCTAATCCAACGTCATCTACACCGAGTAAGCAAATCTTCTCACCTGATTCAGATTCAAATACAACTCGTGTATTATCTAAAACCTTCACGTTATTTTCTAGCAATAAAGCATCTAATTCGTGATATTCAATTTCATAATCATTATTTCCCCACACAAAATATACAGGAGCTACTTCTCTTAGTTTTTGAATATTTAAAGAGATTTGCGATAAAGGTACGCCCTTTTCCGCTAAATCGCCGCCAATAATTACGAAATCTACTTTTCCTTTTACTTGTTCAATTAGCGAGTTAGAAATGATCCTTCTATGAATATCCGAAATAAAAAAAACATTAACTTTTTGAAAACTTTCCGGAAATTCTTCGAATACTAGGGTATGTTCCAACACCGTATTACGCATCGCTTCTTTATACATTCCAAGAAGACATACAAAACCAACGCATATGAGAGTACCTAATAATATAATCCATGACATATATTTTTTACTCCCCCTCCTCGTAAAGTATAGTCCATAATTTTTATATCCAGCTATGAATCACTTATTTTACTAGCTCTCTTGTTTCGTGGACTTATCTTTAATAGGAATTTTTAATTCTTGCCCTACTTTCACTTCATCTTCTTGTAAATTATTATATTTTTTAATCACTTCAATCCCAGTTTCATCTGAAAAATATTGCTTCGCTATACTTTCTAACGTTTCTCCCTCTTTCACAGTATGAGTGACTACTTTCTCAGACTGCTTCTTTGATTCAGTCTTAGCTGAATCAAAGAAAATCACTTCAAACGCACTTTTTCCAGCATTATTACTATCACTTTTCACCTGTATATATTTATCTGTATACCATAGAATACCAATAGGTAACAATATGAATAGAAATGTTAACACTCGGACGAAAATGTGATTCATTTTAAATTTTGGTTTTTTTTCTTTATTTCTACGAATTTCACTACGCGGCGGTAAACCTTCATCTTCTTCCACTCGCTCAACTTCTAATTCCTCTTCAAAATCAGGAATTCGTTTTCTCATGTTGTTCACCACCACCTTCCATTTATTTTCTTAATTGAAGCCCCATTATAAAATCAACAAGAAAGTGTGCAAAGATTGTTATAAACAAATTTCCTGTCCACTCAAATACATAACCAAAAACAAAACTAATAAAGCAGACAAAACAAAACAAAAAAGGCTTCGTTATATATCGAATATGTAACACAGCAAAAATGAAACTCGCTATTACAATTCCAAAATGAGTCTGCATTACACCTCTAAATAAAAATTCTTCAGCAAAACCAATAATAAACGTAATGACGAGTAGATGCATGACAGAAATTCCTTGAAACATTCTATCGTTAATACCACCGTCATCAAACCAAGACTCTGGAAACACTCTCATTGCAATATAATCTAATAACACAATACCAATCGCTAACAAACCACCTATTACAAGTATGGAAACAGGTTCCCATTTCCACAAACTATAAACTTCTTTCTTATCTTGAAATAATATATATGCTAGTAAACAACCGATACCAATAATAATTAATTGTGTTATGTAGAGATTCAGTCTTATTTCCCTCGGACTCATATCTTCAACATTATGCCTTTGAATGTTCATCATTCCTCCATCTTTTCTAGGCCGAAAAGCTTTTGTAACTCTGTTTCCCAATTATAGTCGAAAATTGATTGTTGCGCTCGTCTTTTTTTATAATCCGTTTTTGTAATACCACAGTAATCACAACAGTTTTTTAACTCTTGGTCTTTTCTATAACCGAATTGTTGTAATAAATATTCACGTCTACACCCTTGAACTTGTATCCATGACTTCATATTTTCTAGCTGACTATATTTATTACGCAATCTCACTTCCACTTCCGCTATTAATCTGTACATTATTTCATCTGACAAGCTCTCTAGCATAAGATTTCGCTGTTGTATGATTCCAAGATGTTCAAGATGATAGCGGATGAAACGCCAATATTGTTCACTAAATCCTGCTGCATCATAACAAATTCCTTCTACATCTTCTATTGGTAATGCTTTCATTTGAAACATTCTTTCTTGTAGTAACGAAAATAAAAATTGTATTTGCGACTTACTTGGCAATTCATCTTCAATGATTGAAATTGGCAAATCATGATCCATTGGGCTACATAATAAAATGGCTATACTCGGGTCGCCATCTCTTCCAGCTCTTCCGATTTCTTGTAAATAGGAAGCTACATTTGTCGGATAATGAAAATGAATAATATATCTCGTATTCGACTTATTTACTCCCATCCCAAAAGCACTTGTACATATTACAAGCTGCAATTGATCATTCATAAACTGTTGTTGAATTAACATACGCTCTTCGTGTTCCATACCACCATGATAAAAAGCTACACCTGTAACCCCTTTTCCTCTTAAATACTCAGTTAAACGCTCTGTCCATGCCCTACTTGAACAATAAACAATACCCGGTCCTTGTAAGTACATTACATGCTCAAAAAGCGCCTCTTTTTTTTCTTCTATCGTCTCCACAAATTGTACTTCCATCGCAATATTTGGACGATCAATTGAGTATACATGCTCAGCGACATTTTTTAGACTTAAACTCTCCGCTATATCTCGTAGTACATCCTTTGTCGCGGTCGCCGTTAATGCTAGTACCGCTGGAGATCCGATACTCTCAATTACTTGATCTAACTTTTTATAATCCGTCCGAAAATCATAGCCCCATTGTGAAATACAATGAGCCTCATCTACGACAAACAATGAAATATGAATTCCCTTCAATTCTCTTATTAACAATTCCGACTGCAACATCTCTGGTGATACAAAAATAAATTTATAAAAAGCTAGCTTTTTCATAGCCTCTCTTTTTTCACTTAACGTCCGAAAACTATTAAATGCAATAACTCGATTTTTCACAACATGCTTTAATTGCATAACTTGGTCTTCCATTAAAGATAATAATGGTGATACAACAAGCACCGTTCCCTCTTGCATAAGCCCCGGAAGTTGATAGCACATGGACTTCCCCCTTCCAGTCGGAAGCATTGCTATAACATCTTTTCCTTCCAATAGGTCCGTAATAACTTCCTTTTGTCCCGGACGAAATTCAGAATATCCAAACCACTTATATAAATATTCCTCAAGCTTCATTTATACCCTCCATCCGTGCCAATACAAGACGGACTTCAAAATAAGAGATTTCCTCCCCAACCGCTTGCTTCAACACACGCAATTTACGTGTTTGTAATGCTTCAATTACTTTTGTTACTTTTTCTATTTTGTCTTTTCCCATAAACATCTCAATAGAAAATTCTTTTTCTCGTAAAGCAATTTCTACAAAATGATCTTCTATTGTTGCAACCTTCAAATTCCTAATTGTTGCTATTTCTTCTAAAGAACGCCCTTGTCTCCAAAGATTGTATGTTCTTTTCGTCGACAAGCTAAACAAATCAGCTCTCTCATTTGGATAAGATATAATTTCAGCTAATAATGGAAACTCATTTTCTTTATTGCGAACTTCTTGAATAAAGAAGTGAATTGTACCCCAAAATAAAAAATGCACTCGAAATACATCTTGTTTCGTAATTTCCGCTAATTGTTGTACAGTACAACCAATACGTTCATAGCCAGTTAAACGATATGTTACAATTGTCGCCTCTACTGGATTACTTTTTTCTAAAAGACCATGTATTTCCTTCCACAATCTTTTAGCCAATTCACTCCTCACATATGGAATTCCAGTGAGAAAACGTTTCACCCACATCATTATTTCTGTATCTTGTTGAATTGGAATAAATTTCGTATTCGCCTGTTGTAAATTCGAAATAGTTTGGACAATTAATGATAATCTCTTCCAAAACGTTGCACCTAATTCACCATAGTGTAAACCATGTAAATACGTCGGAAAAGCAAATACATCTTCCCATTTGTTTAATTGTATTTTACCAGTAGTCGTTAACACGTATGTATTTTCATGTATAGCTTGAACCAACTCCGCTTGTAACAACTTTGAAACTTCTCGATCATAATCAGCTCTATCTAATGATTTATATATCCCAAACAAAAAAGAAATTCGGAACATATTACCATCTTGTAATGTTTGCGAAGATCGCTTTCCTTTTAATAAATAATAAATAGAAGAAACGGTTCTTTCACCATTCAATTGTTTTAAACAATATAATAAAGTGTATTGTAGCTGCATTACCGCTTCCACCCTTCAATATTAACTTAATTTCTTTTTCAGTATGATTACACGTTTACCGTTACTAATTAAACTTATCATATTCGCGCTCTATACTTGTATATATTCTATTGTATCAAACGTAGTAACATTTAAGTATTTTGAAAATCTTATGAAATAATTCAAAAATAAGTTGACACTCTAATTGATAAGCATTATCATTATAATTTTATGTTGAAAAGTTTTAAAAACCGTTTTACAATAAGGTTATAATTTTTATGGCGAACTTTTCACATACATATTATCAGGAGGGAAAAAAGATGGCAAAATATACAATCGTTGATAAAGATACTTGTATTGCATGCGGTGCTTGCGGAGCTGCTGCACCAGACATTTATGACTATGATGATGAAGGTATTGCATTTGTAACATTAGATGATAACCAAGGTATCGTTGAAATTCCAGATGTATTAGTTGAAGATATGATGGATGCATTCGAAGGCTGTCCAACTGACTCAATTAAAGTTGCTGACGAATCATTTGATGGCGACGCTTTAAAATTCGAATAGTCTTTTATTAACTTCAAAAGATCCCCCTCCTAAATATGAGGGGGATTTTTTGTTCACTCTTTCATTTCCCTTAACAAAAAACCATCAGCAGTAATACTGCCGATGGCTTAATATTTTCAAGCGTTTTTCATCTTTGCAAATACCCATACTTTCAGGCGTGAAAATAACGCTACAAATACAATCGTCACAACAATTCCTTTAATTATATTAAACGGTAATATAGCCGTTATAATAGTTTGCCGCATAACATCACTAGACATAGCTGGTGAATTTAAAAACCAAGTGTACGCTGGTAAAATAATGAAGTAGTTTAACACACTCATAATAACCGTCATAGTAATTGTTCCTAACATTAATCCTGTAGTTAAACTTTTTACTGAACGATACTTTCGGAATAAGAATGCTGCCGGACCTATAAATAAACATCCCGCTATAAAGTTCGCTATTTCTCCAACTGGCACTCCCGTTAAACTCCCTTGAATTCCATAGTATAAAACATTTTTAATGGCTTCTACAATTACTCCTGCAATCGGACCAAAAATAATCGCTGCAATTAGAGCTGGTACATCACTAAAATCAATTTTTAAAAATGGCGGAAGCCCTGGGAATGGGAAGTCCAACATCATCAGTAAATATGCAATACTACTTAGCATCGCCACACTCACCATCTGCACTACACTGTTTTTTTGTTTCATCTTTCTCTCTCCTTTTCCATCGATCTTCTCATGGAAAGTGGAAAGGTTCTGCTATGCCTATTTTTTCATAGAACGAAAAAACCCCTTGTGATTTACACAAAGGGAGAATTTTAAGGCACATCAAACAGACGTTCAAATACTTATCTTTTTTGAACGCTTGAACCTCCATCTTCTCCCATCCAGACTATACTGTCGGCTTTGGAATCACACCAAATCCTGCCTTAACGGCTCGCGGGCTTAGAACGACATCATTAACTGTTCATCACCGCCGGTCGGGATTTTCACCCTGCCCCGAAGATAGACCGATATTCTATTTTCTCCTTCATTATACAACAACATGATCGTATTGTGAACTAAAAAATCGTAACTTATTATAAATAAGTTATCTACTTTAAGTATATGTAATGGACTGAAAAATATTTTACAATACAACCCATATTTTTTATAATTCGGTATTTCTCTTATGAATCCCCTAGTCATATATAGTTAAAAGTGATAAGATGTTGAATTGTTAAGATAAGAACATTTTCTGAATTATGGAGGAAATGTCATGAAGAAAGAGAAAAGACACTCTATTCGAGAAGCAATGAAAAAAAACTTAAGAAAAGAATACTTTTACTTAAAAAAGGAATTGCTTTTCTACTGTCCAATTGATTTAGGCACATTCTCAAGTGAGACATACTACGCTACTTTTGATCAAGATGGCATAAGTATTTATCAGTATGATAAAAAAACAGAAAGTAAATTAAAATTGTGTGAGCGTCATCCATGGAAAAGTTGGAATAAAGTGAAAGTTGATCACTATTTGACAACTTCTCAATTTATTTTCCAAGGTGAGCGAAATTGGATTTTATCCCTTTTCCAAAAAGGAAAAGAAGCTCAAAAAATAATTGAGGAACATACATCTTTACAAACAGAAGTTGTTTCCCGTTCTTTTTTCAAAAAACTTCCTGGTTTCCGTTCTAATACACCATTGAATAAATACATTGGCAGCATTTGTTACACTGCACTTATTGCATTTTTATTAAAATGGATGATCCCATTTCAAGCACCACAAATCGCCCTGTATTCTATTTCAATTGGCTTTATGCTTCTTGGCTTACTTTGTCTTACAATCGGTTTAATCGAACCAACTATTGTACTGTTTCGGACAAAAGAAAAAACAAGAACAAAAGTCTTTTACTTATATAGCTACTTAGCTATTTCTGGATTTATATGTGTCTTTATTTTTTGGTAAAAAAAGAGCTAGTTTGACTAGCTCTTTTTTTAATCAACGTATAATTGTTGATTCGGATAGATTCGCTCTTGTTGCAATCCATTTCTCACTTTAATTTCATCAACTGTCATACTAAATTTCCGAGCAATGCTGACTAAAGTATCACCTTTTTGTACGACATATAATGATGATGACACGACTTGATTTTTTTGTTCATTTAAAACAAGCAACGGATTCATCGCATTCCTTTTCTCCATCGTCCATCTTCCTTGATGCACTTCTAAATGTAAATGCGCGCCTCGCGATTCTCCTGTATTACCGACCTCTCCAATTAGCTCTCCTTTTGAAATATTATCCCCTTGAACTACATATCTCTTATTTAAATGCGCATAAACAGCCTCGTATTCTCCATGTTTAATAAACACAACATTCCCATAACTACTTGAAAAATAAGACCTCGTCACCTTACCATTTTGAATAGCCGCAACAGGTGTTCCAATAGGCGCAGCTATATCAATACCATAGTGCTTCCCATGCCTTGTCCCAAAATAATCACTTATCTGCCCCTCAACAGGCCATATCCACTGATTTTCTTCAGCGTAAACATGTAATTGAGATAAAAATAATATACTCAATAGCATCACGCTACATTTTAACGCTTTCATATACATCCTCCGTTTTCTAATAACCATCATACCTTCTCTATTGTGGTATATTACAGAAAAAAGTATACAAAAAAGAAAGTGAATTACTCCACTTCCTTTTCTTCTTTATCACGAAAAACAATTGCACTGCGGTTATATTCCACATCTTTCACTTGTAAACGAGCATTTATTACTCTAGCAATCGCAAAGAAATAGTCAGATAACCTATTTACATACTTAAGGACAATTTCATTTATTTCTCCTTCTTTTTGCAATGACACGATGCAGCGTTCCGCCCTTCTTATAACTGTACGTGCAATATGGATAGTAGCCGAAGCCTCGCTACCCCCTGGTAAAATAAAACGCTCTAACGTCGGTGCTTCTTCTATATACGAATCAATCCTTCTTTCTAAATACTCGACCATTTCTACCGTTACTTTATAAGGAATTTTTTGCTCAACTACCGCTAAATCTCCTCCACAATCAAATAGTTCATGTTGAATATTTTCAAGTTCATTATAAATGTCACGAAAGCGTTCTTCTTGCAACTTAGTCATCGCATATCCGATATGAGAATTCGCCTCATCAATTGTGCCATAGGCTTCTACACGTATATGATCTTTATCCACTCGACCACCTATTACACTTGTTTTTCCTTGATCTCCTGTTTTTGTATATAGTTTCATTTCATTACGACACCCCTCTTATTATTTTCCGTTCTAATCAATATAGAAAAAGCTCTACTATTCTTTATTTAATTGAACTTACAAAAAAATAAAAAACAGTAGAACTTTTATTAATCATCATCCTTAAAGAACATGTATATCTAAATTAAACGATTCGGTAAATATACAGAGAATGTAGTTCCTTCTCCAACAACACTCGATACAGAAATTTTACCATCATGGCCTTGAACAATATTTTTAGCAATCGCAAGCCCTAATCCAGTTCCAACCTTTTTCCCGCGCGTTCTCGCTTTATCAGCTTTATAGAATCGATCGAACAAGAATGGAATATCTTCTTCTGGAATACCAGCACCTGAATCTTGCACTTCGAAAGTAAGGCCATTATTTTTCGTATCAATTACAAGTGCAACATGCCCACCTGCATTCGTATGACGGATTGCATTATCAATTAAATTCGTCAACACTTGTTCCATACGGTCTGCATCAAACGGGTATTGTTCAATTGGACTTTGGAAATCAACTGTTAATTGGACTTCTTTATCCTTTGCAATCCCTTGGAATTTACGGCCAATTTTTTCGACAAATGGATGAATATCTACTTCACCTATATGTAACTCTACATGACCACTTTCCATACGGGCTAAATCTAATAACTCATTTACAAGTTTACCTAAACGAACAGATTCATCATAAATAATTTGGACAAACTCATTAATTTCTTCTTTCGTTTGCACAATATCATCTAAAATTGCTTCACTATACCCTTGAAGCATTACCATCGGTGTACGAAGTTCATGTGAAACATTCGCAATAAAGTCTTGACGCATCTTCTCAAGACGACGTTCTTCCGTCATATCTCGCAGTACCGCCACAGCTCCACGAATTTTCGTTTGGTTGTAAAGTGGTGTCATAAGAACTACGTAGTTACCTTTTTGCAAATTAATTTCAACAACTTGCTGTTGTTCGCTTTCTACAACAAGATGGAATAATTCAACAAATTCAGAAGGCAATTTTTTACTCAATTCTAATTCTTTTTCTTCTTGCCAAACTTGTAAGAAATGTTCTGCCGGTGGGTTGATAACAACGACTTCACCTTCTTGATTTAACGTAATAACACCATCAGCCATACTACTCAAAATGCTAGTTAACTGCTCTTTTTCTTGTTGCAATGCATTCATATTAAACTTCAACTGCTTTCCCATTTGATTTAAAGCAGTTGCAAGCTCACCAATTTCGTCCTGAGACACCATAGGAGCTTTCGTATCAAATTTCCCGCGCGCCACCTCAAAAGCAACCTCACGCATTTTACGGAGCGGTGCTGTAATTCGAGTAGATAAGAAAAATGCAAAGAAAGTTGTTAAAATAATCGCAATCCCGGCTGATAAGAAAATAAAATCAGTTGTTCTCTCCATCCCTTGTATTGGAACCTGTAAAGATTCATATACAAACACAGCACTTTGATTTTTTGACTGCACTGGTTTCCCGACGATCATAATATCATTTTCAGTGTTTTTATTCTTTCTACTATTAGAATCTTTTTTAATGTTATTTTTAATTTCTTTTTTTTCTGTAAAAACAGCTGCTAATTCTTTATCTTCTTTTAGATTATCTATCGTTAGAGTAACTAACCCTTCTTGTTTCGGAGAAGAAGAAATCTCCTTACCATCTTCTACAATAATGATTCTTGAAAGTGGATCAGAGAATTTGTACGCGATATTTTCAATCGTTTTTACATCGGCACCTTCTTCAATTAACTCTGTGACACTTGTTGCAACTTTCTGAAGCCTAGCTTCACTCATATCAACATAATACGTTCTAAAAAACTGCGAAAGTAAAATAGCAACAAATCCAAGAACAAACGAAACGAGAAGTAATATGGTCATCCATAACTTCCCTACTACACTTCTCCAAAGCATCAGTCGTTCACAACCTCAAACTTGTAACCTACGCCCCAAACCGTAACAATCATTTTCGCTGCATCTGGTGATTTTTTACTTAACTTCTCACGTAAACGCTTTACATGTGTATCAACTGTACGTAAATCTCCGAAGAATTCATATTGCCATACTTCTTTTAGCAATTGCTCACGATCGAATACCTTATCAGGGGCTTTCGCTAAGAATAATAGTAATTCATATTCTTTCGGTGTTAAGTTTACTTCATTACCATCCGCTGTAACGCGATGTGCATCATTATCAATTGTTAAATGTGGGAACACAGTAACATCTTTCGTCGTTGTATCTTGTGTAAAGAATGTTGTTGGTACAGCACGTCGTAATACCGCTTTCACACGAAGCACTACTTCACGCGGGCTAAACGGCTTTACAATATAATCATCTGTTCCAACTTCAAATCCTTGTACCCTATTTACTTCCTCACCTTTTGCTGTCAGCATAATAATTGGCGTTGCTTTCTTCTCACGAATTCCTTTACACACTTCAATACCATCTTTGCCAGGCATCATAATGTCTAATAGGATTAGATCATAATCATTTTGTAACGCCATTTCTAAAGCTGTATCACCATTATCTGCTTCTTCAATTGTGTATTGTTCTCTTTCTAAATACATTTTCAATAAACGACGAATACGATCCTCATCGTCTACAATTAAAATTCTTGATTCATTTTCCATTTCTACCCGTTACGTATTTTAACGCAACGGTTTACACCTACCCTTCTACAATATGATGCTGCACCTATTCTCGTTTAACAAAGCATATCTTTAAACGTTCCACTTTCCATATTATACTTCACAAGAATAATAAATTTTGTTCATTTTTTTTCCAAAACTATGTATTTTTTTTGAACAGTATATTTGGTCCTCGACATCATTTTACAAAATCAACCGCTACTTTGTCATGTTTTTCTCAAAAAAGAAGAAAAGTTGACAAAAATAAAATAGGAAAGTGACATGCACTCTCCTATTTTATTTCTCTATGCATATGAATGTAAACCCGCGATAATTAAGTTTACTACAATAAAGTTAAACATAATGATTGCAAAACCAATTACTGCAAGCCAAGCGGATTTCTCTCCATGCCACCCTTTAGATAAACGTAAATGTAATACCGCAGCATAAAAGAGCCAAGTAATAAGCGCCCAAACTTCTTTTGGATCCCAGCCCCAAAAGCGCGTCCACGCTATTTGAGCCCAGATCATTGCAAAGATTAATGCCCCTAATGTAAACACCGGGAATCCAATTGCAATAGATCGATACCCAATTTCATCTAACAAATCACTATTCGTATTCTTTACTAACGGCTGCAGTGCTGCTGATACTCGTTTGCGCAAAACAAGTCTTAATACAATATAAAGTAGTGTTCCGACTATTACTGACCAAATAACAGTATTTAATTTTTTCGCATTTACAAACGCTGGAACCTCCACTGTTGGCTCTAACTTATTTTCTGTCATTAACTTCCCTTCATGTGGTCCCACTAAAGCTGGAAGGTTATACTTCATCTCAACTTGTTGTTCATTTTTATCAATCCATTGAAACTTCGCTTCGTATTTCATACTAGAGAACACCGTTGTTACTGCAATAAATCCAACAGTACAAACAAGTGTGAAAACTACCGTTTCTAACCAAAATGTACGTTTACTTCTCGTTGATTGATCTACATTTTTCAATAAATACATTACGCCCGTAATAAAACTAATTGCTAAGATCGCTTGTCCTGCTGCTGCAGTCGTCACGTGAATATGTAACCAATTACTTTTTAAAGATGGAATAAGCGGGGATATCTCCCTCGGGAACATACTTGCATAGGCAATTAATAAAAGCGCAACCGGTAATGCAAATAGTCCGATTATACTTACGCGGTACATAAAATACATCACAATAAATGCTCCGACAAGCATCATACCGAAAAATGTACCAAACTCAAAAAAGTTACTAACTGGCGCATGCCCTGATGCAATCCACCTTGTAACAAAATATACTGTTTGTGCAATAAACCCTAATATTGTTATAGTTATACCTACATTTGCCCACCTATGACCTTTTTCTTTGATTGCTCCGCCAAAAAATAGAGTTGCAATTAAATATAAGATGAAAGCGGCAAACAGAAAATTACTACTTATTTGCACCATATCGTTTCCCCACCTTAACTAATTTTTTTATCGGTTATTTTATCATGCGGTTGCGGAATCGCTGTTCCTTCTAAAACTCTTTCAATATCTTTCTTTAAACCGAACCAATTTTTATTTGTATGACCTGCAACCCACCACTCATCATTGACGCGTTGTATCCAAATACGGCGATGGTTCCAATACATACCTTGAATCACACCAACCATAAATATAAATCCACCAATACCAAGAATCCAAAGCGTTAAATCTTTTCTTACAGTAAGTGCTGTTGCATTTTGCATTTCCACACCTGCAAATGACATTTTATATTTATTGTTTCCATCCGGTTCTATATTTTGCCGAATACCAACAAAGCTCACTTCACCATCTGGTGTTTCCGGGGTAAACATTTTAAAGACGAATGCAGGATTGTTTGGTAATTTTGTCTTCGTATTCGGCTTTCCATTCTCATCAAAATAAAAATCAGGAAAATAGCTTAATAGTTCTAGAGAATACCCGTTTCCTAGATCATATTTTTCTGTAGGATTCGCTAAATTCACTTTAATCGGTCCCCACTTTTGATTATTTGCTTTATTTTGCAAATGGAAGGACATACTTTTAAATTCACTTTCCTTATAATCCACTTGATAAACAGCAAATTGATCAAACTTCAGTGGCTCATTCACCCGAATTTCAGCTTCTTTTACCTTTTCTAATTTTGGTTTTTGACCTGCTATAGTTTCTCCTACTGCTTTATATAATACGGCATTCGTTTGGAAGTTTTTCGCAATCATTTTATCACCAATACGATCAATCGCATCATCAAAAACTTCTTTGTCCTTACTCTTATCATAAACTTCCTTTATAAACTTTTCGTTTTTCAAATAGTATTGACCATCAGTTCCTGGTATTTCTTTCGTTTCACCATCGCGTAACCAAAGTGCTTCGTCTACATACATACTCGGTAAAAAACGTAGCATTGCACCAAATAGAAAAATAATAAGACCGATATGATTTACATATGGACCCCAGCGAGAAAAACGTCCCTTTTCCGCTAAAACGTTCCCGTCTTCCACTTTCACATTATAATTTCTTTTCTTTAAATTAATTTGAACTCGTTCTAAGTCACCCTCTTGTGGCGAACCAGTCCCGTACACTCTCTGTCTCTTTAAAAAGCTTGGGTGTCTTTTCACCCCTTGTTTTTTTAATGCTTTATAAAGAGGAATTACACGGTCTAAGCTACATATAACGAGTGAAATGCCAATGGAAGCAATTAAAATCATGTACCACCATGATCCATATAAATTATTAAACCCTAATTGATAGTATAATTGCCCTAAAAATCCGTACTCTTTCTCATAATATTCAGCCGGTGCGATTCCTGGAGTTATGTACATTTCTTGCGGAAAAATAGTTCCTATTGCCGATGCAGCTAAAGTTATTACGATTAACCATACCCCTACTTTTACAGAAGAGAAAAAACTCCAAATTTTATCGATTATCGTTTTCGTATGTGTGAGAGATCTCCGGGCACTCCCCTCATATCTCATATCCAATAAATTCACATTTTCATTGCTTTCAAATGGTTTCCCACAAGCTTCACAAAAAACGGTTCCTATCGGATTAACATGTCCACATTCACACTTAATTTCTTTCAACACTCTCACCACCCCAGTATCTATATGTACTATTGTATATTCTACCTTTAAGTTACCGCAATACTCAGAATTCTTAAAACGAAGGTGCTATACACCAAGCACCTCTTATGTAAAGGCTTTCTTTATTATGGAGTAATTTTCTTCAAATAGGCTTCCAGTTGTTCCTTCGTTTGCTCACCTATAATTTGCTCAACAACCTTGCCTTCTTTATCAATTAAAAAGGTTGTTGGTAATGGTCCCACTCCATATGTACCTATGATTTTTTGCCCTTTATCAATTGCAACCGGGAATTTCAAACCATATTGGTTCACAAAATTTTTCACTGCGATATCCGTTTCATCTGCATCTAACGCGATAATTTCAACGCCTTTTTCTTTATACTTTGGGTATAACTCATTCATGTACGGCATTTCTTTTTCACAAGGCTTACACCAAGTTCCCCAAAAATTTAAAAATACACCTTTTCCCTTTAAATCTTTCAGTTCAATTTTCTTTCCTTCTAAATCAGTCACGACAAAGTTAGGCGCTTCTTTCCCAATTTGCATTTTCTCTTTATCAGCAAAAAAACCTTGATACAGTGTAAATCCTACAGCACCGCTTAAAATGAGCAGAATGATAACACGAAATAATAGGCGATTTTTTTTCATATTCTCTCTCCTCTCTTCGATGAATATATGTATTCTTTTGTTACAAATGTTTTATTGAATAAATCACCAGCGGAGCATTCCACTGGTGAAAGTTTCAATCTATAGCTTATCGTGGTTTTGTAGTCGCCAATGCACGTAATTGCTTCACCTCATGCGGTGTCAATTCTCTTGCATCACCAGGTCGCAAACTACCTACTTCTAAAAAGGCATAACGTTCACGTTTTAATTTCATGACTTTACAATCTAACGCTTCAAACATACGACGTACTTGACGGTTACGTCCTTCATGAATCGTTAATTGTACAATCGCCATCTCTTTACGCTTGTCCCAAGAAATAATTTTCACTTGTGCTGGTGCTGTTTTCCCGTCTTCCAGCGCAACACCTCGTTCTAACATGCGAATTTTCTCACCTGTTAATGGCCCTTTAACTTTCGCAACATACGTTTTTTCAACTTTATATCTCGGATGCATTAATACATTTGCAAAGTCCCCATCGTTTGTCATCAATAATACGCCAGACGTATCATAATCTAAGCGTCCGATTGGGAATAAACGTTGTCTAATTTCAGGGAAAAAGTCTGTTACAACATTTCTTCCTTTATCATCTGATACACTTGAAATTACCCCAGTTGGTTTATATAGTAAAAAATAAACAGGTTCTTCTTTTTCAAGAGGGATGTTATTTACTTCTACTTTATCTTGAGGAGTTACTTTTGTTCCTAACTCCTTCACTATTTTTCCGTTAACTTTCACTTTTCCTTGCTGAATTAATTCCTCAGCCTTCCTTCTCGATGCAATACCTGCTTGCGCAATCACTTTTTGTAATCGTTCCATTTCTTTTTTTCACCTCAAATTTATCTTACCTTCATTAGAAAGACTTGGCAACCACCTAAGCTTTACGCCATTTGCTTCGCCTTGCCTTAACAACATAGCGATGATAATAAACGTATAAAGGCCAATACACGTTTTCACCCTTTATTATTGTTTACACTTTTTCATATTGCTCACAATAAAAGTTCATCATTTTGTCAAAAATACCGCATAAAAAAACCACTATTAAGCTACACCTTAATAGTGGTCGTATACGTATTATAAGCGAAGTAGCGTAAAAAATGAATACCATTAATGAAACAATAAAGAAACAAACACAATTGAGCAAATAATCCCGATTAAATCTGCAAACAGTCCTACTTTTAGTGCATCTCCCATTTTTCTAATACCAACAGCCCCAAAGTATACCGTTAAAATATAAAAAGTCGTATCTGTGCTACCTTGCATCGTAGAAGCTAATCTCCCAATAAACGAGTCTGGTCCATATGTAGCGATCAAATCGGTCGTTATACTTAAACCAGCAGAGCCCGAAATCGGACGTATAAGTGCCAGTGGGACGATTTCTGCTGGTACATGAATAAAATCTAACATCGGCTTCATTACCGATATCATTGCATCTAAAGCACCTGATGCCCGGAAAATAGAAATAGATACAAGCATTCCAACCATAAACGGCAAAATTGAAACTGCAATTTGAATCCCTTCTTTTCCTCCCTCAACGAACGATTCATACGTTGGAACTTTTTTTATCGTACCATATAAAAGGATAAAACCGATTACACAAGGGATTACCCATAATGAAATTGTATTTACAATGCTCATTTTTTCCGCCCCTTTCTACTCCTTCTCCGGTAAAAATAGCGGTCAATCCAAATTGCCCCGATCATCGATAACACTTGTGCAATGAATGTTACGCCAACGATTTCTGTAGGGTTTGCTGATTCATAAGTCATTCGAATTGAAATTACAGTGGTCGGAATTAATGTAATTGCTGATGTATTTAAGGCTAGGAACGTCACCATAGAACGACTTGCAGAATCCTTCCCACCGTTTAACTCTTTGAGTTGCTCCATTGCTTTAATGCCCAGAGGTGTTGCTGCATTTCCTAATCCAAAAAAGTTTGCCATCATATTTGATAAAATGAATCCCATTGACGGATGATCCTTCGGTATTTCTGGAAACAATCTTTTGACTATCGGCATAAAAAGTGAAACTAACTTTTTTAACAATCCCGCTTCTTCTGCAATTTTCATTAAACCGAGCCAAAATACTAAAACACTAATAAGTCCAATACATATCGTAACCGCATCTTTTGACCCTTCAAAAACGGCTTTATTCACCTCTTCCATCGTTCCATTTATCATGGCATATACAATCCCTATAACTGCCATCGCTACCCAAACGAGATTAACCATCTGTACCAACACCTATCATGTAAGAAAAGATTTCTTTTACATTATTCCAATACATTCCCGTCGTAGCTACTAACTTCCGCTTACTATAAAACAAATTACGTTCTCCAACTTTCTCATTACCAACAAAAATTTCCGTTTTCCCAATTTTCACTCCATCCGAAGGTTTTACACTTTTATCAAGTTCAACTTTTAATAACACATTCTTCCTTTCCTCTTCAGTTAAAGGTACGGAAAAACTATTTTTCGTGTAAACATGATTGGCATACTTCTTTTCATTTATTTCGGCAAGTGCTCCTTGCCCTAAAACTTTTGTTTGCTTATAGCGTTCAAAGCCTTTATCAAACAGGTTCATATGATCGTTCCAATCGCTAGAAGCACTCAAAGTTACCACAATTAAATCCAGCCCATCTTTTGAAGCTGTCGTGACAAGCGTCCGCCCCGCTTTTTTTGTAAAACCTGTTTTCCCCCCTGTTGCAAATTCATAATAAGATGTCACGAGTTTATGTTTATTTTTCCACGGATAATCCCAAGAATCTGATTTATATGTTTTTGTTCCAAAGATTTTCTTAAAAGTCTCGTTCCCCATGGCATATTTCGTTAATAATGCCATATCATACGCTGACGAATAATGCGATCCATCCCCATCCAAGCCATGTGGGTTTGAGAAGTGAGTATCTTTCATTCCGATTTCTTTCGCCTTTTCATTCATTAAATATACGAACCCGTCTATACTCCCTCCAACATTTTCAGCAATTACTTGCGCTGCATCATTACCAGATCTGAGCATTAATCCGTAAACTAAATCTTCTAACTTTACTTTTTGTCCAGGTTTTAAATAAATGGCCGACCCTTCTACCCGTACCGCTTCATTACTAACCGATACCAATTCTTTCATTTTTCCTGATTCAGCAGCTAACAATGCTGTCATGATTTTTGTTATACTAGCAATTTTTTGTGGCTCATGTTCTAATTTTCCATACAGTACACGGCCAGAATGCTGTTCCATTAATACTGCGTTACGAGCACTGACACTACTGTTCATCTCTGCATATGTAGGAATCGGCACGACGCTTGCGTACATTATAATTAGCGTAATGATTATACAAATTCGTCTCATATTTCCCCCCACGTCCTTTTGGCACTTTTTGTACAAGTGTATGCTTGGCCTTTTAAAATATGAACGAAATCTCCCTTCCAATTCCAATAAAAAAGACGCATGAGATATGCGTCTAATACGGTGTCCATTCAATTTGTTTTGCACTTTCAAATCTCTTTTCTACATCGGACCAATTTACAACATTCCACCAGTTTTTAATATATTCATCTTTTCGATTTTGATATTGTAAATAATACGCATGTTCCCAAACATCAAGTACAAGGAGTGGTATCGTATCCCATTGTGTAAATAATTGATGAAGCGTGCTCTGTAAAATTTCTAACCTTCCTGAGCGGGGTACCCATACAAGAATTGCCCACCCTGAACCTTCCACTTTAGAAGCTGCTTCTGTAAAATGTTTTTGAAAACGTAAAAAGCTTCCAAAGTCTTGCTCAATCTGTTGTGAAAGAGCACCTCTTGGGCTTCCACCACCATCTTTTTTCATATTGCCCCAAAATATTGTGTGTAAATAATGACCTGATCCATGAAAAGCAGCTTCTCTTTCCCAATGCTTTATTAGATCAAATTTATTTGTTTTTCTCGCTTCTTCCATCATCTTCTCCGCTTTATTTAAACCTTCCACATAACTACGATGATGTTTGTCATGGTGTAACATCATAATTTCTCGTGAAATATACGGTTCCAACGCATTATACGGATAAGGTAATGGCGGGAGTGTATGCCCACCAATCGGAACAGCCCGTTCACTATCCCCTCTTTCATATAATTCATATTCCTCCTCTTCCTGCATAAACACTTCCTGTAAATGGTGCTGAATATGTTCTACATCATCACTTATTTCATACATAAATTCGGCATCTGTATCGTATTCGTGCTCTTTCATACGTTCTAATAACGTTTGAATTTTATAAGCAAGCATATGGACATCATACACTTCCATTGCGCGGCTATCTAATACGTGAAGAACACTTTCACACCAGCTTTCTACTTCATGAAAGTAATCTGTAAATACACCTTGCTGACTCATGTCACACCTCCTTGATGCTATCCACTTTAACTATATTCAATTAAAACCCCTTATATAACTGGACAAAAAGAAAAGAAGCTAAGTGACTTTAGCTCCTTTTCCTTGACCTTAATTAGTATTTGTGTAACATCTTCGTTTGGTAATCTGTCTCATAATATTCTAGTTCTTCACGCATCGCCTGAAACTTGCCTTCTAAGTCCTTCATCACTTGTTCTATGGATGCAGGGGGTGTTTGCTGAAAAACAATAGAATTTTTCCCTGTATAAGCAGAACGACTATTTTCATACCAATGATCATTCTTTGGTGAAAAAAACTCTGCAATTACTTGATGATAAATCTTATACAAAACTTTTTCAGCTGCGGTCTTTCGAAATGGCTGGCTATTCAACAAAACAAAACATGCATCAAGCCCTTCTTCACAAAAAACAAGAAGTCTTCTTATTGATGCTAATAATCCTTTATAATATCGTTCGTTTCCCGCTGGTGTCTCCTCCACTAAAGAAGGTAACGTATGATAGTTCACATAATTAGTTATCAAGGAAATTACATCTTCTAAAAATATAGAAACTTGTTCTGTTTGATTTTCAACCATCGAATTAGACATTTCTTCTCTCTCCTTTGCCATTCTACGCTATTTCTACTCTTTTATTTTTATGTAATTCAGCCAATATTTCTTGTACTTTCCCCACTGTTTCCTCGTCAAAATATCTTTGAAAGTCTGTTACCTCATTGAGATACAAACGCTTTTGTACACGAAGCTCTTTATTTTTCACTAAACAAGCGATGGCTACAATATCTCGTAAATATACGTCTTGTTCTTCTACTTTATAAACTGGATTTCCTTCAAACGGAGTAATTTCTTGTAAAACTTCTTCAAAATATCGAACATATAAGACAGAAAAGGTTTTTTCTTGATCATTTAGTATATATGTCACTTCAGATCTATTAAAAAAATCTTCTGATGTATTAGGTTTTGCTTTCTCTAATTCATATCCTGCATAACCTATTATAATCATCTACTTTCCCTCTTTTCCTTCTTTTGCTTTATCTCGCTATTTGAGCAGTAAGACTCCTACCTCAAAATTCGGCTACTACGAGGAAGTTAGGTGGGAGTCCAACTGCCCGTAAAAGCCCGATTGGTGTGGACTAATAATCAGTAGGGGATGAACAAAACCAACACTGATTAAAGTTCCACTTTATTCTAACTCAATTTTCTGATAAACGGAATATTCTTTTAAATATAACCTATATAAAAAATAGCTTTCATATACAGGAAATTACCTTTTTATTTTTCTTGAAGTTTGTCATAATAATATTATTGTCTCAGTTTTCTTACACAAGGAGAGTTGTATTTATGTCGTTTTCATGGAAACGTTTCTTACAGATTGGGAAAATCGTCTTCCCATTTGTTGTCTTAACAATTGTATTCTTTCAGGCTAAAAAAGAATTAGCAGGTATTTCTTTTTTAGAAGCGATCCAAACAATTAAAAACATTCCAACTGGAGGAGTCTTTTTAGCAATTACACTCGGTGCATTTGCCGTATCAACAATGTTCTTTTATGACTTTGTTATGCTTCGTTACCTAAAAGCAGATATACCTGTACAAAAGATTTTCCGCATCTCATGGATTGCTAACACTTTAAATGGATTTATCGGTTTTGGCGGTCTTGTTGGAGCTGGTGTACGTACAATGCTATATCGTCCGCATATAAAAGAGAATGGGAAACTTATTAAAAGCATTGCATGGATGACAACTGCATTTATTAACGGATTAGCTATTCTTTCATTCCTCGGTCTCATCGGAATATTAGATACAAGGTTTATTCTGCACGAAAAACCGTGGTTATGGCCTGTTCTTATCTTCTTTGCTCTTTTCGTTCCTATATATATTGGGTTTTCTAAAATTAAAAATAGAAAAACAAAACAGACAGAAGGACAAGAGGATGAAGAAGAAGAGAAAAATCCAACTGTTTTATATTCATTAGTTTCATTAGTCGAGTGGGTATCTGCTGGCATCGTTATGTATGTCATATTAATATTGTTTGGAATTGATATCGACTTTCAAAAGTTTTTAGGTGTTTATGTAATTGCGGCTTTAGCCGGTGTCGTAAGTCTTGTGCCTGGTGGCCTTGGATCGTTCGATCTTGTCTTCTTAACTGGACTAGGACAATATGGCATTGATACAGGCGTATTACTACCTGCTATGTTGTTGTATCGCCTTGTCTATTACATATTACCATTCTGCCTTGGTCTCATTTTTGCAGCCTTTGAAATGACAGGAGCAGCCATTAAAAAGATTGAAGATAAACCATTTATTGCACCTGCTTTAGAAACAACTGGTGTGATTTGGACTTTACAACGTGATTTTTTAGGGAAATTAGGTTCATGGGCATCCGCCGCTTTAACAGCATTTGCTGGCTTAATGGTTATTTTATCAACTATTCTACCAACAAGCATAAATCGAGCTCACGCCTTACATATTTTAGCTCCAAAGCATCTTATTCAATTTTCTTTTAGCTTGTCATTAACATTTGGTATTCTCCTCCTTATTCTTTCGCGAGGAATATATTATGGAACAAAGCGTTCTTATTATATGACGATTGTTTCTTTAATTGGAGCAGCAATCTTTAATACCCTAAAAGGAATTGATATTGAAGAAACCTTTATTTTATTAATCGTACTTGCTGTATTATATATGCTTCGCAAAAGATTTGTACGCGAGAAAATGGAAGTCTCTCTTTCTGATATCGTAAAAGTTTTTCTATTCTTATTGCTAACGTTATATTTATATAAAAACCTAGGTATTTTATTTGCAGGTGCAAAAGAAGCGTTCAAACCTGATTTTGTCGTTCGGAATATTACACAAGTTCAACGAAGCGCATTAGCAGCTGCATTCTTCGTTCCCACCTTTTTACTTATAGGCTCACTAATTGCCAATCGTTACCGTAGTGAATTTCCCGGGCAACCGGCCAATGATAAAAGGTTACAAAACTTTTTAGATGAACATGGTGGAAATGTACTTAGTCATTTAGGTTTTTTAGGAGATAAGCAGTTCTTCTTTAGTAGTGACGGGAAAGCACTTCTTCTCTTTTCAATCACTGGAAAACGTCTTGTTGTACTAGGCGATCCAATTGGTGATTCATCCTCCTACCGTACTGTGTTGCAAGAGTTTTTAGCTGAAGCAGATCGATTTGGATATATTTGCGTATTCTATCAAATCGAAAGTAAATGGATGAGTTTGTATCACGATTTCGGTTATAACTTCTTTAAACTTGGTGAGGAAGCTGTCGTTGATTTAAATACGTTTACTATAACCGGAAAAAAACGTGCGGGTATGCGAGCTACTTTCAACCGTTTTGAACGAGAAGGTTATACATTCTCTATTCATCAGCCACCATTCTCAGACGAATTATACGAAGAATTAAAAAAAGTGTCTGATGCTTGGCTCGACGGAAAAAAAGAGAAAGGTTTTTCACTTGGGTACTTCGATCGTGAGTATATTAGTCGTGCTCCTATTGCCACATTATCTGACGCAGAAGGGAAAATTGTTGCCTTTACAACCTTTATGCCAGTATATCAAAGCGGAATATTATCTGTTGATTTAATGCGTTATTATCCAGATGCTCCTAGTGGTATTATGGATGCAATCTTCATCCACTTATTCCACTGGGCAAAAGAAAATGAATACCATTCCTTTAATATCGGTATGGCACCACTCTCAAATGTTGGTTTATCAACGCAATCATTCTGGTCTGAACGAGTTGCCGCAGCAATCTTTAATAATGTCCGTTATACGTATAGTTTCAGTGGATTACGACATTTTAAAGAAAAATATAAGCCAGCATGGAGCGGAAAATATTTAGCATTTCGAAAGAATCATTCTTTACCAATTACTATGCTCTCTGTAACAAAATTAATAGGAAAACGAAAAAACAGCTAAATACTTAGCTGTTTTTTCGTTTTTGAACTTGTACAGTAAACTCCTTTTCATACTTCTTACCATTTATATAGAAATTTCCCCACATTTTATATGTTCCTTCTTCTGGAAATGTAATACGATATTGTAATTGCTCATCCGTATCAACAGGAATGGCATATAAAAAATGTTCCCTCGTTTCATCAACGATATATAGAGAGTCGACTTCTCCTCTTCCTGAATTTAATTTTAGCTTTTCTCCTTTTTTTGCTTGAAACTGAAATGTTAATGTTACTGCCTCATTCGGATGCAATGCACCAAATAAGAGAGAAACTTGGTACTCTCCTATTTTTTTTGTAAGTACAGTATCGATTGGAAGTTTCTTTTTATTGTTGTCCTTACTCTTATCCTTTTTTCCTTCTCCAAAATCTTGCTTAGAAAATGATTCCATAGACTTATTTTCGTCTTCATACAAAAATATTGTGTACCCTTCACCTTTCGCTACTTCTGAAGATAGCTTATATGATCCATTCCCAGCAAAGGTAGGCTTCATTTGTTGTATATTTTTCAACTGTTCATCCACAATAACTGCTCGAATTTGATCATTCACACCACGAACTTCATTATTCTTTTTATTTAGCAATTGAAACGAAATGTCGACTTTTTCATTTCCCTTTTTATTTTCCACATCCCATTTTACTTCCTGAACATCTCCTGTCGTTTCTACTGTTTCTTGATATTTTTTTATGTAAAATCCTCCTGCCACAATAAGTACTAATGCGATAAGCCCAATGACAAGATTTTTCAAAACATCACCTACCATTTTTAAAGTCTCTTTCCATACAAAACTTCTTATTATATATTCTAGATTATGATTTATGAAATCCTTCTATTTTGTACATATTACAAATAATAAAAAGATTTTAATTGACAGGATTCGTAGTGTATAATGCAAATGATATTGATTTCTATCAATACATAATAAGGAGGACTTTTCATGAGTGTACATATTGAAGCAAAACAAGGCGAAATTGCTGAATCTATTCTATTACCTGGTGATCCATTACGTGCAAAATATATCGCTGAAACATTTTTAGAGGACGTTACTTGCTATAACAACGTGCGTGGCATGTTAGGTTTCACTGGAACTTATAAAGGAAAGCGTGTATCTGTTCAAGGTACAGGTATGGGTGTTCCTTCTATTTCTATTTATGTAAACGAATTAATCCAAAGCTACGGAGTAAAAAATTTAATCCGCGTTGGAACTTGTGGTGCAATTCAAAAAGATGTGAAAGTACGTGACGTTATTATCGCAATGACAGCTTGTACAGATTCTAATATGAACCGCTTAACATTCCCAGGATTTGATTTTGCACCAGCTGCAAACTTCGATCTTTTAAAAAAAGCTTATGATGCTGGAACAGAAAAAGGCTTACACGTTCGTGTTGGTAACGTTTTAACAGCAGACGTATTTTACCGTGAAAGCATGGAGATGGTTAAAAAGTTGGGAGAATACGGTGTATTAGCAGTAGAGATGGAAACGACTGCTCTTTACACATTAGCAGCTAAATATGGTGTAAATGCATTATCTGTATTAACAGTAAGCGACCATATCTTCACTGGTGAAGAAACAACATCTGAAGAGCGTCAAACTACATTTAACGAAATGATTGAAATCGCTTTAGATGCAGCAATTCAGCAATAGTATATTAAAGAACTTGTCATACGTCTGGCGAGTTCTTTTTTATGTTAGGGAAACTTCGATAGTCACTATACCTCCTACTTTATGTGACTTTCTATAAAAAACTACTTTAGAAAGAGACAGATTTCCCCCTCTACTTTTTTGTAACGTTTGTTATAATTAAGAAATCATTTATATTACAGTATTTTCATACGAGGTGAAACAGTGAAAAACAGAAGCATCGTTTTTAAACTATTTTTATTAACATCAACATTATTTACAATCATATTTCTCCTTTTTTTCCTTGGACAATCTCTATTTTTAGAGAAGTTTTATATCAATAAAAAAGTAAAAACGGTTCAAACCGCTTTTGAAAAGTTCGTAGATAATTATGAAAAAAGCGGCAAAACTTTTGAAGAAATTAGAAAGCTAAAACAAGAATTCCATGATAAAACAAATGCTGACATCCAATTTTTAGATTCTGATGGAATTATAAAAAGTGAAAAAAATTACTACATTGATTTTATTAATACGCAAGATAATAGAACCTATTCCATCCCGCTCAATAATATTTTAACACCTGAAGAATATAACAAATTCGAAAATTTGGGCTTAAGAGAAAATCAACTGATTGAAGTAAGTGGTATCCTACGAGGTAATACAATCACACCACTACAGCTGGTAGTTAATTATAATAAATGGCAAAACTCAAACTTTAATGCAGATTTCCAATCAATTAGTGGTAATCCATCTCAAAATAAACTTACAAACAGGTCTAAACCTACGTATAATGTCCAGTTTACTGGCGTGATTTCTAAATTACATCTTCCTTCCAAAGCTGAGGTTCGTCTTGCAAATGATTTTGAAACATTACAAGCTGTTCAATATTTTGCATGGACTATTAGACAAGGCACTACTAATTCAAATCAATTAAACACGTATATATTAGATAGTGGGGAGAATATACAAAATAGTGTCTTCGTAAAACCAATTATAGAAGATAAAGAAATTAAAGAGTACGCTTTTGCAATCGCCTCTTTACAACCCGTTAATGAAGCAATGCTTGTTTTAAAAGATTATTACGTCTATGCCTTAATTATCGTATTTCTCGTTATTATTTTGTTATCCTTTTACTACTCAAAAATCATTGTTAAACCATTAATTAAGATAAATCGTGTCACAAAAAAAATGGCTAACTTTGATTTTAGCGAGAAATTACCTGTTGCAGCAGACGACGAAATTGGTGGATTATCAAGTAGTATTAATACACTTTCTGTAAACTTAAAAGACCGAATTGATCGATTAAATGTTGCAAATACAAAATTACAACAAGATATTGAACGCGAACGCCAATTGGAAAAAACGAGAAAAGAATTCATTTCTGGTGTGTCTCATGAATTAAAAACACCACTCAGTGTTATTCGTAGCTTCGCTGAAGGTATTAAAGATGGCGTAAGTAAAGATACGACATATTACACAGATGTTATTTTGGAAGAAACAGAAAATATGAATAGGCTTATTGTAGAAATGTTAGAATTAGCAAAACTAGAATCAGGTACGTACAAACTAGACATGTCGACGTTCTCGATCGGCGAATTAATTCAACAAGTCTATGCAAAATTATCATTTAGCATGGAGGAAAAACATTTGCAAGTGGACGTCCATGCCGACGCTTCTCTATTTGTTAAAGCGAATCGTAGTCGTATTGAGCAGGTAGTTGTGAACTTACTTAGTAATGCAATTCGATATACTCCAGATGGAGAAAAAATACACGTCTCTGTTGTAGAAACGGAAGATAAAGTGAAAATTGAAATCGAAAACACAGGTAATCCTATTCCAGAAGAAAGCCTTGAAAAGATTTGGGATCGCTTCTACCGTTTAGACGCTTCTCGTAGCCGTCATACTGGAGGTACCGGCCTTGGGTTATCTATTGTAAAAAACATTTTAGATCTCCATCACGCCGAATACGGTGTGTATAATACTACTAATAGCGTTGTATTTTATTTTAATTTACAAAAAGTAAAAGAAGTCAAATAATTTGTCTTAATTTCACTAGGAGTTCACATGAAATTCACACTCTCCCTTTATAGTAAGAAACAAGTTAATCCTTTCCTTTACACACATAAAAGAGGAGAGTGCGTGAAATGAAACAAGCAGGACAACCTATTCAAAACGAAAAACAATTAGAAACTATCAAAAATATACTTTTACAATCTTCGAAACGTGATGGCTTATTATTCGTATTAGCTGTAAATTCTGGCTTAAAAGTAAGTGAAATCTTACAATTAAAAGTCAGTGATGTAATCGATGAAAATGAAAATGTTCGCCATTCCATTTTATTTTACAATGAAAAAGTAAAAAAACATAAATGGTTTGCTGTAAATGAAGACTTACAGCACGCAATCGAAGACTACATGAAAGAACGTAAAACTTGGAAACGCAATGAACCATTATTAAAGTCTCAAAAAGGAACAAAGTCTATTACGAGACAACATGCATGGTACATTTTAAACAAAGCTGCAAAAGAAGTTGGATTAGAAGGGATTAGCTCACATACACTTCGAAAAACTTGGGGCTATTGTGCATATAAATCAGGTGTTGATATTGCATTTTTACAACACTTCTTTGATCACAGTACTCCATCAAAAACTTTAAAGTATATCGGTATTGCTTAATAACTCTTATACATAAAAAAGGTTACCATTTATAAATTTGGTAACCTTTTTTATGTTTCATATTCTCTTTTCTTGTCTCTCCTATACTGTAGTGGTACTCTAATAGTAAGGGGGAGAAATTATGAACACATTAACAATTGAATTACCGAAAGAAACGGCTGAAAAACTTGATTTATTAAAGAAAGCTTATCAAAAGAAAACAGGTGCTACAATTTCTGAAAGCACTCTTGTTCAAACACTTATCTCAAAGGAATTTATCCAAGCGATAACGCCTTTTGATTTACAACAATTCGTCAATGGAAAAGAACAGCATTAATCGCTGTTCTTTTTTATTTTCAAAAAATAAATATTAAAAGTTTTTTATTTATTTTTCGAAAAACTATTGACTATGATAATGATAACCATTATCATTTATTACGAAGCCAACAATTGATGAATCAACCAAACGCTCAGTAACATTGTTACCCCTCTTTTTCATATAGAAAAGCACTGTACATTCCCCCTGTTTGTACAGTGCTTTTCTTGTTTGAATTTATTCAAATAAATTTAATTGCTCTGGTTTTGGCTCACCATATGTAATACTCATCATTTCCATCAACTGTTTCGCATTGTCCGCCGCATCCCCACCCGAATTATTGTTAAACAATACGTATATGTCCTTAGCCTTTTTTTTCAATTGCTCTAATCGTTCTACCCATTCTTCCAACTCATTATTTTTGTAGCGATACAAACAACGAACTGCTCTCCAATTTTCTCCTTTGTCCAGCCACCCATGAACATTCCGGCCATGAAAACGTATTAATGCCATATCTGAGTTCGTTGCTTCTAATATGAGTGGCACTGATCCTATTCCCGCCTGTGGTTCGTCACAAATTGTATGAATCCATTTTTCCCGTTCTAAAAACTGTAACGTCTTATCTCTCATTTCCGGATAAAACCATGTTTGATTTCGAAACTCTATTGCACACGGGAAGCCTTCCATTTTTTCTTTCGTATATCGAAGTAAATCTACATTTTTCTTTTTACAATCAAACCATGGCGGATATTGGAATAAAATCATTTTTAATTTATTTGCATCTTTTAACGGCAAAATCGATTGTTTATAAACATCAAACATCTCTTCAAACGTAGAAAAAGGAATTTCACCTTTCATATGTCCTGTCATCCCTTGATAAGCTTTTACTATAAAAGAAAAATCTTTTGGCGTTTCCATCGCCCATTTTGTATAATTTCGTGCAGGTTGTATCGCATAAAATGAGCTATCCACTTCCACGATTGGAAAATCCCCACTATAAGTTCGCAATTTATTTCTATTTTCATAAGGATTAATATATAAAGAATCGTGATCTCCCCATCCCGTCACTCCAATATAAAGCAAACGAATTCCTCCCTTCCCAACTTCATCTTAAACTCATTCTATTTACTTCACCAAAACCCTATCCGACCAATTTCATAAAGTAGCTCTTTCTTTAAGAGTATCCGTATAAAAATATGATATACTAGATGGAAGAATTTTTAAATTGAGGAGTTATTTATTTATGCTTCAAGACGACACTATTTTATCTCATGAAAATCGAATAAAAGAATTAGAAAATAAAGTACGGTTTTATGAAGAGCTTGTGAATCAATTACCACATCATTTCACATATAAAAATCCACATATTGGTTTACAAATAAAAAAAACGAGAACGTCTCATTCTATTCAGCACATACAAAAAGAAGATAAAGAGCCTAAATTTCATCTTACTTGCGATTCATTGTTCTTATTTGAACAACTCGAAAAACATTTTGTTCATATTTTCGATGCTTTTTCGCATCACGTCACTTTTATTGATAGTAAAGGTAACATTACATTATGTAACCAAGCTGCAGCAGATGATTTGGGTGTAGTACGAAATTCTATAATTGGAAAACCAATTCAACAATTATTAAACTTGCCTGAAGAAAAAATTAAAGCTATTGAAACGTTAAAAACGGGAACTGAAATATATAATGAAGAAGTTTTAGACAAAAATTATGGTATCGTAAATAACCGCATTATTCGCGATTATAATGGAGATATTTTCAGGGTTATTAGTGTATTCCATTATTTAAATACAGAACGGGATGCCGAAAAGTTTTCCTTAGCTGGACGAATAGCAGCTGGGATTGCACATGAAGTACGAAATCCCCTTACAACGGTACGTGGATACTTGCAATTTTTACAAGAGAGCGTTTCTCCATCCAATAAAGAGTTGTTTAAAAGTCTACTCATCCCTGAATTAGATCGTGCAAATAGCATTATTACAAAATTTTTAGCTATTTCAAAAACGCGTGAATTTACTAGAGAGCCGTTTCCCATCAATACATTTTTACGCGAGTATATTCAACAACTACTCGCTAGTGAAGTTTTTTTACACAACATTTCTATTGATTATAATTTTTCTACCGAATTAGATGATGTACTCGTCAATATTGATCGTCATGAACTCGTACAAGTTTTTTTAAACTTATTTCAAAATGCTGTCGATGCTCAAGGGGAAAAGACTCTTTCTATTCAAATCACTAGTTATCGCTTAGATAATTTTGTTCGTATTACTTTCAAAGATAACGGAACCGGTATTCCTCCAGCTATTCAAGAATATATATTTGATCCATTCTTCTCTACAAAGGATTCAGGAACCGGACTCGGATTATCAGTAACAAAGAAAATTATTCAAAACCATAATGGCACATTAAAAGTTTCTAGTGATCAAAGTGGGACAACTTTTACTATATCCATTCCATTATTGCCAAAAAGAGATAATTGAAGTTTCGATAAAGTGAACCTTTAATCAATGGGGGGTGTTCATCCCCCATTGATTATTAGCCCTCAACAATCGAAGTCTTACTGCCTACAGTAAATACTATTTCTATTCCTAACACAGGGGAAACAACAGCTATACTTTCTGTCTTCCGAAGTTACTAACTTTTAGTTTTTAACCTTATTTTTGAAAAACCAAGCATAGTTGATTTATAGTAATCTGTATTATTTTGATTGTAAGTTAAATCTCTCTTTTGATAAAAAGGAGCACTTATTTGGGAGGATAAGTGCTCTTTCTTTACGTTTCTTTACCTCAAATTTACTCTAGCTTAATCCTCATTTTGTATGATAAATAATGAAGACAAAGATATGAAAGAGGGATGAAAATGAGAGTTATATCACTGACACGTTTTTGGATTGCTCTTATGATATGCATAATTTTATGCATAGGATTTTTTTCAACTCTAAAATATTCAGCTATATCAAAAGCAGATAGCAAAACAGTTCCATACGAACTACTGTATACAAAGCAAAACAACGTTCCTTATTCCTCTTCCACACAGAATGAAAAAAAGGTTATAAAAGGAATGCTTATTACAGAGGCTTCTAGTTATGAACACCTACTTCAAATTGCCGAAACGATTAAAGATCAATATAAAAATAAAGACGTTGATGAAATAACACTTTCTATCCATAATAAAAATACTGGAAGTTACGAAGAAGAATTACCATATGAACCCATTAGTAAAGGAATAATAACCGTCACGTATGATTCTCAATCCTTCGGCAGTACCAATGTTGCGCTCAACAAATAAAGTGGAATTTTAATCAGTAGGGATTTTCCCCATCCTCACTGATGATTAGCCAACCGGGCTTTTACCACAAAAAAGAGGCGAATCTCGTTATTCGCCTCTTTCTTTTACCAAAATGATGGAATCCACTCTTTCACTTTATCAATCCACTCTTGTTTCTGTTCTTTTCTTTGTTGTTCCTCTTCTTTTCTTCGCTTTTCTTCCTCAATCGTTTTTAATTGTTTTGTATAGTCCGCCTCCGATATTAACGATAACTGAAATGCTTTTTGAGCAGGGTTTCCGTTCGCTTTTTTCATAATATCCCGGAACATTGTCGTTGTAATTTGGCTGCCCCCTGGCACATAATGCTCACTATCAGTTTTATCATACCCTACCCAAATCGCGCCTACTAAATCCGGTGTATATCCAACAAACCATGAATCCTTTGCACCAGCACTTGGTCCATTTACAAGCTGAGTAGTTCCTGTTTTTCCGGCTGTATCAATATTATTAACTTTCGCTTTTTCACCTGTTCCTTTTTCGACAACACCTTTTAATAAGTATGTCATCTTTTGAGCAATTTTCTCGCTCGTCACACGTGTTTCTTTCTTATACCATTTCCCAATTGTTTCACCTTCAGCATTTTGTATCTCTCTAATCGCATGGGCTTCTATTTGGACACCATCGTTTGCAAATGTACTATACGCTTGAGCCATGACAAATGGAGAAGTCCCCATATGCATACCTCCTAAAGCGATCGGATACGTACGGTCTTCAGGCTCTAATGGAATACCAAAGCGTTCTAAAGATTTTAATCCTTTATCTAATCCGATTTGCTCTAACAGCCAAACAGCTGAAACGTTATACGATTTTGCTACCGCTTCATACATGGTCACATTACCGTGAAAAGTATGATCACTATTTTGTGGTTTATATTCTTTAATATTAAACGGTTCATCTTTTAAGACATCGTACACTTCATATCCTTCCTCTAAGGCTGGTACATACACAGCAAGAGGCTTTAATGTTGATCCTGGTTGCCTTTTTAATTGCGTCGCATGATTAAACTGTAAAAATTGATAAGGACCTCTGCCCCCAACTAAAGCTGGAACACCGCCTGTTTTTGGATTCATAAGGACGACTCCAGTTTGCATAAGCTGGTCTGATCCACTATCTTTAAAATAGTTATCATTATTCACAACATCTTCTACAGCTTGTTGTTTTTTCGGGTCAAGCTCTGTATAAATACGATAACCACCTGCTAAAATTTCATTTTGTGTCAATTCGTACTTGTCCATCGCTTCTCTAACAATATAGTCTACATATTGAGAATATTTCCCCTTATATTTATCATCTACACCACGCTTTAATACTAGACCTGCTTCTTTCTCCTTACTATACTGTTCTTCAGAAATATACCCTTGCTCTTTCATTAAACTTAATACGACATTACGTCTTTCAATTGATTTATTAAAGTTTTTATAAGGTGAATACGCAGACGGCGCTTTAATTAATCCCGCAATCGTTGCAGCCTCTGATATTGTTAAGTCTTTTACCTCTTTATCAAAATAAGATTTAGCTGCTCTTTTTATACCCCAAGCACCTTCGCCAAAATAAATTTGATTCATGTACATTTCAATAATTTCATCTTTCGTATAAGTACGTTCAATTTTTTTAGTTAAAAAATATTCTTTAATTTTACGTGAGAATGTACGGTCTTGCGTTAAAAATACATTTTTCGCAAGTTGTTGCGTAATTGTACTTCCCCCCGCTACAACTTCACCCGCTGTAATATTTTTGAAAACCGCACTAATAATTCCACTATAATAAATGCCATGATGACTAAAAAATTCCTTATCCTCTACTGCAACAATTGCCTGAACCATGATGTCAGGAATATCTTTCCTTTTAACTCCTTCTGTTTTAGAAGAGGCTAATTTGGTTGCAACTTCATTATTGGCATCGTAAATTAAAGTCGGTTGTGGAACAGCTTGTTTTAATTCAGATATGTCTTGAATGGAAATTATTATATTCACAGCAACAAATAGAGTAACGAGTAAACTCCCCAATACAATTAATGAATTGCGCAGTTTCTTCCTCTGGTTGAACCATTCAAGCATTTTTTTAAAGTGAGTGTTCTTCAATTTCATTCGTTCACTTCCTTCATTTGTTTACACTCTTCTTTTTAAAAGGAAGAATATACCTCCTTTTAAATTTATTATAATAACGTAGTCGTTCCTATAGTGTAAAGCTTTTCTTTAACATTCATACTTTTTGCAAGAAAAGGACATTCTACAAGTAAGATATTCATTATTAAGTATTAATATTATTAATACAACAATGTGAGTTATGTTAAGTTTTTGTAAACTTTTCGATAAAATGTTTTAAAAAACGACAGTTTTTTGTTAGAATTGACTAGCCAATATATTTTACATATATTACTTTTGTGGGGGTAACAATAATGGTCTTTAAATCAAAAAAAGATAAATTTTCTGAAATGCTAATGAATGTTTCCGAAAATTTAAAAGAAGGCGCGCAGTTTTTCGTGGAGTATAAAATTAAAAATGCTAGCGATTTAAAAGAATTTTCTATGCGCATGAAAGAGTATGAGTCAAAAGGTGACTCATTTATTCACGAAATCATTATGGAGCTAAACAAAGCGTTTATTACTCCTATTGAACGTGAGGACATCCTACAGCTTGCAATGAGTATGGATGATGTATTAGACGGATTAGATCACAGTGCTGGTCTATTCGAAATGTATTCTATTACAGAAGCTGATGAATACATGATTAAATTCGTTGAAGCAATTAATCAATGTGCGATTGAGATTGCAAACTCTGTTGAACTTCTGTCTAACAAAAAATTAGTCGACATTCGTACAAATGCGATTAAAATTAAGGATTACGAGTCACAATGTGATGATATTCGCCGTCATGCGATTAAGCACCTATTCTCTCGTGAAAAAGATCCGATTAAGATTATTCAATTTAAAGAGATTTACGAAGAGCTTGAAGAAGTGGCTGATAGCTGTCAAAGCGTTGCAAACGTATTAGAAACAATTATTATGAAGAACGCGTAAGGAGTTTGATCATGGATACACTCTTGATACTGACCGTTTTAGTAGTCATTTGCGCTTTAGCTTTTGACTTTATCAATGGATTTCACGATACAGCAAACGCTATTGCAACGGCTGTTTCAACGAAAGCTCTAAAGCCTAGACATGCAATTATTATGGCAGCTATTATGAACTTTTTAGGTGCAATGACATTTACAGGTGTAGCAAAAACGATTACAAAAGATATCGTTGACCCATTTGCCTTGCCAAATGGTTCCCTTGTAATTTTAGCTGCTTTGCTTGCAGCAATAGCTTGGAATTTGATTACTTGGTACTACGGTATTCCAAGTAGTTCTTCGCATGCAATCATTGGAGCAATCGCTGGTGCTGCAATTGCTGCTGCTGGTTTTAGCTCATTAAACTTTAAAGGGTTCATAAAAATTCTTGAAGCTTTAATCATTTCACCGATTATCGCTTTTGTTATTGGTTATATCGTATACAGTATTTTTAAAGTGGTCTTTAAAAACTTTAACTTAACGAAAACGAACAAAAACTTCCGTATATTCCAGATCTTCACTGCAGCATTACAAGCCTATACACACGGTACGAATGATGCACAAAAAGCAATGGGAATCATTACGATGGCTCTTATGGCCAATAACTATCATACTTCTAGCGACATCCCGTTCTGGGTACAGTTATGTTGTGCAATTGCAATGGGGCTCGGTACTTCTGTCGGTGGATGGAAAATTATTAAAACTGTCGGTGGACAAATTATGAAAATTCGTCCTGTAAATGGTGTAGCTGCTGATTTATCATCATCACTTGTTATTTTCGGTGCAACATTCATTCACTTACCGGTTAGTACGACGCACGTTATCTCTTCTTCTATTTTAGGGGTTGGTGCTTCTCATCGTGTGAAAGGTGTAAAATGGGGAACTGCAAAACGCATGTTAATTACTTGGGTGATTACACTTCCTATTTCAGCTTCTTTAGCTGCGTTATTTTACTACTTATTACACTTAATCTTTTAATCAAAAGTCGTCTTCCTTATTTTTCTAGGAAGGCGACTTTTTTGTGAACAAGCCTATTTCTTATTAAAAAGCGTGTATAATGATTGTTGGATAAGTTATATAGAGGAGTTGGCAATTTTGGAATACATCATGTTACTTTTCATCGGATTAATCGCGGGGACAGTCGGGAGCCTAGTCGGACTTGGGGGCGGAATTATTATCGTTCCGTTATTAATTGGATTGCACAGTTTATCACCACAACTCGCAGTGGGAACTTCTATGGTAACAGTCGTTTTTACAGGGCTGTCTTCTACCCTTACTTATATGAAACATAAACGGGTAGATTATAAAAGTGGACTTATTTTATTTATCGGGAGTGGCCCTGGTGGTATTATCGGATCATGGGCGAACAAATTTTTAAACCAAGATACATTTTCTTTATACTTTGGGATTTTCCTTATATTCGTCTCCATTCTTCTTATGCTACGAGACAAATTAAAACCTCTTTCCTTATCAAATATGACTGTAATTAAGCGTTCTTTTACAGATAACGAAGGAAATACTGTACACTATCAATTCCCACCGTTTCTCGCTATCTTTATTGCCTTTATAGTTGGATTTATATCTGGTTTATTCGGAATTGGTGGTGGCGCCTTGCTTGTTCCAGCAATGATGCTCCTTTTTGCATTCCCAGCACACATTGCTGTAGCCACTTCAATGTTTATCGTATTTCTATCAGCAATTGTAAGTTCTTTAACTCATATTTCTCTTGGAAATGTCAGCTGGATGTATGCATTAATTCTTATTCCTGGCGCATGGATTGGCGGAAAAATCGGGGCTTATATTAATACAAAATTAAGCGGTAATGCCGTAATTAATTTATTACGTATCACATTAATAATTCTTGGAACTAGATTAATCATTACCTCACTTTTATAACGCGTTCTTTCTAGAATGCGTTTTTTCTTATACACATGAATATAAAAAGGCTCCTAGGAGAACAAATAAAACTACACAAACACTTAATAGCATAAAATTTGAAATATGTACTTTCTTCAAGTTGATCACTCCTATAGCTGCGACTGTTATCTTTATGATAGCGAAAAAACAGCTTTCTTACAGTTACAAAGTGCTAACAATGCAAAATCATTTATTACAAATTTTATCCTTATATTTCATTTCTTTGTATATTCTATCGATTCAATAAAAAAAGATGTCATATTGACACCTTTTTAGTGAAGAAGTGACCATCCCATAAAGTCTTCATGTACTTGGCACGCCCTCTTATCGTTTCGATCATATAGTTCAGCATAACTATCTGTTTCTTCATCATAAGCCATCGTATAAATAATTTGGCCGTCTATTTCAACGGATAAAACGACTCCACCTTTCATCTCTTCTACATGAATGATGGCATTCGCCGGAATTTTCATATCCGTCATCTTCATCGCATCTAACAATATACTAAACCCCCTACAGCGTATTCATTGCTAGTACTATTACACACTAAATAGTATACTACTGTAATAGCATACATTTCGTCAATGAAATTGCTGTTTAAAAAGCATATTGTCTTTATACATATACGCTAAAATAGAAGATATAGAAATGTTTAAATGGGGGGCTAACATTGATTTTACACAAAGGAGATGTACTATTCCGTCAAGGCGAGGACGGTCCTTTATATTTTATAAAAACAGGTTTATTAAAAGTGGTAAGGCTACAAGAAGACGGAACACCATTTTTGTTCAACATTATCGTTCCGGGTGAAACGATACCTCACCATTCTTTAATTTCACCGAAGGAATATCACGGTACAGCTATCGCTTTAATAAAAACAGAAGTTGAACCTATTATTAGTGGTGAATGGTACGATAAACTTCAGGCGAATCCTGAATCCTATGCTGACATCGCTATGCAATTGCAATCAAAATTAAGAATGATGCAACAACGTATTGATCAATTGACAACCGTCTCTCCGAAAGAACGTCTTCATCGTTTACAAGAGTGGTTCACACTATATTTAGGTGACATTCCTATATATGAAATATTAACGCAAACTGAAATTGGTCAACTAATAGGAATACGCCGTGAAACAGTAAATCGATTATTAAGAGAACAAACAAAAAACGAGGCAAAGTAACGCCTCGTTTTTTGTTTGTTCAAATTTCACCTATTGTAAGCTTGCTGCTGGACCGAAAAATTCATAATGAATGTTCTCTGGTTTAACGCCTAACTCGATTAATACAGCATTAATATGTTTCATGAATGGCACTGGACCACAGAAATAAAATTCTGCTTCTGTTGTTGGAATAATAGACTGTAACCATGCACTTTCGATAAAGCCTTCTTTATCAAAGTTCTTCATTTCTAAATCTTTTTCAGTTGGTGCAGAATAGCAAGTATATGCTTTAACTTGTTCGTATTCATTGTCTACTGCCTTAACGTGTTCTTTCATTGCATGTGTGTTACTATTTATCGCTGCATGAACAAAACATACTTTACGTTTTGAGTCTTGTTCAATTAACGTATTTAACATACTCATCATCGGTGTAATACCTACTCCACCACTAATTAGTACAACAGGTACAGTTGAATCCATATTTAATACGAAATCTCCCGCTGGTGCACTTACTGGTAAAATATCCCCTTCTCCTACATGATCATGTAAGTAATTAGATACTTTACCGTCTGGTGTATCTACACCTTTTTCTTTCTTTACACTAATACGATAATATTCTTTTCCAGGAGCGTCAGACAAGCTATATTGACGATTATGTGTATATGTTTCACCTTTAATATTTATTTGAATCGTTACATATTGTCCTGGGATGAATGAAGAAACTTTCCCTCCATCTTCAGGTTTTAAATAAAATGACGTAATAACATCGCTTTCCTTCACTTTTTTAACAATCACAAAGTTGCGGAAATCTTTCCATCCACCTTCTTTATGTGCAGCTTCTTCATACATCCCAGCTTCAATGCTAATGAATGCGTCAGCGATGACACCATATGCTTCTCCCCATGCATTTAAAACTTCGTCTGGCGCGCCTGCAACCTCTTTAATCGCTTGTAGTAAGCATGTACCTACAATCGGATAATGCTCCGCTTTAATGCCTAAACTTCTATGTTTATGACCGATTTGTTTTACAACTGGAATAATAGCTTCTAAATTATCAATGTACATCGCAGCTGCATAAACAGCATTTGCCAACGCTTGTTGTTGTCTTCCCTTTTTCTGATTTGTATGGTTGAAAATATTTAATAACTCCGGATGTTCCGAGAATAAAATTTGATAAAATCTCGTTGTAATTTCAACGCCTTTTTCTTGTAATAATGGTACTGTTGACTTTACGATTTCAATTGTTTTTGCACTTAACATTGTATCCCTCTCCTCTATTTCCTTAACTGTTTTTAGTTTAACTGAATTGTATAATACATATTGTGATTTTAATCACTATTAACATGGTGTTTTTGTGAAAAATATATGAACAATGCATATTCCTTTATAAATTCTTCCTATCATTTCGACACTATTTTCTACACACTTCTCCTTGGCAAGTGCTCTTGTAAAACAACATACCCTTCATAAGCTGTATAACCAAGTATAGCCATTAATCCGATATAACAAGCAAATACTGTCCATTTCGTTTTCGTATCGACTTTATAATAATTTTCTTGTTGTCTCTTTTCTATTTCCCATTCATTTAATTTTCTTTCCGACACTTCAAATGCTTCTCTTATACGAATTGTATACTCATCTTTTTCATCTTCATATGGGACATAATCAAGTGGCTCAAACTTTGGTAAAAGGTACTCTAACACTTCGATTTTTTGAAATTCTCCCGTTTTTAATTCTTTCTCTCTTTGTCTTAATACATTCATCTCATGGTGAATCATATAAATCGTTCGATGTACCGCACCAGTTTCCTTTAGTTCCTCTTCAAGCCTAGCAACATATTCCTTCATTCCATCTATTTTATATCCTAATTCCTTAATCGGCTCATCTCTCTTTATTACTCTATATAGTTCCATACAGCCGATAATAAAAATAAATCCCCCAAAAATACTTTTGAAGTAAATAGAATAGCCGAGTAGTAAAACAAGCCCTGCTCCCCAAATTTTCGTACTTACAACTGAAATAATTCGTCCGCCATCTAGTGGGGAAACTGGAATTAAGTTAAAGAAATTAATCATACTTCCAAGTAAAATAATTAGCGCCCAAAACGGCTCTTTCGTTACCATATAAAGTGGAATGGCCGGTAAAAATGAAAGCAATCCGAAAAGAGGTCCCATATATGCAATATAAGCTTCATCTTTTGCATTTTTCGGCATCTCTTTCATCCCAATAAGAGCTCCCATAAATGGAATGAAGATCGCTGGTGATGTAGGGATTCCTTTTCTTCTCGCTGCCCATAAATGCCCCATCTCATGAACAAACAACAAATAAACGAGCGCTACTCCAAACTTCCAACCATATATAACTGCGTATGCACCAAGTGATAAGAACATACTAAATACGGTTGAAAATTTTGCTAGCTTAAAAATCGCAAATATCCATTTTAACTTTGATAGTAAAAATAACCCTATTGCGACGATAATTCCCCATAATCCTTTTTTATTATTTTTCATATTCCTCTCCTTTACATCACCTTAATGAGTCATACACTCTCATCAAAGTCTATCCTTTTCTCTATTATGACATATTTTTCTCTTTTCTTAGAAATAATGTTTATATCATCCATTTTTAGCCGAAAATATAAGTGAAAGGAGGTAGAAACAAATGAAATTACAATCTCTCATAATAGGTGCCCTTTCTTTCTTAGCTTCAACTCTTATTTTTTATACAGTTAGCTACTTATTATTATTAGATTGGTTGCCAAATCACTTATTTATAGCTCTTATTATTCTTTCCGCTCTTATGATTTCTTTTCTTATTACCCGAAAATCAATGAATGAGCCATCTGCAAAAGCAAAATAATAGAGGGGGCCTTTGCCCCCTCTATTATCATTTCCTAGGAAAGTCCATATTGCTTGTATTATTTACAAACTAATAAAATTTCTAATTTCCCCCGCATAAACAGACAGTAAGACTCCCACTGATTACAGTTTCACTTTATCTTTGTAAATTCATTTTTTCACCATAATCTTTTACAATTTGGATGATATTTTGAAACACCCCTAGTTTTTCTTTTTTACTATTTAATATTTGTAAATCATAATTATCATAATATGTTTCTAATGATTTTAATTGTGATAATGAAGCTTCTTTTATTGGAACAGTAATATTCACTTCATACTGCTTATATCCTTCTTTTACTTTTTCAGCTGAAATGATTTTACTCTCTTTTGCTCCAACTAATTTTTGAACTTTTTCCGGGAAGATTAATTGCAAATAATATTCTTGTTCCTTCTCCAGCTTATTGTATAGTGATTGCGAAATTGTATACCGGACCTTATAATTCATTTTCTGCTCATCTGCTTTAATATGGAATGCGGTAATCTGCATATCTTTTTTGGTCACTTCCGTTAAATTATCTATCTTCGTATCATCTTCTTTTTGATCTGAAACATTTGGGAATAAAGATAAAAGCTGTTGCGTTTCTTTTTCGGTAAGCATGTACATATCTTTCTTATATTGAATCCATCCCCGGCGATCTTCTCCTCTTAACCATGCATAATATGTTTCTATTTTCCCATTTCTACTAATTTGTATTTCATATTCCGGGTCGCCAAAGCTACCTGTTATTTCTTGTTTTTCTGCTTTGGTTATAATGTCTACCACTAACTCCGCATCCATTTTCTTTAAATTTTTTTCTTCTTTACCTTTTTGTATAACAGTTACCTGTAATGGTTCTTTCACTTCATTCACTGTCTCCTCTACTTGTTTTGTTTCTTTCTTTTGCTCGGCTTGACCACACGATGCGAGTAAAATTACACATAAAACCATTAGATAATTCCCTTTCAAATCGATCCCTCTTTTCTAATAAGAAACCCTTATAACCTTCATATAAGAAACAAAAACGTGACATGATATAAAATGAGCTATACTATACACTGAAGGGAGGATTTTACAATGTCCATTAATTTTCATGATGCAAATAATAACTACACATATGCAAATCGTAACGCACATATTTCATGGCGGGAAGCGATAAACAATATTGTAGATGTACAAAACAAACGAATAATTGATATAGGGTGTGGCGGTGGTATTTATACAAAAGAACTTGCACTTATGGGGGCTACAAACGTAATTGGACTTGATTTTTCAAAAGAAATATTACAAGCCGCAAAGGAGAATTGTAGCAGCTTCCCAAACATTTCATTTATTCACGGTGATGCACATAATATCCCGTTCCCTGATGAAACATTCGATATTGTCATTTCACGTGCAGTGATCCATCATTTACAAGACATTCCTACATTTTTAAGCGCAGCTTCTCGCATATTAAAAAAAGACGGTATGCTTATTCTACAAGATCGAACCATTGAAGATTGCATAATTCCAGGAAGCCCTGAACACATTCGTGGATATTTTTTCTCCGTCTTCCCAAAACTCATTGAAACAGAAGCGAAAAGAAGACCAAAAACCACTACTATTCAGCACTTATTACAAAAGCATTCTCTTCAATCGTTCCCCATTCAAACACAATGGGAAGTACGAAAAATTCACGATTCTGTAGAAGCATTACTACAAGATTTATCCCCTCGAACAGGTCGATCCATACTGCACGAATTAACGGATAATGAACTTTCTCGACTTCTACATCATATTCAAACAGCATTACAAAACCGCTCTCCTATTATCGAAAGAGATCGTTGGACAATTTGGAGTGCTTTGAAATTGTAAGGAAGGAAGCCTCACAAAAATAATGTGAGGCTTCCTTCTTTCATAATCTAATTTTGCAACACTCTTGATATCCTCCACTTCTGGCCTGTGCACTTCCACACTTCGGACATACTAAATATCTAGACTGATTTGTCAACAAACTACCTTTTTGAAAGAGTAAAACTTCTGCTTGTTTAAACGAACGCGAATAATATAACCATATAAAACCACATATAGCAATAATGCCAAATAATACTCCCATCGCAAACATTTCAGTCACCTCTTTTGGTTTGTTCTTTCCAGCAAGTGGATTGTTGTATTATTCTCTGCAAATTCAAATGATTCCTTCTTTACTCCTATAAATATCGATTTTCTCCATAAACTTTACAATTCTCTATAATGTTTTACACCATTTTTACAAATAACATTAAACCTTATATTATCCGCTATATTTCTACATGAAAATATATTTCCCAAAAAATATGTTGACTTTCTAAAAAAAACATGTGAAAATACTGTCAGAATACTTGAATAAAAATTCATTGACGAGAACGAGTACGTTATAGGGCTGTTCCCCAGAGAGTTGGCATTTTGCTGAAAGCCAATGCTCAGTTCGTAACCGAAAATCATCTCCGAGAAGTAGAACCGAATGCTGAAGTAAGTTCTTACCGGCCGTCCCCCGTTACAAGGAACACGTATCATGTTGTACGTTGCAAAGCCGTATACATATAGATATATTTCTACATGTATAAATTAGGGTGGTATCGCGGGTAAATATAACTCGTCCCTTTCTTCAGGGACGAGTTTTTTGTGTTCTTACAATGAATTTACAAAAAGGAGGAAAAACAATGAACACTGTATCAAAAAAACATATTTTTTTCACAGGTCTTATGCTATTTTCTTTATTTTTTGGGGCAGGAAATTTAATTTTCCCTCCTATGCTTGGACAAAATGCTGGTGAAAACTTTTGGCCAGCAATGTTTGGCTTTTTACTAACAGGGGTCGGTTTGCCGTTACTAACTGTTATCGCTATTTCTTTATCAGGAAATGGAATGCAACAACTTGCAAGTCATGTTCACCCATTATTCGGAATTTTCTTTACTGTAGTTGTATACATTGCAATCGGTCCATCTATGGGAATTCCACGTGTCGCTAACGTCGCTTATGAAATGGGAGTTAGTTCTTTCTTACCAGAAACTATTCGCTCTAGCAGCCTAGCACTATTTTTATACACGGTCATCTTCTTTGCTATCGTATTTTGGCTTAGTTTAAATCCTTCTAAGCTCGTCGATCGTATCGGAAATATATTAACACCTATTTTACTATTCTCTATTTTCTTGTTATTTGTCAAAAGTGTATTTTCACCACTTGGGCAATCAGGACCAGCAATGCAAGAGTATCAAACTTCTCCAATTTTCAAAGGTTTTATGGAAGGATACTTAACGATGGATACCATTTCAGCACTTGCATTTGGAATTATCGTTGTAAATGCTATTCGCTCAAAAGGTGTGAATGACCGTAAGTCAATTGCCATTGCAACAGCAAAAGCGGGACTTATTGCCGCTACTGGTCTCGTACTTGTATACGGTGCACTTGGCTGGCTCGGTGCTACAAGCATCTCTCTCGGATACGCAAAAAATGGCGGACAGCTACTTACTGTTATCGTACAGCAATTATTCGGTCCATACGGTCTGATCCTACTATCTCTTATCGTTTCACTCGCTTGCTTAACAACATGTGTTGGACTTGTATCTGCATGCAGTCAATATTTCTCAACATTATTAACAAAATTTTCATACAAAACATTAGCAAGTATCATTTGCGCGTTAGGATTATTAGTTGCCAACTTAGGCTTAACAAAAATTATCGCAATCTCCGTTCCTATTTTACTTGTTGTATATCCAATTGCAATTGTACTCGTGTTACTATCGTTACTTCATAAATATTTCGGTGGATATCGATTTGTTTATGTAGGTGCTTTAATTGGAGCCGCAGTTGTGAGCGTATTTGATGGATTAAAACAAGGGAATATTCCTGTTTCATTTATCACATCTTATTTCGAGTTTATTCCATTATATAATGAAGGTATCGGCTGGTTAATACCAGCATTAGTTGGGGCTATTATCGGTCTTGCTATCGCAAAGCTAAGTGGTGCAAAAGCAGTACCATTAACGGATCATTCATCTGAATCGAAAGCATCATAAAAAAACTCCTGTTTCGGGAGTTTTTTACATTTGATAAGAAATATGATTAAAGCTACTTACTTTGCAAGCTTTCGTATAGTAATCAATATTCGTATCCACTGTTTCTACTTTTACAACATCATAGCAATCTTCTTGCTTTACTAGAAATAAATAATATTCTTCCGTCGCCTCGATAATTGCAATACGATCTGTTTCAATATCATATTGTTCACAAAGTGCTTGCAACGCATTCACATAGTTACCTAATTTTTTCGTTTTATCCATTCCAAATATCGTTTGAACTAACATACACTCTCTCCCCTTTGTATGTACTGTTAACACCTTAATGATAACGCTTACATAATTAACCGTCAACAAAAAGCTTTGACCATATATAGTCAAAGCCTCCTTCTTATTTCGTCAATTGATGTCTAAATGCATAAATAACCGCCTGTGTACGGTCACTTACATTTAGCTTATTTAATATATTACTCACATGTGTCTTTACTGTTTTGAGGGCAATAAACAACTCATCTGCAATCTCTTGGTTACTTTTCCCCTCTGCAATTAATAACAAAATTTCAAACTCTCTTTCTGTTAACTCTTCATGCAAAGGTTGTTCTTTCTTTTGACGCATACGAGACATCATTTTGCCAGTAACTTTCGGCTCTAATACCGTTTCCCCATCATAAGTAGCTCGTACAGCGTCTGCAATATCACTCGCTCTTGATGTTTTTAATAAATAACTTGTCGCTCCCGCCTCAATAACAGGGTACAACTTTTCATCATCTAAAAAACTCGTTACAACTACAATTTTCGCTTCTGGCCATTCTTGAATAATTGCACGCGTTGCTTCAACCCCGTCCATCTCATCCATGACAAGGTCCATTAAAATAATATCCGGTCTTAATTGCAAAGCTAACTCTGAACCTTTTCTTCCATTTTCAGCTTCTCCAACTACTTCAATATCTGGCTGCGTTGATAAATATGCCGATACACCCATTCGAACCATTTCATGATCATCAACTAGTAATACTTTTATCATGATTCTCCCCCTCTCTCAATCATAATCGGTACTTTCACTTCTATTTGCGTACCTTTATTTGGAAAACTAAGAACCTTTAATGTACCACCAATTTCATGAACTCGTTCTTGCATTGATCTTAAACCGTATGAACCTGCCTTATTAACCCCAACTTTAAAACCAACACCATCATCAATAATTTTCAAAATCGCATATTGATCAATTTTGCGTAGGCGTACTTCGGTTTTCTTTGCCTTTGCATGCCGTAAAGTATTAGACAGAGCCTCTTGTACAATACGGAATAAATGATCTTCTACACCTTTTTTTAATTGAATCGGTTCAATTAACCATTCAATTTTCATATGCTGCTTTCTAGACAGTTCTGTTAATAATTCTTCTATACCCTCTGTTAGTTTCTTACCTTCTAACTGCACTGGGCGTAAATGAAGGAGCAATGCTCTCATTTCTGATTGTGCATTTACAACCATATTCTCAACAAGTTGCAACTGCTTTTTCGTCGTGTCTGGAATTTCAGCTACTTGTTCATTAATGGCTGACATCATCATCGACATTGCAAAAAGCTGCTGACTTACAGAATCATGTAGCTCCCTCGCCAATCGATGCCTTTCTTGGGAAATCGCTTCTTGTCTCATCTCTTCATTCCAATGAGCTCGTTCATTCGTTACTTTTTGAAATAGCCCAGCTTGCTCCTCTAATCGACGAGCAAGACCGATTACTTTTCGTTCCACTTCATGAAATTCATCATCCGCAGTAAACGAAACATCACTCGGAAAATTCCCTCGCTCTACCTCAAATAGAAAAGTATTTAATCCTTGTATACGCTGCTCTATATAATAACCGATTGCATAGCCTATAATTCCTCCGATAAGAAGACTAGTACTCATAATAAACAAGCCAATTGGAACAGAAGCAATGGATTCTTTCCATAGTAAATCATAAACTTGTTGCTCGCTTTTCCATACATATACAATTGTACAGATGAGTGCGATACTCACAGAGGACAACATAGAATAACGAATATACATCCACGAAATATTCTTTTGTTTTTTCATTATACTTTCCTCACTTCCGTATCGCCTACGACAAGCGAAGAAATAATTTTGATACGGCGAGGAGCTTCTTTATACTGTTCCGTTCTAAACGTAACAGTACGGTTAAATCCTGTTTCTTCGTGCCCTGGCAGGAGCACTCGCCCAACAATAACAGAATGATTTAAAGACAATTCAATGTCATACGGAACATATAAACGAATGTTACCAATGACTCCCCGAATAACAATTACCGTTTCTCCCTCTGGAACCATCGCGGTTGTTAAATCAATCTCGACATCACAAGCACCATATTGGACGTTAATATCCTCAAGTTCATAAATATGATCCATCATTCGTACATTACCTACGAACATATTTTTTATATACGGTTCTGTACGATATATTTGTTTTTCTTCATCTATATATCCCTTTTCTTTAATTTCAACTTTCATTGCTTTTTGCCGATGTCCTTGTTGAATCAGTTGATAACCAATTAAAGCTAAACAAGCAAATACAACAAGTACGAATGCTGCTGATGAAAATAAGAAGAATAAAAATACAATACCGCCGACAAATAAAAATACATTTCCTCTTACATAACGATTCTTCTTTCGATAATGTCTTCCAAACATAATCATAATAAATGCAAAAATTAGACCACCTGGTTCAAAATGTCCAAGTACCATATCAAGAAATAGACCGAATCCAAATATGATGAGGAGCATCCCCATTAATTGTGTTTTTGAAAATTGCTTCTTCATTTCAGCTCCCCCCCTCCTTGTCACATATACATAGAAGAAAAGGCATTGCTTTCCAACACCTTTTCTCCTATCACTATATCATAAGCCTGTTTTATTATATACTACAATTATTTTGTTACTTCTTTCGTTAACGATACTTCACTTTTTTCTTTCATTTCACGCTCAAGTTTTGCAATTTTCATATCAAATGTGTCGCGCTCATGCTCTTCATTTATACGAATCTCTAAGTCACGAATGTGATCTTCAATTTCTTCAAATCGTAAGAACGGATTATTTTCATCCATTTTATGCATAGCAGTATTCATACGGCGGTTTGCATGTGCCATATTTTCACGTGCCATGAGTTCCATACGTTTTGCGTTCATTTCTTTTAATTTATTTTTCATGTCAGCAAGACGGCGTTCTAATTCATCAATTTGTTCTACAACACCTGCATACATTTCTTCTAAGCGAGTTACTTGCCCTTCATAATAAGCAACTTCTTCTAGTGCACGTTCATGTAATTGTAATTCTCCTGCTTCTTGTGCGATGATAGCTTGCTTTGATCTTTTATTAACGAAATAACGTGCTTGCTCAAGCTCACGAGCAAAGTTAGATTTTAATGTTTTATGACGCTGAATTAACTTCTCAATTTTCGTTATTTCACGCTCACTATCGCGTAAATATTGGTTTAACATAGCAATTGGATTTTTTCTTTCTTTCTCATCTAGCACATTATGAAAATCAGCTAAAATTGCATCGCGTACACGTCCGAATAAAGATTGTTTCATTATAATCTTCCTCTCTTCTACTTTATAATTTGATTTATTTTGTATTAGTTTTTCATTAACTTGTTCCACTCATCTTCAAAGTTGCTATATGGTTTAGAACTTTCTGGAGCAGAATCAACAACTACATTTTTTTCTTTTTTCCACTCACGGTATCCGTAGTATAAAACTACTAATGCTACGATACCGATTAATGCTGGGGAATGAGAAAGGGCGATGGACAAGCCGATTAAACCAACAATACCCCAAGCTAACTTTCCAAAAAATGATTGTGCTCGCACAAATGATTTATAGCTCCAGTACACAACTCCTGCTCCGATTGCGAATCCTACAATACCAGCAAGACTACCAAGAGCAATTAAAGCCAAAATGCCGGCCGCGATAAACGCTAGAAATTGTTTCATCTTGTGCTTGCCTCCCTTCGATTTGATACTCTTATCTTAACTATTTTTTCATTTTTCCATAACGAGCTTAAGAACTGTTTTCGACTCAGACTTAAGACCGAGTTGAATTCAGCCTTTTGTAAAATAGATATTCCTCTCAACAACATAAGACAAGTTGATAAACACTTTTATCCCGTTAATGCCCGATTGATGAGGACTAATAATCAGTAGATATAGGTGCTGAATCCCCACCACCAATTAAAACTTCACTTTATTACACATAAAAAGCCGTTCAGAGAATGCTCTCTGAACGGCTTCAGTTGCTACTAATAAAATTCATAGTTAATTACGCTGTTTTATGATACTCTTTTTTCTCCGCACCCTTCGAAAAACGCGGGAAACCAATTAAAATCGAAATGATGCCACATACTCCAACTAATATTGGATAAAATGCATAAGGTAACAATTCAATTGGAGATAATGCAGCAAATCCTGCCGCTGTTAACATTTGAGCACCGTACGGAATTAATCCTTGTACACAGCAGGAGAAAAGATCTAATACACTCGCTGATTTACGTGGATCAATTTCATATTGATCCGCAATGTTCTTCGCAAGCGGACCTGTAAAAATGATAGAGATTGTATTATTTGCTGTACACATATTTGTCATACTCACTAAACCAGCAATTCCAAACTCTGCTCCTTTTTTCGAACGAATATTACGCGTTAAAAGATTCATTAAATATTGAATACCACCATTATACTGGATAAGTTCAACCATACCACCGATTAAAATTGCAAGTAATACTAATTCCATCATACTGCCCATTCCAGTCGTTACACTTTTAAAGAAACTCTCTAACGTATAACTTCCATCTATGAGACCGATAACACCAGATAGTACAGTTCCGCCTGTTAACACGATAAGTACATTCCAGCCAAGTAATGCTGTAACAAGTACACCTGCATATGGTAAAATCTTCACCCAATCAAATGTATGAGCTTTAATTTCTGTATCACTTCCTAAAGTAATCATTACTAATAGTACAATTGTAATGATTGCAGCTGGCAATACAATTAAAAAGTTCGTTTTAAACTTATCTTTCATTTCTGTTCCTTGCGACCTTACAGCTGCAATTGTTGTATCAGAAATAAATGATAAATTATCACCAAACATCGCACCACCAACAACAGTCGCCATCGTTAGTGCAATTGAGATATCAGTTTGCCCACTAATACCTACAGCAATTGGCGCTAATGCGGCAATAGTTCCCATTGAAGTTCCCATCGCTAATGAAATAAATGCCCCTATAACAAAAATTCCAGCAACGATAAACCCTTGCGGTAAAATAGATAACGCTAAGTTAACTGTAGAATCAACTCCGCCCATTCCTTTTGCTGTTTCAGAAAACGCCCCTGCAAGTACAAAGATTAATACCATAATCATAATATCCGGATTTCCTGCACCTTTTGCAAATCGTTCCACTTTCACATTAAAGCTTTCTTTACGATTCATCGCTAAAGCAATTCCTACAGCAATTGAAATCACTACAAGTATCGGCAATTTATAGAAATCACCTGTAATAATTCCAGAACCAATAAATAGCGCCAAAAATATTCCAAGTGGTAATAATGCTAAACCATTTCCTCTCGTTTCTTTCAAAGTATCATCTCTCCCTAGTTTTCAACCTTTTCTAATGAACAACAAAAGACCTCTTCCAACGAGAAGAGGTCTTATACATCTATAAGAAACACTCTTCTCATCTTTCAAGCACATGCTTGCTGGATTTGGCACAGCACTCTAAAATCGAGTCCGCTGCCGAGGCATCGTAGGGCCAGTCCCTCCGCCTCTCTTTATAAGAAGGTTTCATATTTATTTTTTAATAATAATTTCTTTCCTAACTTTACTCGCTTACAAAACAAAAGTCAATTATTTTTTGTATAGATTTTTTTGGTAATTATACAAAAACGTGAATACATCAATCATTTTAACTTTTCAATCTCTTTATCTATTATTGAAATCCAATAAAATTCTCCCTTTTTTATCGCTGCTACAATCCATTTTGTTATATGCCAAGCTAATTCATATTCTTCCTTAGTAATATCACCCATACTATAGGCATCCTCTAACTCGTCTTCATCCAATACATAAATCTCACCGTTCGGTAACAATACTACATCTAAATATAAATCATCAAAATAAGGTAAACCACGCTCGTCTATTTTATATTCTTTCGTCACGTCGATATAATACTGCACTAATTTTTTTTGATCGTCTAACATAGCTGTAATTGCAAAGTTTTTCCCGTTTATAAAATATTGCATCCATGTATACTCATCACCTGCAATGCAAAGTTCTTTACTATTGTATTCTTTATAACTAGGCTCTCTCACCTTTTTTATGTCTAGTATACCTAATATACCTGCTTCAACTTGTTTTACTGTGTATGTCTTCTCTATTAATCGCTTCCACGTAGAACCATCACCGTACTTGCGTTTCATAACTCCCTCACCTCGTCTATATACAGAAAAGCTCTCACATATTATGTGAGAGCTTTATAAATCATAATTAAGCCGCTTGACCCTTTTCAGAAATCTCTTTTAAATAAGCTTGTCCTTTTTCAGCGTCATATTGGCCTTCCCATTTAGACATAACTACAGCTGCTAAAGAGTTACCTACAACGTTAACTGCTGTACGAGCCATATCTAGAATACGGTCAATACCTGCAATAAATGCTAAACCTTCAGCTGGAATACCTACTGTACCAAGTGTCGCTAATAATACAACGAATGATACGCCTGGTACACCCGCGATACCTTTTGATGTAACCATTAGTACAAGTAATAATGTAATTTGTTGTGTAATGGATAAATCAATACCGTACATTTGCGCTAAGAAAATTGCCGCAATTGCTTGATATAAAGTTGATCCATCTAAGTTAAATGAATAACCTGTCGGAATAACGAAAGATGTAATTGCTTTCGGACAACCGAATTTCTCCATTTTTTCCATAATTTTAGGTAAAACCGTTTCTGAGCTCGCAGTAGAATACGCAAGAATAAGCTCGTCTTTTAAAATTTTAAAGAATTGGAAAATATTAATACCGAATATTTTCGCTGTAAGTCCTAATACAACTACAACGAAGAAGATCATTGCTCCGTATACTACAATTAGTAATTTTCCTAATGGAATTAATGAAGCTAAACCGAATGTAGAAACTGTAACACCAATTAATGCGAATACACCAAATGGTGCAAACTTCATAACTTGGTTCGTTACGTAAAACATTGCGTCTGCTACACCTTGGAAAAATTGTAGAACTGGTTTACCACGTTCACCAATTGCTGCTACACCTAAACCAAATAATACTGAGAAGAAGATAATAGCAAGCATATCACCTTCAGCTAATGATTTCATAATATTTGTTGGAACAATATTTACAAACGTATCCGCAAACGAATGACTTTGTACTTGTTCTGTTGTAGCTGTATATTTGGAAATATCTGTTTTCGTCAATTTATCCATATCAACGCCTTTTCCAGGTTGGAAAATGTTCGCTATTAATAGACCAACAGCAATTGCAATTGTTGTAATAACTTCAAAGTAAATAAGTGTTTTTCCGCCTAGTCGGCCTAACTTCTTAACATCGCCAACACCAGCAACCCCAACAACAATACTTGCTACAACAATCGGTACAACAATCATCTTAATTAATCGGATGAAAATATCACCAATTGGTTTTAAATAATCTACCACTGCCGGATTGCCAAAGAAAATCGCCCCAACTGCAATACCAAGCGCAAGTCCTATTAAAATTTGCCATGCAAGTCCTATCCTTTTCATACTTGCCGCAACCCCCTCTTTGATGCATTCACTCTACCCTTCTCTTGTTCTATGAAACTAAGAAATTAAGAGTATTACATATTATTCGACAATTCACTACATTTTGTCCCTGTTAAAAATCATAAATCAAAAATTAAAATCTGACAACAAAATAAGTTTGCACGAATACAAATAATTTTCTTGACAAAAACAAAACCCATGTCAGAAAACCTCACATGAGAACGATTCCTCACCAGTGTTTTATGGACTTTTAAAATAATATTTCACTATGTAAAAAACCAATATTATATCCTTTATTTCCCACTAAAAAATAGAGCGCACCTCATCTTTTGCATTCATAAAAATATTAAAGCACCACGACAAACAATACTAAATTCCGACAAAACTTAGCAATTTTATAAAGTTTTCTTTACATTATGATTACAACGATAGACACCTTTCTTCTTCTTATGATATATACATTCATAGGGAAAGGAGCAAGACAACAATGAAAAAGAAATTTGCAGCATTTAGTGTTTTAGCAGCTGGAACGATTTTCGTTTCCCCGTTACTTTCACCCGTATACGCTGAAACGAATGAAAATAAATTATCTAATATTCAATCTGAATTAGAAGGCAAACAAAATGACTTACAAAATAAATCAGCTGAGAAAGAACAAATAGAAAAAGAAATCCAGGAATTACAAAAGAAAATCGATGAATTAACTACTTCTATTAATAAAAACGAAGCTGAATTAAACGATACAAAAAAAGAAATTAGCAAAACACAGCAAGTTATTATTGAAAAAAAGAAACATATAGAGCAATTACAAACGAACATAGATACACGTCAGGAAGTTATTAAACAACGACTACAATCTATGCAAGAAAAACCTCGCACAAATATCATTACAGAAGTATTAACAAGTTCTGCAAATATTGCTGATTTAATTGATAATATGTACTCCGTAAGTTTAATTTTAAACAACGATACAGATATTGTGAAAAAACAAACAACTGATCAAAATGCTGTGACAACAGAAAAAGAGGCTGTTGAGAAAAAAGAGCAACAACTGAAAGAAGCTGAACAAAAATTAGAGCATAAACAACAAGAGTTACAAAATAACCAACAACAGCAACAAACTCTTATTAACGATCTACATACGAAAGTAGCAAAAGTAGATTCCGAGATTGAAGGATTAGAAGAGTCAAAAGGTATTTTAGAAAACCAGCGTCAAGCTGTTCAAAAAGCAATTGAAGAAGAAAAACGTGCAGAAGAAGCTCGTAAGGCTGAAGAGGCACGTAAGGCTGAAGAAGCTCAGAAACAAGCTACTACATCTGCTCAAGCTGCCCCAACACCACACGATACAAATGTCGGTGGATTTATTAAACCAGCGGCTGGATCGAAAACTTCTGGATTTGGCGCACGTTCTTTAGATAACCATAAAGGAATTGACATCGCTGCTTCGGGAACGGTTCCAATTATTGCCGCTGCAGATGGTGTCGTTATCCGTTCAGAATTATCATCTAGTTACGGAAACGTTGTGTACTTATCTCACCGTATAAACGGAAAAACATATACGACAGTATATGCACATATGAGTAGCCGTTCCGTATCGAATGGACAAACTGTAAAACAAGGCGATCAACTTGGATTTATGGGGAATACCGGTCAATCATACGGACAGCATTTACACTTCGAACTTCACCTTGGAGAATGGAATGTCGGTAAAACAAATGCAGTTGATCCATCTCCTTATATTGGATTATAAAAAACTCGGTGCATACCGAGTTTTTTTACTACCACTTCACACTTTATAGGCATTTCACATAGACTACAACTAAATGCCTATATTTTGCGGGGGGATAAATATGAATACACAATTACAAGAAGAAATAGAAGAAGCTAGAGAAACATACATCGGCCGACTATTTACATTCGGCGGCTCAGTATTATTTTTAATTGGATCATTTATCGCGGTTGTCACAGCTTATAAAGCATATAATCGTTTATTAAATACACCTACAACATAATAAAAAGACGGAGATTTCTCCGTCTTTTTATTATGCAAACATTTTAAATACGCCTATCGCATTTAAAAATACGATAATTACAGTTACTGGAATTATATAACGTAATAAGAAAAACCAAATATTAAACAATGTTTTCCCTTTCGTTTCCGTAACTTCTAATTCTTTCATTAATAACTCTTTACTCATTTTATTTGGTACGAATAGCGAAATGGCTAGTACCCCTAACGGCAGCAGTACATTACTTACCGAAAAATCAACGAAATCAAAGAATGTCTTCCCAAATATTTTCACATCACTCATAACTCCAAACGATAATGCCGATGGAATTCCAACTGCAAAAATAAGAATACCAATTAATAACGATGCTGACGGACGCTTCTTCTCATTATCTTTCGCAACAGATGCTACTACAATTTCAAGCATTGAAATCGCAGATGTTAAAGTCGCAAAGAAGAATAACACTAAAAACATAATAAAGAAAAATTGTCCAAATGGTATTTTTGCAAATACAGCAGGAAGGACGATAAATAGCAGCCCTGGTCCCTCGGTCGGCTTAACCCCTAATGCGAAAATCGCTGGGAAAATTGCTAACCCTGCAAGTACTGTAATAAAAATAGTTAAACTTACAATAGATGTTGCTGACTTAGCTAAGTGCTCTTCTTTCTTTAAATACGAGCTATACGTTACCATTACGGAGGCACCTACCGTTAATGAGAAGAAAGATTGTCCCATCGCATATAAAATCGTATCTGCTGTAAGCTTTGAAAAATCTGGTTTTAAGAAGAACTCTACCCCAGCAAAAGCACCATCGAGTGTTAACGCACGAACAATGATAGCAATAAATAAAATAAATAATAGCGGCATCATGTACTTACTTGCTTTTTCTATGCCTTTTTCCACACCTTTACTAACAACAAAAATGGTACAAAGCATAAAGATGAATTGCGCTCCAATAGCACTTACTGGATTTGAAATTGTTTCACCAAACAATTGCCCATAATCTACTACTCCGTTCCAGAAGCTACCTGTGACACTATAGTATAAATAAAGTAAAATCCATCCACCTACAACACTATAGAAAGATAGTACGCTAAAACAAGTAACAACTCCCATACGACCAATCCAAGGATATAACTTGCTATTTGGTACTAATAGTTTATAAGCTGTAACCGCCTCTTTTTGGGTACTACGCCCGATAACAAACTCGGCTAGAAGAAGAGGCATACCTATAAATAAAGTTAATAGTAAAAATACAAGGAAGAATGCGCCTCCCCCGCCATTACCTGCAACATACGGGAATTTCCATATTGCCCCAAGACCTACTGCGGCTCCGGCTGCTGCGAGTACAAAGCCTATTTTCGACGTCCATTGCTGTGTTTCTTTCATCATAAATTCTCCTTTTCTGAATATTTAAACTTTTATTAATTATACACTTTCATTTCATACTCGCACACCTCCTTTAGAAAATAAAAAAGTCCCCTACACGCAAATATGCATGTAGAGGACGATATATGTAATGTAAATACCGTGGTACCACCTCAATTGGATTGATAAATCCCACTTGTTCAAGTACAGGAAAATTCCGATACTCTATCCTTTTAACGGCGGAACCCGGGTTGCCTACTGCAATGTTCAGCATACCTCTCGCAAGCCCATTCTGTATATTTTATCGTACCGGGCTCACACCTTACCCCAGCTCTCTGAACGCATCAAATATACGTACTCTTCTTGCTCATCGATTTCATCTATTGAAGTTACTTGTGATTATAAATTATATTCTTATAGTTGTAAAGTACAATTTACTCATTATCCTATATGAACTTTTCTCTCTAATTCTTGTAAAAACAATTCTCTTTTTTGTTCATTTTGAACATATACCGCCTTTAATACTTCTTGTAATAATATATTTCTCTGTCGCTTCTCTACTTGTAATTCTTTCACTCTTATTCTTACTTCATATAAAAAATCAAGATACGTTTCATACGTCTCATCATATTTATTTGCGATATCGTCACGAATTTTTTTCGCAAGTTTCGGGCTTGCTCCGCCTGTAGAAACAGCTACATTAAGTAGCCCACGATGAAACGCTGCTGGAAAATGAACATTTCCACTTTCCGGATTTGTAATAACATTTACCAATTGATTCACTGCAGCATCTTTAGCAATTTGTTCATTTAGTACCGAATCGCTAGTCGCCGCGACTACTAAAAAAGCATCTTTAATATCACTTTTTTCATATTCCCTTTGATACCAACGAATTTGCTTTTCTTCTACAAATTTTACTAAATTCGTATCTAATTCTGTACTTACCACAACGATATCCGCACCTTGTTTTAGTAAAGGAATAATTTTAAATCCTGCTACTTTTCCCCCGCCAATGACAACAACACGTTTCTTATCAACTCGCACTGTAAGTGGATACATATTGATCTCCCTTCAATATTTCCTCTGTTTTCTGAATTAACATATCTCGAAACGCTACATTCTTCCCTAAATATGGAATTGTTTTTATCTCTTCCGACTCATATTGACGCACTTCTTTCTCAATATGTTTCATGAGCAAGCCTGTAAATAATAAGTAAGGTAACACAACAATGTTCCGTTCTTTTTGTTCTACAATTTCTTTCAACTTCTCATCAAACTTTGGCTCCGCGGCTGCTAAATAACAAACTTCCACCTTTATAATGTTCTTTTCTTTTTGAAATAAAGAAGAAATCCACTTTATATCTTGTAAAGTTTGAGGATCACTACTTCCTCGTGCAACGAGCAAAAGTGTTATTTCTTCTTTAATACCCATTCCGTTATACACCGCCTTTACAAGCACTTCTGATACACCAAATGGATTACCATACACTATTTTGATATTCGGATATTGCTCGTTTAACTTTCGTAATTCAAGCGGAATATCTTCCTTCACATGTCCTGCCGCTAATAAAAAAACAGGGATCGCGACAATCTCTGTAGCACCACGCTTCACACATGTACGAAATCCTTCATCAATAGATGGACTCGCTAGCTCTAAAAAACAAACTTCTTGAATATTTGCCTCTACACGGCTCATACATGACGTAATAAATTGAATTGCCTCTTCTTTTGCCGCTTTCAAACGGCTTCCGTGACATATATATAAGACGGCTTTCATATCACAACACTCCGCTTACTTGATATGCATTTTCCGCTTGCTTCTCAAACCAATGTATCTTTTCTCTAAAACGGACAACTTCTCCAATAACAATCATACTTGGATTTTGAATTTGTTCTTTTTTAGCAACTTCTACTATCGTTCCTAACGTCCCTGTAACCGTACGTTGCATAGATGTCGTCCCCCACTCAATAATAGCAGCAGGTGTACTCTTTTCTTTTCCGTACTTTATAAGTTGTTCACATATGTAGGGTAAATTACTAACCCCCATATAGACAGCTAATGTATCTACACCTTTCGCTAAGTTCTCCCATTTCATTTCTTCCTCAGCACCTTCTTTTCTATGTCCCGTCACAACGGCAAAACTTGCACTTGCATCGCGATGCGTCACTGGAATGCCAGCATAAGCAGGAGCAGCTATGCCTGCTGAAATACCGGGAATAATTTCAAATGAGATACCTTGCTTTGCCAATGCTTCAGCTTCTTCTCCACCTCTTCCAAATACAAATGGATCCCCGCCCTTTAGTCTCGTTACAACTTTTCCTTTTTTCGCATATTTAACAAGAAATGTGTTAATCGTTTCTTGCTTCATCGTGTGATAATTTGGGAGTTTCCCGCAATAAATTAAATCCGCTTCAGGCTTTGCATAAGAAAGCAATTCTTTATTTACAAGACGGTCGTACAATATAACATCAGCCTTCTCGATGCATCTCAACCCTTTAACAGTAATTAAATCCGGATCACCAGGACCCGCTCCCACGATATAAACCTTCCCCATCATCTCTCCTCATTTCTATTATTAAAGTGAAACTTCCATCCTTATATACGAATGGAAGTTACTACTATTTCGTATTACAATGTTCCCTACTCATGAATAACAAACGCCGCTCCTTTTCGAATCTTCTTTTTTTCATATAAGGAGATTTCTTTCACTTCTGGTAGCGGTAAAAAATACTTTTCCAGCTCTATTTCCGCAAGCTTAAACGCTTGCTCTTCACTTTGAGCAACAACGACTATAGGAACAACACTATTCACTAATACAGCTTCAAATCGATATAAATCCATTTTGTCCCTCCTAAGACGCTATTACTTCTTCTAATACGCGATTTAGTACAATTTGTAATTCTGCCACTCCAACACGCCCTACGAAATCATAAAACGTTTCAGCTAGTAATTTATTCTTTTGGAAATAACGTAAAAAGGACACGAGAACATCCGGTAAATCTTCACCATCTATTTTCCCTTTTAATTTTTCGTTATATGCTCCTCCATCCAATAGCGTTCCGCCCACATATATTTCAAATGCCTCAACGATTCCCTTTTCCTTTGTTTTCAGTTTTACTCCTTGCAAACCAATATCAGCAATTTGACGTTGACCACAGGAGTTCGGGCATCCTACCATATGAATTCGAACTGGAACATCAAGTGCAATTTGTGTATCTAAGTATTCTGCGATTTTGCGTAATCTTTCTTTCGTTTCTACTAATGCAAGATTACAATACTCAATACCAGTGCATGAAACCGCATGGCCGATAAACGATTTTGGGTTTGCAGAAATTGCTTCAAACAACGGTTCACTTAATAATCCTTCAACATTTTCTGGCGGAACATTCGGAATAATGAAGTTTTGTGAGTTACAAGTACGAATTTGTCCATTTCCATATTGCTTTGCAATTCTTGCAATCTCAAACATCTCTTCTGCATGTAAACGCCCTACCGGCACATTAAAACCGACATATTTTAATCCTTCTTGTTTTTGATCTTGTACGCCATAAAAATATCCGGCATTCCATCCTTTGAGCGCACTTTCTCCTTTACTTTGCAAGGGTCCTGTGTATCCTACTAGTTTCTCTTTAAATTTCTCAGCTCCCCAGTCAGCAACAAGAAATTTCAAACGTGCTAAGTGGCGTTTTTCACGATATCCAAAATCACGGAATATAGTAGCAATTGCAATCGATACTGCCTTCACTTCTTCTGGTAAAACGAATACATCTAATTCTTCCGCTAAGTAAGGGCGCGCAGATAATCCTCCACCTACTTTTATATGAAAACCAACTTTTTTCTCACCATCTATTTCTTTCGTAGCAGGTGTAAATGCCACACAGTTAATTTCAGCATTTGCTGAATTATAAATGTTAGAACTAATAGACATTTTAAATTTACGAGGTAGATTAGAAAACTCTTCATTATGTTGGAAGTATTCATATATCTCTTTAACAATCAACGTTGTATCAAATAGTTCGTTCGCATCAATTCCAGCAAGTGGATTCCCTGTAATATTACGTGTAATATCACCGCACGCCCCCGCTGAAGATAACCCTACTCTCGCTAATCTTTTAAAAATATCCGGAATTTGCTGAATTTCTAGCCAATGAAACTGAATCGCCTGTCTCGTCGTAATATCTAACACATCACGCCCATAGTCTTCAGCGATTGAAGCAAGTGCTTCTGCCTGTGCATTTGTAATAATCCCAGAAGGAATATTAACACGCATCATAAAATAGCCAGCTTCTTTCGGTCGTTGCAAATACAATCCGGCCCATTTAAAGGAGTCCCACTCTTCTTTCGGAATAGATTCAAATCCATTTTCCGCATAGTAAGGAATATCATTAAAGATTTCCAAACCATCTTTTTTCAATTTGTTTTTCTCAGTCTGATTTAATTTTTCATTATTAGCCCATACTTTTTCATAACTCATTTTAAATCCCCCTATATGAAACTACGCTCTTGTAAGTACTTCACAATTTGTTCTGCACATTCTTCAATAGAATTCTTGTGCGTTTCTACGATTAATTCTGCTTGTTCCGGTTCCTCATAAGGTGAATCAATACCAGTAAACTGCTTAATATCACCTTGTCTCGCTTTTTTATAAAGCCCTTTCGGATCACGTTTCTCACATTCTTCAATCGGACACTTTACAAAGACTTCAATAAATTCGTCTGCTGCCAAAAGGTCTCTAACTTGTTTACGGTCTACTCGAAATGGTGAAATGAAAGCTGTAAGGACAACAGTACCTTGATCTACAAATAACTTCGCCACTTCACCAATGCGTCTTATATTTTCCATACGATCACTTTCAGAAAATCCTAAATCCTTATTTAAACCGTGACGAATGTTATCCCCATCTAACACATAATTTCCAATATTCTTTTCAAATAGTTTACGAGCAACCGCATTGGCTACTGTAGATTTACCCGAAGCTGATAAACCAGTAAACCAAACTACAAAACTGTGATGCCCATTCTTCACTCTTCTCTCATCTTTTGAAACCGAAGCTGTATGCCAAGTAATATTCGTATCCATCTCGTTCTCTCCCTATTCTGTTACTACTTCTTTTTTCAAACCTTTAATTAGCACTTCCACTACTTCTTTACGACTAAATGTACTTGGCGGAATCTCACCATTTCTTAACATTTCTCTTACTTTCGTACCTGATAAAATGACGTGGTCTTCTTTTCCGTGCGGACATGTTTTCGTTGAAGCCATCGCTTCACATTTGATGCAATAAAAACTATGTTCAAAAAATAACGGCGTAATCCCTAACTCTTCTACTGTAAAATTCTTAAAGATGTCCTGCGCTTCATACGTTCCGTAATAATCTCCTACTCCTGCATGATCACGCCCGACAATAAAGTGAGTACAGCCAAAATTCTTTCTTACTAATGCATGAAATATCGCTTCACGTGGACCTGCATATCGCATCGCTGCAGGAAATACCCCTAAGAAAACACGATCTTTTGGATAATAATTCTGTAGTAATACTTCATAACTTTCCATCCTCACATCAGCAGGAATATCATCTGATTTCGTTTCACCAACGAGCGGGTTTAAAAAGAGACCATCGACAATTTCAAGTGCAGATTTTTGAATATATTCATGCGCACGATGTACAGGATTGCGTGTTTGGAACCCAACTACCGTTTTCCATCCGCGCTTTTTAAATTCCGCTCTTGTTTCGATTGGATCTAAATGATAAGAAGCAAACTGATCATTTTCAGAGCGTTGTATTAAAATAATAGCGCCTCCAACGTAAACGTTCGGCCGATCATACAATTTTTTCACCCCTGGATGAGCCTCATCCGTCGTTTTATATACGAGTAACGCCTCTTTTTCTTTATCAGGTACAAAAATATCTTCTATTTGAATAACACCATATACAGCTCCATCTTTAACAAGCTTTACTTCTTCTCCAACTTTCAATCTTTCTGCTTCTTCTTCCGTTACTGGTAATGCAATCGGTATACTCCAAACACTACCGTTTACTAAACGAAGCGTTTCTACAACTGAGTCATAATCTCTCTTCCCTAAAAATCCCGTAAGAGGGCTATATCCTCCTGTCGCCAGAAGTTCTAAATCACTAAGTGCAATTTTGTCTAGCTCGATTTCTTTTACAATGTTCGATATGTCATATGTTTCATCAATACGGTTTACTACTTCATTTGTTGTACTCATCTTTTTATATCCCCTCTTAGCTTTATTTCAAAATCTATCTTATTGAAAATGAAGTCCGCATTCTGTCTTCATTTTCCCAGCCCATCTTCCATCTCTTGAGTCGCCACCATCTCCTACAGGCAATGTACATTTCTCACACCCAATACTCGGATAGCCAACATCATGTAGCGGATTATATGGCAAACTATGTTTGTATACATATCGCCAAACTTCTTTCCAAGTCCAATGAATGAGCGGACAAACTTTAATAGATTGAAAACGACGATCTTGATTTATAAACTGTGTATGCTTACGCGTTTCTGATTGTTCTCTTCTCAAGCCTGATATCCACGCTTTTTCGGCTGCTAATGATTTTTCTAACGGTAAAATTTTTCTAATATTACAACAAAGATTCGGATTACTTTCCCATAATTTCTCTCCATGAAGCTTCGCCTGTTCTTCAAGTGTAAACTCAGGCTGTTTTTCTATAATATTTAATGAAGGAAATCTCTCGCGTACCTTTTTAATTAATTCGTACGTTTCTTGAAAATGAACATTTGTATCTAAAAATACAACTTTAGCAGATGGACTTACTTGGTTTATAAGATGCAATAAAACCATTCCCTCCACCCCAAAGCTACATGCATATACAATTTCATCTTTATACTCTCTATAAGCCCAGCTTAATACCGATAACGCACCCTTCGTTTCATCTTCTTCAGAAAATGAAACACTATTTTCTTCCCACGTTTCGTACGTCAACATGTTTTTTCCCCCTGTAACAGTAAAAAGACGGTTTTAATCTAATAAAATAGATTAAAACCGCCTCTAGTTTTTCTAGTCAGCGCTTTTTACTTTAATCGGACCTTTTCACTTTTTTCCAATTGAATCACTTTTCCATCTTGCACAACAATTGTGATTGAACCATATTTCATATCCGCAAGCATCGTTTGAATTTTTTCGGACACTTCATCAAAATGTTCCCGTACTCCCACGCAAACAGCCCCCTTTTTATTCATAAAAAAAATCTTTCCCATTTCGAAAAGACTGTTCGGTAATATATTTTACCTTATCTTTCAAAATGGATTCCATTTTGCTGGATTTAGCACCTTGCTTTCTATAAGCAGGTTGCCGAGCTTCGTAGGGCCAGTTCCCTCCGCTTCTCTTGATAAGCTTTGTATTTGTATTTTATCACAATTCTGATTTTTTTCAATCCTAGTTTTCCGATATATTTTAATTATTTTGTTTTTTAAAAAAGGAATTGCCCACCCTGAGCAACTCCTTTTTCACATTTAAACAAGCTCTTTAATACGTATGCGATCGTTCCCAATAATATTTTCATATGTTTCACGTTCTACAACAATTTGTGACGTCCCGCCTTTTGCAAAGACTACAGCTGGTCTACGAATACGATTATAATTATTAGCCATCGAGTAACCATACGCACCCGTACAAGAAATTGCTAGTAAATCAGAAGAGGCAACTTTCGGGAGATTAATATCCCAAATAAGCATATCTCCACTTTCACAGCATTTCCCAGCAATCGAAACGAGTTCCTCATTTTCATCATTCCCTCGATTCGCCAACATCGCCTCATAACGAGCTCCATATAGCGCCGGTCTTAAATTATCCGTCATCCCACCATCGACTGAAACATATTTCCGAATACCAGGAATCTCTTTCACCGCTCCGACTGTATAAATTGTTGTTCCGGCATCACCTACGATACTACGGCCTGGTTCAATCCATATTTCCGGAAGCGGATATTCACATAATGTAAACTGCTCTCTTACCGTACTTGTTACAGCGTGCACATACGTTTCAAGTGTTAACGGTGTGTCAGACTCCGTATAACGTATACCGAAACCTCCGCCCACATTCAATACTTTCACTACATAGTTTGTTCGCTCTCTCACTTCTTCTAAAAATTGACGTAGTACTTCAATTGCTCGAACAAAACCAGCCGTTTCAAATATTTGTGATCCAATGTGCGAGTGAATTCCTAATACATTATAATTTGATTTTTGCAAGGCAAGCTCAATTGCCTGCATCGCTTGACCATTTGAAACACCAAATCCAAATTTCGAATCATCTTGCCCTGTTGTTATATATTCGTGTGTATGTGCCTCTACTCCAGGCGTTACACGGATTAATATGTTCACAAATTTCCCATGTTGAATTGCTAAGTCATGTAAGATTTCTAATTCTAAGAAATTATCTACTACAAAACAACCGATATTTGCCTGAAGAGCCATAATAATTTCTTCTTCTGTTTTATTATTTCCATGAAAATGAATACGAGATGCCGGAAAACCCGCTTGGAGCGCAGTATATAATTCCCCTCCAGAAACAACATCTAAAGACATATTCTCTTCACGAGCTACTCGGCACATCTCCATGCACAAGAACGCCTTGCTTGCATATGCTACTTGATAAGAGAAACCACTTCCTTTAAAAGCACGATGAAACGCACGACATTTCTCTCTAATAAACTCTTCATCGTATACATAAAGTGGTGTTCCGTATTGTTTTGCTAGCTGCGTCGTATCGCACCCTCCAATTTCTAAGTGTCCTTGCCCATTGATTCGGCTTGTGCCGTGTAAATACATTTGAATTCCTCCCTTATTTCCTCTAAAACTCATAACCCCAATCTTCTATTCATTGCAGCACGCTTTTAGATAGACAAAAAACGCGCGGAACAATGTTCACACGCGTTTCTTATTAGGAAAAATATATATTGAAAAAATAAACGAGTTGTTATCTTCTCAAATAAGAAACCGCATCAACATCTCCAAATAGCTCTCCATAAAATAAATCTTATGACAGTACTACATTTATTCAATGCAGTCCCAATATATGAATAACGTGGTCATTCTTATATTTCGGCAATAGTCCCTTTCAACCTATGATCACAGATTCCACTAAATCTCCCATAGCTTACTCTTTCCTATCGCGGCCTCTACCTTTGAGAGTAGATGAGGTAAGTCTATTTAATTTTCAAACATCTAATGTTGCTATTAACAATACCAAAGGAACATTTTATTTGTCAAACAATTTTTCAAATTGTTTTTTTACAGTTTAATTTGGTGTCATTTGGTAAACGTTTTACTACAACCTTTGTTACTTCCCATTCGCCTTCCTCATTATTAAACGTAATTGTTACTTTTTCAAATGGCGGAGCAATTTTCCCACCAACTCGTTCATATTTCGTTACTTCGATAACTGCTTGAAATAAATATGTACCACTATACATTTTTTTTAAACTAATAATTCTCGGACACTCATATGGTTTCAAGCCCCCATACTGTTTTTCAATCGCTCTATTTATTTTTGGAAATAAAACAGAATAAAGCGCATCTTCCATGAGCGGCGCATCATATTGTGCTACTGATACATTCGGTGAAGCAAAAAACATAAAACTACTGCATACTATAACGTATAATAAATTTCGCATTATAACCTCCGCATCATTACGCAATACTTTCTATGTTTAGCAAATGATAATAATCATACATAGAAATTCCATTTTATTGTCTCCCACTTCCCTTTTTCTACTCAATTGTTGCAAAAAAAGCCCACAATCCTCTTTTATTTTCGTATAATGATACTCATAGTATAATAATCATAATAATAAAGGACTGTTCGTATATATAAAGTGAGGATAACTTCAATTAACTTCACAAGAACTGTCATGCTTTCAGGAGAGGAGTATATTATGCTACAACATCTGTTTCCAAAATTACGATTTGCACTCGTTGCAGTCGTTTTATTATGGATTAAAACATATATTGTGTACAAGCTAGCATTTGATATTAAAATTGATAACTTCTTTGAAGAATTTATGCTTTTTATTAATCCACTAGCTTCATTACTTTTATTTTTCGGTTTAGCTTTACTTGCATCTAAGTACCGAAATCGAATTATTATTGGTATTAGTTTTATACTGTCATTTATTTTATTTGGAAATGCAATGTTTTACGGGTTCTATAACGATTTTGTTACATTCCCTGTTTTATTCCAAACAAATAATATGGCTGACTTAGGAACGAGCATTAAAGAGCTCTTTACGTACAAAACATTACTTTTATTTGCAGATGCAATTATTTTAATGTTTATTTCACGTAAATTCCCATCATTTTGTGATACAACGCCACTTTCTCGTTCTGAGAAGCGAACTTTCTTTAGTGGTGTAACAGCGCTATTAGCACTGCAAATTGTTGTTTCAGTTATTTATAAACCACAAATGTTCTCACGCTCATTTGATCGTCAAACTGTCGTGAAAAATTTAGGTTTATACACATATCATCTATTTGATATTACACTTCAATCCAAATCTTCGGCTGAACGTGTATTTGCAAGCGGAGATGGATTTTCAGAAATTAAAAACTACGTAGACGCAAAAGATAAGCAAGTTGATAAAAACTTATTCGGAGCTGCAAAAGGTAAAAATGTAATTTTAATTTCAATGGAATCTACACAAAGTTTTGTTATTAATAAAAAAATAAATGGGAAAGAGATTACTCCATTTTTAAATCAGTTTATAAAAGATAGTTTTTACTTCGATAACTTCTATCATCAAACGGGACAAGGTAAAACTTCTGATGCTGAATTTATCGTGGAAAACTCCCTTTATCCATTAGACCGTGGCTCTGTATTCTTTACTCATGCTAACAATGAATATACCGCGACACCAGAGCAATTAAAAAAATACGGTTATTATTCTGCGGTGTTCCATTCAAACGATAAAACATTTTGGAATCGTGATGTAATGTATCCTGCACTTGGATATGATCGTTATTTTAATTTAAATGATTACGTAGGCACTGAACAAATGTCTGTCGGTTGGGGATTAAAAGATAAAGAGTTCTTTGAACAATCTATTCCAAAGTTAAAATCTTTACCGCAACCGTTCTATACAAAATTTATTACTTTAACAAATCATTTTCCATTTATTCTAAGTCCAGAAGATAAATATGTTGATGAGTTTAATTCGGAAAGCGGTGTTCTAAACCGCTATTTCCCAACGGTCCGCTACACGGATGAAGCTCTTAAATTATTCATTAATCAATTGAAAGAAGAAGGGTTATACGATAATTCCGTTATTGTCATTTATGGTGATCATTATGGTATTTCTGAAAACCATAATGCAGCTATGGCTCAATTCCTTGGGAAAGACGCTATTACACCGTTTGATTCTATGCAATTACAACGCGTCCCTCTCATCATTCATGTACCTGGTCAAGAAGGAAAAGTCATTTCTAAAGTATCAGGACAAATTGATATTAAACCAACGCTTCTTCATTTACTTGGTATTAAAACAAATCAATCAATTGAATTTGGAACTGACTTATTTATAAAAGAAAAGGATCCACTTATGGTAATGCGCGATGGTAGCTTTGTAACAGAAGATTATGTTTATACAAAAAATATATGCTACAAAAGAAGCTCAGGTGAAGAGGCTGACATAGCACTATGCCAGCCATATATCGAAAAAGCCAAAACAGAATTAAAATTCTCCGACAAACTGATTTATGGAGATTTATTACGATTTGATCCTAACAATCGATATAAAACTGGAACGATGACAACAAAATTCGAATAAGGTGAGAAGCAACTTTATGAAAAGTTGCTTCTTTTTTTCTTACGCTTCAAATCTTTCACAAATTGGGAATTTCTTTCGTACGGGGAAGAAATTTATGGTATGATAAAATAAGTAAACTTTCATACACTAATTAAGAATTTATAACAGAAAGCAAGGGATCAGATTTTGTATAGAGCAGCTATTCCAAACTTATTTACGCTCGGAAATTTATATAGCGGATTTTTATCAATCGGCTATGCATCTTTAGGATATTATAAATCAGCTGCTATTTTAGTACTTATCGGGATGATGTTAGATAGTCTTGATGGTCGTGTTGCTCGTTTATTACGCGTTGATTCACAAATGGGAAAAGAGCTTGATTCACTCGCGGATGTTGTAACATTTGGTGCAGCACCTGCTGTTTTAATGTATTACACGTCTTTTTCCAACTACGGAATCATTGGACTATACATAGCGGGATTATTCCCTCTGTTCGGAGCATATCGCTTAGCACGATTTAATGTAACACCATCTTCTACTTCTATGAAATATTTCACTGGAGTTCCGATTACTGCAGCAGGAGGGCTTGTCGCCTTCTTAACATTATTTTCACATACCATTCCAAAAATCGTTCTTATTACAGTATTTGTAACGTTCGCATTTTTAATGGTGAGCCGCATTCGTATCCCAAGTTTAAAAGATGTACCAATTCCACGATATAGCATAATTATTACACTATTTTTAGTTGGCATCATTATCACAATGTACCAAACAGGTTTTGGTAATTTTTCTGTTTTCTTATTCATTGCCATTCCACTATATATTTTGTATATGCTATCTCAATTTATTAGACAAAGACCGTCTAAAAAAGCAAATAAAGAAAAATAAGAAAAACCTTCCGAATTCGGAAGGTTTCTTTTTATTTTTCAACTAAAACTTTTTGATTTACAGGTGTTACAGGTTCTTCCTCTTTTAATACAGCTAAAATATTTCTAACTGCCATTTCAGCCATCGCATCACGCGTTTCAAATGTTGCATTTCCTACATGAGGAGTAAGTACTACGTTTTTCAATCCTTTTAATTTCTCTGTAATTTTCGGTTCAAATTCGAATACATCGAGAGCTGCACCTTCTATCTCATTTGTTTCTAGTGCATGCGCAAGTGCAGATTCATTCATAATTGGACCACGTGCAGCATTTACGATATACGCTGTTTTCTTCATCATTTTAAATTGTTCTTTATCAATCATATGATGCAGCTTTGGATTATACGCACAGTTAATTGTAATAAAATCTGCTGTTTGTAATAGTTCTTCTAACGTTACATATGTCGCTTCTAGCTCATTCTCAGCTTCAGGCTTACGATTTGGCCCCGTATATAAAACATTCATTCCAAATGCTTTCGCACGTTTTGCTACTGCTTTCCCAATTTCTCCAAGACCAATAATTCCAATTGTTTTACCATATACTTCTCGGCCTAAGAAAAATAGTGGTGCCCAACCATTAAATCCAGTTGTACGACATAATGTATCCCCTTCAGGAATTCGTCTTGCTGCAGCTAAAAGAATTGCAAATGTTAACTCCGCTGTTGCCTCTGTAGATACTTTCGGTGTATTTGTAACAGCAATCCCCTTTTCTCCAGCATATGTGTAATCAATATTATCGTAACCCGCGCCATAGTTTGCAATAATTTTCAAGTTTGGTGCTGCATCAATAACCTCTTTCGTTACCTTCGTAGAAAGTAAGCTTAAAAGTGCATCTTTATCTTTTACACGTTCCGCTAACTCTTCTACACTAATTAATTCTTCTTTATTATACATTTCTACATCATGATTTTTTAATAATTCTAATCCGATTTCTGGAATATTTCCTGCCACTAATATTTTCGCCACTACTAACACCTCTTCTATATAAAATAAGATATCTCTTATATTTTATTGTAAGAAATCCACATATAAAAACCAAGGAATTTGATTATAGTTTTGAAAATCGACACTTTTTCCCATAAGAAAAGAGGAGATCTTTCTCTCCTCTCTTCTTACGCTTTTTCTTGCGATTCTTTCCCAAGCTTCGCATCGATTGTTCCTTCTGCAACTGTATCGCTAATTTGTTCCTCAATAACAGAGTTAGCTGTATTATTCGTTTCAGAAGTATAAGCTTGATCCGCCACTTGAACATTTTGTTTATTTTGTTGTTTCGCCATTTTTCACCCTCCTTTTCATTCCTTCTTATTTTGAACAAAAAGGGTGGTTTTCATCAAAAAATCGTGGTTCATTTTGAAATTGTTACTTCTTCTTCAAGCACTCTCATCGTTCTTACTCGTTTCGTGAATGTAGCTATATGAGAAATATCATGATTGCGTAATGTCTTTATATTCTCTTCCACATACTTTCCTAAATCATTCGGATAATGGGCATCTGAGGATAGAGTAATTGGAACTCCATGCTTAGCTAATACTTGTAAATAAAGCGCACTTGGACACATTTCGCGCACTGGATAGCGATAGTACAACCCCGCATTTATTTCTGTTGCTGTATTTGTTTCCACTAACGCACGAGCAATGTCCTTATAATAAGAAAGCTGTTCATTCTCATCCAATCGATAATTAAATACTTTTATGTTATCGAGGTGAGCTATAATATCAAAAAGCTCGGAACGAACAGCACTTTCAACTGTAGCGAAAAACGTATGATATAAAGTATGTAACTCATGCGTATCAAAATACTCTTTCGTATCTGGATTATCAAATCCCCATCCATCTATAAAATGGACCGAGCCGATTACATAATCCCAATCTGCTAATGCTAGTAAGCCTTTTAACTCTTGTTCACCACCGATAAAATAATCTGCTTCAATTCCAAGTTTGAGCGTTATCCCTCGTTTTCTCCATCGCTCTTTTGCCTCTTCAATCGCCTTTGTAAAATCATAAATAGACGTTACTCTTACTTGATCTAACCATTCTTTTTGTAAACGACCAAGCTTAGAATCACTAATATCTACATACTTTTCATAATATCCTTTCGCTTCATGAAAACGGTATAAGTGATCGACAATACCAATTTCTTTTATACCTTTTCGCAAAGCTTCTTCTAAATATAAATCAATCCATTTCGTTGTAAATGGACCTTCCTTCACACGTCTTTGCAGGCGTTCTTGTGTTTTCACAAGCCAGCCTATTGAATGCTTTTCTTCTTTAAGTGGTTCATAATATTGTAGTGCTTCATTTATTTTAGCAAGCCAACCTATTGAATACGGCCCTTCTTCTAAATGAAGGTGGTAGTCCACTTTCATCCATATTCCCCCTTATAATGTATCTATTTCTCTTCGGTCCCCTACTCTTGAAAGCTTTCCATTTCTTTCTGTCACTTCTTGCATGACATCTTCTAATGAAATATTTTTTTCAGCTAATAGAACAAAACAGTGATAAAACACATCAACCATTTCTTTTATTAGTTCTTCTTTATCATTATTTTTAGAAGCAATGATTACTTCGGCACATTCCTCACCAATTTTCTTTAAAATTTTATCTTCTCCTTTCGAAAATAAATAATTAGTATATGATTCAGGAAGTGGATTTTTCTTTCGTTCTTCAATTGTTTCAAATAATAACTTAAAGATATCTTCCATATGTATCCCCCTATATAATTTTGTAGTGAAAACACGTTTTCTCTCCCGTATGACAAGCTGGTCCTACTTGCTTTACAACAACAACAATTGAATCTTGATCACAATCTAAATAAAGGGATTGAACATATTGGACATTTCCCGATGTTCCTCCTTTATTCCATAACGATTGTCTCGAGCGGGAATAAAACCATGTTCTTTTCGTTTCCAGCGTCTTTTCATACGCTTCTTCATTCATATAAGCTAGCATTAAAACTTCGTTCGTATCTTCCTCGATAACAACTACCGGTATTAAACCTTTTGAAAAATTAGGTTTCATAACCGCACCTCAACGTTTGCTTCTCTTAATCTTTTCTTTACATCCTGTACAGTCGCTTCACCATAATGGAAGATTGATGCTGCTAATGCTGCATCAACTGTTGTCTTTTGAAATACTTCTAAAATGTGATCCGCATGACCACATCCCCCTGATGCGATTACTGGGACGGAAACGCTGTTTGAAATTGCCTCTGTTAAACGAAGGTCATATCCATTTTTTGTTCCATCTGCATCCATACTCGTCAGCAAAATTTCTCCTGCTCCGAGCTTAACGACACGCTTCGCCCATTCTATTGCATCCATTCCCGTATCAATTCTTCCGCCATTTACGTATACATTCCATTTATCTTCCGCTACTTTTCTAGCATCGATTGCTACGACAATACATTGCGATCCAAAATGTTCTGCACCTGCCTGGATTAGCTTTGGATTTCGCACTGCAGCTGAGTTAATTGAAACTTTATCCGCTCCAGCTCTTAGAAGATTATACATATCTTGAACATTTGCAATCCCCCCGCCAACTGTAAGAGGAATAAATACTTTTGAAGCAGTTTTTTCTACAACATCTATAATCGTTTTTCGCCCTTCATGCGTCGCAGTAATATCTAAAAATACGATTTCATCTGCCCCCGCATCATTATATAAAGCTGCTATTTCAACAGGATCACCGACGTCTTGTAATCCTATAAAATTCACTCCCTTTACTACTCGACCTTCTTTTACATCTAGACATGGAATAATTCGTTTCGCTAACATAACTTTATAACCTCTAACACTTCTTCTAAATCAATCGTTTTCTCGTAAAGTGCCTTCCCAATGATGACGCCATATATATTCATATCATTTAATCTTTTCACATCTTGAATAGATGCTACACCTCCAGATGCAATTACACGAATGCCCACATTTTTTTGCAGTAACTCTAATTGTTCAAAATTTGGTCCTGCAAGCGTCCCGTCTTTCGATATGTCTGTAAACACAATCGTTTGAACACCTAAACTTGCCATTTGCTTCGCTAAATCGATGTAAGAAATTTCAGATAAATCTAACCAACCCCTCGTTGCTACGAAACCATTTTTCGCATCAATTCCAACAATAATTTTCTCTTTATATAGACGAACGGCTTCTTCTAAAAATGATTTATCATACAGTGCAGCAGTCCCTAAAATCACTTTTTCTACACCTACTGATAATAGCTTCTCCACCACCGCAAGTGACCGAACTCCCCCTCCAACTTGCACCGGAATACGTACCGCCCTGCATATTTTTTCAATAACAGGCAAATTTACTGCTTCCCCAGCAATTGCTCCATCTAAATCAACGATGTGCAATATTTTCGCTCCAAGTTTTTCAAATACAATCGCTTGCGCAACCGGATCTTCATTCATCACCGTTTCTTTACTAAATTCTCCTTGATATAGCCTGACGCATCGTCCTTCTTTTAAATCGATAGCTGGGAAGATTTCCATGCTTCTACCACCTCTTTGAAATTTTTTAACATTTGCATCCCAATTTCGCCACTTTTTTCAGGATGAAACTGTGCACCGAATATATTTCCTTTTGCTACAAAACCAGGTACTTTCACTCCATACTCACTTGCGCCATATACAATCTCATTTGGACAATCTGCATAATAAGAGTGAACATAATATACGAAAGAACCGTCCTCTACTCCATTCCAAAGCGATATTTCTCCTTCTTTTTTTAATTCATTCCACCCCATATGTGGAATTTTATAAGGAACTTTTAACTTTCGGATGACACCTGGCAATAAATTTAATCCGTTACAGTTTTGTAGTTCCTCACTTTTTTCAAATAAAAGCTGCATTCCTAAGCAAATGCCCAGAAGCGGTTTCCCTGAACTTCCAACTTCTTTTAGCACATATACTAAATCTTTTTTTTCTAAAACGTCCATCGCTTTCGGAAATGCACCTACTCCTGGTAAAATAACTCCATCACTTCTCAATATTTCTTCTATATCATCCGTTACGATATACTCTGCTCCAATATATTTTAATGCCTGTTCCACACTGCGAATATTTCCCATTCCATAATCTATAATTGCAATCAATTACAACATTCCTTTCGTTGAATTTACGCCAGTAATCTTGTCATTTTTATCGACTGCTTCTCTAAGCGCTCGACCGAATGCTTTAAATAAAGCTTCAATTTTGTGATGTGTATTGCTTCCATATAGTATGCGAGCATGTAATGTAATATTTGCAGCATGGGCAACTGCTCTAAAAAATTCTTCCGTTAGTTCTGTGTCAAAATCTCCAAGCTTCGGATTTGTTAATTCACCTTGAAACACAATATATGAGCGCCCGCTTATATCAATTGCGACAAATCCTAAAGACTCATCCATTGGCACATATGCCGATCCGTACCTGTTAATTCCCTCTTTATTTTGCAATGCTTCTTTCAAGCAAGTTCCGAGTACAATTCCAACATCTTCAACTGTATGATGAGCATCAACGAATACATCACCTTCAGCTTCAACTTGCAAACCAAATCTTCCGTGCCTTGCAAATAAAGTTAGCATATGATCAAAAAATCCAACTCCCGTTTGCACAGAAACATTCGTACTTTCATCAAGTTGCAAACTTAATTTAATTTTCGTTTCCGTCGTCTCACGTACTTGACTAGATTGGCGCATTATTCTTCCTCCTTAAACCTAATTTGAATCGCTCTCGCGTGTGCATGTAAACCTTCTTTATTTGCGAGTTCTACAATATGATGTTGTACACTTTTTAACGCTTCTTCCGTATAAGAAATAAAGCTTGATTTTTTCACAAAATCATCGACAGATAACGGAGAGAAGAACCTTGCCGTTCCACTTGTCGGTAATACGTGATTCGGTCCTGCCAAATAATCTCCGAGCGGTTCAGGTGCATATGGGCCAAGAAAAATTGATCCTGCATGCTTTACATAAGCTAGAGCATTCATTGGCTCTTTTATATGTAACTCTAAATGTTCTGGAGCAATTTCATTTGATAATTGAAACGCCTCTTCTAAAGAAGGAACAATAAAAATTGCTCCATTTCTTTTTATTGATTCACGAGCGATTTCACTTCTTGGCAACGTCTCTAACTGTCTTTCTATTTCTCTTTCTACTTCTTTCGCAAGCTGTATATTCGTTGTAATACAAATAGCTGTCGCCCTTTCGTCATGTTCTGCTTGTGATAATAAATCTGCAGCAATATAATTGGCATTTCCTGTTTCATCTGCTATAACTACAATTTCTGACGGTCCAGCAATCATATCTATATTTACTATCCCGTATACTTCTCGCTTCGCTAGAGCGACATACAAATTCCCTGGCCCAACTATTTTGTCTACTTTAGGAATCGATTCTGTTCCGTATGCTAGAGCAGCAATTGCTTGAGCACCACCGGCCATATAAATTTCATCTACACCTGCAAGGCTTGCAGCAGCTAATATATGCGGATCAATTCCTCCTTGTCTCGGCGGTGTTACCATTACAATTTTTTTTACACCTGCGAGTTTTGCTGGCAATACATTCATTAATACTGATGAAGGATACGAAGCTGTTCCACCTGGCACATACACACCTACATTTTCTAACGGCCGAATGAGCTGCCCTCTAATTACCCCTTCACTTTCACAATCGAACATAGATTGTCTTTTTTGCTTTTCGTGATACGAGACAATGTTTTTCTTCGCTTCTTTTAACGCTTCTAAAAAAGAATGTTCTACAAACTTACTTGCTTGTTTTATTTCTTGCTCACTTACACGAAAATCTTTTATCTCTACCCCATCAAACTTTTTTGTATAGAACGATACACCCTCATCTTTACTCTCCCTTACGTTTTGAACAATTTCTCTTACACTTCTTTGAACAGTTTCTTCTATTATATTAGCGCTTTCTCGTAGCAATTTTATTTTCGATAACGCCTCTCGGAAATCTTCATACACTATCTCCATTTCAAGTCCCCCTATTTCCCTGACAAAATTTCTTGCTCCATCTTATTTATAACGCTGAATATTTCGTCTTTTTTAGTTTTCAACGCAGCCTTATTCACAATCATCCGAGCTGATATAGAACACATTTCTTCAAATACAATTAATCCGTTTTCTTGTAATGTTTTTCCTGTTTCAACTATATCAACAATCGCATCTGCCAATCCCAGAAGCGGAGCAATCTCTACGGATCCTTCTATTTTAATAATTTCTACATCCTCCCCTTTATCATGAAAATAAGTGGAAGTAATGTGCGGATATTTCGTAGCAATTCGTTTCTTTCGGTAACTCTTCGGATTATACGTAGGAATAGAAGCGACACAAAATTTACACACACCTACTCCTAAATCCACCATCTCATATATATCTTTCTCACATTCCATTAAAATATCTTTTCCAACGACTCCAATATCAGCTACGCCATGTTCCACATAAGTAGCAACATCCACCGCTTTCACTAAAATAAATGAAATATTTGTGTTTTTACTTTTAAACACCAGTTTCCTTCCTTTATCTTTGAGCTCTGAACAATCAATTCCAATTTTCTCAAACAGTGGAATAACATGCTTTTCTAATCTACCTTTCGTTAACGCAATTTGAATGTTACGCATGAAGCCTCCCCTTCTTTCTGGATGATCCATTTCTCTCTCCATACATATTCCACCAATGACTCACTCTTCGTCTCAACGACCGTCATTATTTTATTCTTTTTTGCAAATTGAAAACTGTCGTTTAAATTAGAGAATAGAGATAACTCCACTTTCTTTCCGTCCTTTTGAAGTAAATTTCGTAATCTTTCTGCTTCTGCTAAACTATTTAACTCATAATGAATCATAATATCTATTTGCTTTCGTTTATATGGTTTTTGCTGCTCTTGAAGTGCCTTAACAATTTGATTTACTTGCACCGCGAGTCCCACCGCTGGCATCATTTCTCCAAAATTGCTAATTAACTCATCGTATCTTCCGCCACTAACGATTTCTTCTCCAATTTCATATATATACCCTTTGAAAATAACACCCGTATAATAATCCAAATGTTGAATCATACCTAAATCAATTGATATGTAAGAGCCATATCCTAACTTTTCAATTGTTTCATACATTTCTTTCACCCTTGCAATTGCCTTTTTCATTTCATTACTTGAAGCAAGTTTTTCCGCTTCCTCAATGACTTCTAAATTCCCAAATAATCTTGGTAATTTCTCAAGTAATCTTACTGTTTCATCACACCGATTTAATTTCTTTTCTCCGATAAAACGTGAGAGTGCGGCATAATTTTTACTTTCAATATACGTCCTAAGTGACTTTTCTTCTTCATCATTAATGGAGAGCTTTTTTACAATACATTTATATAACTGCACTTGCCCAATCTCAATTGTGAAAGATTGCACCTTCAATTTTTGAAGTGCTTGAATTACGCTTATCACACATTCAATTTCAGCCCTTACATTATCAATTCCGATAATTTCAATACCACTTTGCACTATTTCATTATATTTCCCAGTAAGAGACTCATTCGCCCGAAATACATTCCCGCTATACGTTACTTTAAGAGGAATATCCCCTCTCTGTGTTCCAATTACTCTTGCTAAAGGAATCGTCATATCTGGGCGCAAAACGATAATCCGTCCTTTTTCATCAAAAAACTTATACATCTTTTCTTCATCTATCGGCCTGTTTTGAAATGCAAAAACATCGTAAAACTCAATTGTAGGTGTCCTTATTTCTTCATAACCTCTCTCTAAAAATGTACGTCTTAATTTTTGTTCCACTTCTTCAATTAACGTACATTCTTCGAATAAGTAATCTCTCGTTCCATTCGGATTTGCCCGCTTCCACTTTGTCATCTGAATTCACACACCCTTCCCTCTTTAATATATGCCCATTCCATTCACCCAAACCGAAAATAAAAAGAGCCTTGTAGACAAAATACCTACAAGGCTCTTTTTAGTAGAGTGTAGGTACAACGGGAATAACCCTTGTACCTACACGTTTTCACGTTAGGTTCAAGGGTTTCATGTATGATGATGTAGTTGTGTAAGCATTTTAATAGATTGTATTGTATTCATAACACTTACTCCCTTTCTCCTCTGATTTTTACATAGTATATAACAGATAATTCTGAATGTAAATACATTTTTAATACTCCGTTATTTCTTAATATGAAGCTACTTTTCTTTCATACTCTCCAATTTCTTGTTCATATTGCATCGTAATGGCAATTTCATCTAGACCATTTAATAATTTTTCTTTCCACATTTTCTCAATTGTAAAATGAATCCTGTGCGTATTCGTTGTAATTACTTCATTCTCTAAATCAACTTCTATTTGATCTCTCGCATTCGTTTTGGCAAGTTGTTCACGCATCTCTTTATCCATTACAATCGGTAACATACCATTCTTCATACAATTCATATAAAAAATATCTGCAAATCCTCCAGCGATAATAACGCGGAAACCGTAATCAGCAAGCGCCCAAGGAGCATGTTCTCTTGAAGAACCACATCCAAAATTATCACCTGTAATTAATATACTTGCTCCTTTTCTGTCTAGATCATTAAGGGGGAAATTAGGATTTTCATGACGCTCATTATCGTAACGCCACTCATCAAATAAATACTTTCCAAATCCCGTCCTTTCAATTCTCTTTAAGTATTGCTTCGGAATAATTTGATCTGTATCAATATTATCATTCATAAGTACAGCGACCGTACCTTTATGAATACGAAATGGCTCCATCATAACTCTCCTTTCTAATATCAACAAAATGCCCATATAATGCAGCCGCTGCTGCCATAGCTGGGCTTACTAAATGTGTTCTCGCTCCCTTCCCTTGTCTTCCTTCAAAGTTACGATTTGAAGTAGAAGCACAATGTTCTCCTTCAGGTACTTGATCTGGATTCATCCCAAGACACATTGAACATCCAGGCTCTCTCCATTCAAATCCAGCTTCTTCAAATATGTGATGTAATCCTTTTTGCATCGCCGCTTCTCTTATCCTTTTAGATCCAGGCACAACGAGTGCTCGCACACCTTCTTTTACTTTTCTCCCTTTTACAACAGCTGCGGCAATTTCTAAATCAGATAAACGTGAATTTGTACAAGAACCAATAAAGACATGCTTAACAGGAATTTCAAAAGTACTTTGTCCAGGGCTCAATCCCATATAAGAAAATGCTCTTTCATCATTTCCATCCTGTTTTTCTGGTAATTTTTCATCAATACGAACACCCATACTTGGATTTGTTCCCCAAGTGACGTACGGCGCTAAATCCGTAACATCTATTGAAATATGTAAATCATAAATCGCATCTGAATCTGTATAAAGCTCCGACCATTTTTTCTTGAAAGATTCATAGTCTTTCGGTGCATACTTACGCCCTTTTACATAAGAAAATGTTTTTTCATCCGGTGCGATAATGCCTGCTTTCGCTCCTCCTTCAATTGCCATATTGCAAAGTGTCATTCGCTCTTCCATATCCATATCATGGATCGTCTCTCCATAGAATTCCATTACATACCCTGTTCCAACCGCTACACCGTACTTTGAGAGAAGATGCAAAATAATATCCTTTGCATAAACGCCTTTCGGTAACTTTCCTTTTAATTCAATCCCCATCGCTTTCGGTTTTCGTTGCCACAACGTTTGCGTTGCTAATACATGCTCTACTTCACTCGTACCAATACCAAACGCTAAAGCACCGAAAGCACCGTGGGTTGCTGTATGGCTATCACCACAAACAATTGTTTTCCCTGGCTGTGTGAGTCCAAGCTCCGGTCCGATAACATGAACGATTCCTTGCTCTTCATCACCAATATCAGCTAATCGCACCTGAAATTGTTTACAATTGTCACGAAGTGTATCCAACTGCTGCTTCGCAATGCGATCGGTAATATTCCAAACATCTTTCGTTGGAATATTATGATCCATCGTTGCAAACGTTAATTCCGGTCTCCGAACAGTTCGATTTGCAAGCCGCAAGCCTTCAAAGGCTTGCGGTGAAGTTACTTCGTGAACGAGATGAAGATCGATATATAATAAATCCAATCCATTTTCATTTGTTGCAACTACATGTCTTTCCCAAAGCTTATCTAGTAATCTTTTTCCCATTATCGTCCTCTCCCTACTAGCGCCTGCTCTTCCATTTCTTGAATAACCGCCTTCGTAAATGAAGTTGTCGTCTCATCTCCGCCAATATCCGCTGTACATTTTCCAGTTTGAAGAACTGCAGAAATGGCCTCTTCAATCGCATTTCCTTCTCTTGTTAATCCAAACGACTGTCCAAGCATCATTGCAACCGAACGCATCATTGCAATTGGATTTGCTTTATTTTTTCCAGCAATATCTGGTGCTGATCCGTGAATAGGTTCATATAAAGACGGTCCGTTTTCCGCATGACTCGCTGATGGAAGCATTCCTAGCGATCCTGCTAATACAGACGCTTCATCACTTAAAATATCACCAAACAAATTTTCTGTTACGATAACGTCAAATCTCCTCGGGTTCCGAATTAACTCCATAGCAGCTGCATCTACTAAAATGTGCTCTAATTCAACATGAGGATAACGAAGAGCTACTTCTTCCGTAACAGTTCTCCATAATTTACTAGATTCTAAAACATTCGCCTTATCAATAGACGTTACTTTTTTCTCTCTCTTACTCGCTAATTGAAAAGCATAAGAAACGATACGTTCAATTTCATGGCGATGATACGTAAGAGTATCTGTTGCTACTTCTTCCGTGCGCTCTTTCGGATAAGAAAAATAAATACCACCTGTTAATTCACGAACGACAACGAAGTCAATTTCATCAGCGTTTTTTAATGGTGATAAATGCGAAGTTGAGCTTTCTACCGTTACAGGGCGAACATTTGCAAATACACCAAGTCCTTTCCTTAAAGCTAATAGTCCTTTCTCCGGCCTTTCTTTCGCACTATCCCATCGCGGTCCACCAACTGCTCCAAGTAAAACCGCATCACTCGCTAAACAAGCGGCAAGTGTTCGTTGTGGTAATGGTTGCCCAGTTAAATCAATGGCAGCTCCGCCAAAGTGCTCATCCTGTAAATAAAAACGATGACCGTATAACCTCTCTACCATATACAATACTTCTTTTGCGCTTTCCATAATTTCTGGACCAACACCATCACCAGCTAAACAAACGATACGTTTTTCCAATTTGAGCACCCCTTTGACAGAATTTTCAGAACTTTATTTTGATAGGTGGGGAAAGAATTCCTCACCTATCAAACACTTATTTCACAACAGTTATAAAAGATTTCAATTTTCCAGCCGCATGGACATACGCTCTCGCCGATGCTTCTAATACGTCTTGCGCAACACCAAAACCTGATACTTGATGAGTTCCTTCTTTTAATTCAACATGAACATGTGCAAGTGCATCTTGACCTTGCGTAATAGATTGTATGCGATAATCCGCTAAGGCACATTCTAACCCTAAAATTCTTTGAATTGCATTATAGATCGCTTCAATACTTCCAGAACCAGTTGCTGCATCTTCGTATATATTTCCTTCCTCATCTTTCAGTACAACTGTTGCGCACTGGGTACTATTTGATACGAAATGTACTTGCAATTGCGTAATGCTATATTGTTGCGCCGAAAATGCTGCTTCACCAAGCATAAGCGCACGCAAATCTTCTTCTGTAATTTCCTTTTTTCGATCAGCTAATTTTTTAAATGCTTCAAACACCGCATCTCGTTCTTCGTTTGTAAATTCATAGCCTAGTTCTTTCATTTTTTCCGTAAATGCGTGACGTCCAGAATGTTTTCCAAGTACAAATAGATTTTGAGATTCACCTATAAGCGCCGGTTCAATAATTTCATATGTCGTCACTTCTTTTAAAACACCATCTTGATGAATACCTGACTCATGGGCGAATGCATTTGCTCCAACAATCGCTTTATTTTTTGGTACAACCATACCTGTTAAACGACTTACTAATGTACTTGTCGCTTTAATCTCTTTTAACGTCATAGAGGACTCTGCTTCATAGAAATCTTTTCTAATATGGAGAGCAACCGCGACTTCTTCTAGAGCTGCATTCCCCGCTCTTTCTCCAATTCCATTAATGGTTCCTTCTACTTGTAACGCTCCGCCTTCAACCGCAGCTAATGAATTCGCTACTGCCATCCCAAGATCATCGTGACAATGACAAGAGAAAATTGCTTTCTCATAAGAAGGAACGGATTCTTGTAAATATTTAAAGAGAGAATAATATTCTTCTGGATTCGTATATCCAACTGTATCAGGAATATTGATTACATTCGCTCCTGCTCTAATCGCAACTTCTACTGCTTCAGCTAGAAAGTTCCTCGATGTTCTTGTCGCATCTTCTGCTGAAAATTGTACTGTCGGAAATAATGATTTCCCGAGCATAACCGAGCGATGAATACTATCTAATACATCTGCTTTTGACATACAAAGCTTATATTTCATATGAATATCACTTGTAGCTAAAAACACGTGTAAACGAGGAGATACAGCACCTTTCACTGCTTCATATGCTCTTCGAATATCGCTTTCCTTCGCTCTAGCTAAACTCATAACCGTAGCATTTTGAATTGTATTTGCGATACGCTTTACCGATTGAAAATCCCCTTCAGAAGCCGCTGCAAATCCAGCTTCCATTACATTAATTCCAAGCTTCTCTAGTTGCCTTGCAATTTGCAACTTCTCTTGTTCATTTAAATTAACTCCAGGTGATTGTTCGCCATCACGAAGCGTCGTATCCATGAACAAAATTTGCTTCATATTATTTAATCCCTACCTTTACTCGCGGCTGTACAAATGGCATCATCTCACGTAATTTACGCCCAACTACTTCGATTTGATGTTCGTTTTCTTTCTCATTTGTCGCCTGGAAATGAGGTCTTCCTGCTTTATGCTCGGCAATCCACCCTCTTGCAAATGTACCATCTTGAATTTCTGCTAACACTTCCCCCATCGCTTTCTTCGTATGCTCTGTCACGACACGTGGTCCCGATACGAAGTCACCCCACTGCGCTGTATCTGAAACTGAATACCTCATATTTTCAAGTCCGCCTTCATACATAAGGTCAACAATTAGTTTTAGTTCATGTAAACATTCAAAATATGCAAGTTCAGGCTGATATCCTGCGTCAACTAGCGTTTCAAACCCTGCTTTTACAAGTGCAGTCACTCCGCCGCAAAGTACAGCTTGCTCTCCAAATAGATCTGTTTCTGTTTCTTCTTTAAACGTTGTTTCTAATACACCTGCTCTCGTCGCCCCAATTCCATCTGCATATGAAAGTGCCTTTTCAGTCGCAACTCCTGTTGCATCTTGATATACTGCAAATAATGCAGGAACGGCTCCCCCTTCAACAAACGTACGACGTACTAGATGTCCCGGACCTTTCGGTGCTACTAGAAATACATCTACATTAGCTGGCGGTTTTACTTGATCAAAGTGAACATTAAAGCCATGTGCGAATACGAGGGAATTTCCAGCCTGTAAATTTGATGCAATTTCGGCTTCATATACTTCTGGCTGTAATTCATCAGGTAGTAGAACCATTACTACATCCGCTTTTTCTGCTGCTTCCGCTACTGTATATACAGAAAATCCATCTTCTTTCGCCTTATCCCATGACTTTCCTTTTCTCAGTCCAACTACTACATCAAATCCGTTATCACGTAAGTTTTGCGCGTGCGCATGACCTTGTGATCCGTATCCGATGATTGCTACTTTCTTTTCCTTTAATACATTTACCGTTACATCTTTTTCATAATAAACTTTCGCCATTTTCTTTTCCCCCTATATTTAAATGATTATTGAATTAACATAACTTGTTTATCTTGCTTTTTCATACTGCGCGTAAAAGCCGTTACACCTGTTCTTGCAATTTCTTTCAAACCGTATGGACGAAGTAATTCAATTAACGCTTCTACTTTCTCCTGAGTACCTGTTACTTGCACCACTATGGAATCCTTCCCAACATCTATTACAGTGGCTCGAAATGGTTCAATTAAACTATATAATTCTGCTCTTGCGACAGAAGTTGCTACTTTAATAAGTGCAAGTTCTCTAGCAATCATCGCTTCTTCTGTAATATCTGATACTTTCAGTACATCGATTTGTTTATGAAGTTGTTTAATTAACTGCTCAACTTGCTGTTCACTCTCAACGTGTACAACAATCGTCATTCTCGAAATATCCGATGATTCCGTATGGCCTACCGAAATACTTTCAATATTAAAATGTCTTCGTGTCATAACACCTGTAATTCGATTTAACACACCGCTTTGATTTCGAACTGTCGCTGTAACAATTCTCTTCACCTTTTTTCCACTCCCTCCATTTGATGAACGCCTTTTCCTGGGGCAACCATCGGCATTACCTTTTCGGATTGAAGTACGCGGCAATCAATTACAACTGGCTCTCTTAATTCAATCGCTTCCTCTAATTGTTGCTTTGCAAAAAGTGGGTCTTCAATACGAACACCTTTTATGCCATAAGCATTGGCAAGCGCAACGAAATCTGGTTGACACGAAAGTAAAGAGTGCGAATATCGCCCATTATAAAATTCATCTTGCCATTGTCTTACCATCCCTAAAGCTTCATTATTTAAAATAAAAACTTTAACTGGTAAAGAATGCTCTTTTAATACACTAAGTTCTTGTAGCGTCATTTGAAATCCAGCATCACCGACGATTGCAATAACTAATTCTTCAGGCTTTGCGATTTGTGCACCAATTGCTGCCGGAAACCCGAAGCCCATCGTTCCTAATCCTCCCGAGGTTACCCATTTATCTGGATCTTTCAGCGGATAATATTGGGCTGCCCACATTTGATGTTGCCCAACATCTGTTGTTACAATCGCTTTCCCTTCCGTAATTTCATATAGCATATCAATTGCATATTGAGGCTTAATACGTTCCGCATGTTCTTTGTAAGAAAAAGGATATTTTTCTTTTCTACTATTTAATAGCGTGAGCCAATCATTGTGGTTTACTTCCCCTTCCTTAAATTTAAGTAGAGCTTCTAATGCTTGCTTCGCACTCGCAACGATTGGAATTTCAGTCGGAACATTTTTCCCGATTTCCGCTGGATCAATATCTATATGCGCGACAATCGCTTCTTTAGCAAAATAAGTTAAATTCCCAGTAAGACGATCATCAAATCTTGCACCTATATTAATAAGTAAGTCACATTCATATAACGCCATGTTTGCGGTGTATGTACCGTGCATTCCTCCCATCCCTAGAAATAGTTCATCATCTGGTGGAAACCCACCAAGACCAAGTAATGTATGAACAACTGGAATATGATATTTACGGGCAAAATTTGTTAATTCTTTCGATGCTTTCGCATGCAATACACCTGCTCCAGCTAAAATTAACGGCCTTTTTGAAGTCTCAATCGCTTGTAATAATTTGTTTATTTGTAGTAGATTCGGTTCGTAATTAGGCTGGTATCCTGGTAAATCCATTTGTACGTCGCTACATCGCTCGCCTTGCTCTACTACCATATCTTTCGGAAGGTCAATTACGACTGGTCCCGGTCTTCCTGTTCTAGCGATGTGAAATGCTTCTTTAATAATTCGAGGTAAATCCGATGCTTTTCGCACTTGATAATTATGTTTTGTCACCGGCATCGTAAGCCCCATAATATCCGCTTCTTGGAAAGCATCACTTCCGATTAACGTTGTTGCTACTTGCCCTGTAAATACAACAAGTGGCAATGAATCAATCATCGCGTCAGCTAGACCCGTAATAACATTTGTAGCGCCCGGTCCACTTGTTGCAATTACAACTCCTGGATTTCCTGTAATTCTTGCATATCCTTCAGCAGCGTGAATCGCACCTTGTTCATGCCTCGTTAAAATATGCGGAATCTCACAATCATAAAGTGCATCATATAGAGGTAAAACAGCACCACCCGGATAACCGAAAATTACTTCTACTCCTTCCTTTTCTAGCGCTTCTAACAATAGCTGTGCACCAGTTACCAGTTTCTCTTCCGTTTTTGAAGACATTTTTCTTATAAGCCCCCTTTTTTAAAACATTTATAAAATAAAAAAATCCTACGCCCACACTCCAGCTATGTGCTGAAGGGACGAAAGATTTCGCGGTACCACCCTTCTTTGCAAGAATATACTCTTGCCTCAGTGACTCGGGATGAGTCTAGCTAATAACGGAGCTACCGTCTAAGCCTAAACAAACGCTTCAGCTTAGCACTCAAGGGTGATGTTCGTCGACGTGAACCATCGGTTTCCAGCAACCACCGACTCTCTGTGAGGCTTCACAGTCAACTACTCCTCCCTTTCAACGCTTTATCATGTCGTAAAGAGCTATTATCCAACTTTATTTTCTTCGTAAATTTTCTCTCCATCTTCTACAACTAATTTACGGAATTCTTCTAATAAACGATTCGTATGTGGCCCTGTTCTTCCTAAACCAATCGTTCTTCCATCTACTGTCGTAACAGCAATTACTTCAGCAGCTGTTCCTGTTAAAAATACTTCATCAGCTACATATACATCGTGCCTTGTAAATAATTCTTCTCTTACGTCATACCCAAGTTTTTCACCGATTTCTAAAATTGCGTTTCGCGTAATACCTTCTAACACTCCAGCAGAACTTGGTGGTGTAATTAATTTATTTCCTTTTACAATAAATACGTTATCGCCAGAGCCTTCAGCTACGTATCCTTGATCATTTAACATAAGTGCTTCTTGTACTCCAGCTAGTTTCGCTTCAATGCGAACTAAAATATTATTTAAGTAATTTAAAGATTTTACTTGAGGTGATAAAACATCTGGGCGATTGCGACGCGTTGCAACTGTTACAATCGGAATTCCCTTTTCATAATATTCTTGTGGGAATAAAGATAATTGTTCTGCAATTACTACTACATTTGGTTTCGTACAAGAATCAGGATCTAATCCAAGATTCCCTGGTCCTCTTGATACAACGAGTCGAATATATCCATTAGATAGTTTGTTTTGTTGAATCGTTTCAACAACGATCTTCGTCGCTTCTTCTAACGTATATGGAATTTCTAACATGATGGATTTCGCTGATTCATATAACCGGACAAGATGCTCTCTCAAACGGAAAACATTACCGCTATATACTCTAATTCCTTCGAACACCCCATCGCCATATAAATAGCCATGATCATATACTGAAACTTTTGCTTCGTCTTTTGGAACAAATTCTCCATTTAAGAAAATCCACTGCTCGTTCACTTGAAAGCGCCCCCTATGTTCTATGAATTTTTTATTGTTTCCTAGTTTACTCTCCTTTTCAAATAAATCAAGTGAATTTTTAGAAAATTTATAATTTTTAATCGTACATACATCTTTAATTATATTGATTTAACAACGTTGTTAACGTTTACAAAAAGTCAAAATATTTTTTTCGCTAATTTCCACTAAAAAAAATATTTGTTTAAGAGAAGGATTTTCGGTAAATGGTGCGAATCTATTGTATTCAATAAACGGACGTCCGATTTTATATATTCGGGAATAAACAACGACTTTTGGTGAAAAAGGGGGAAAATAACAAAAATAACGCTGTCTAAAAATAACATTCATATTTTTCATTTCGCAATCATAATCCTATTTTTAAAAAACAATTTGTCAAAATGAAGGAGGAAATAAAAATGGCGTGTGTACAAATTAAAGGAACAAGACAAGAGGTAGTAGAAATGCTGCAACTATTTGATCTAATGGATACGAAAGGGCTTTGTAAATTCAACAATTACGTAGAGGTAGAGCCTAGTAACAGAGAATATAATAACTTTACTGCTTCAATTGATATTCATTCTAATAACGCTTCAGCACAAGATACATTAAATGATCAATTCGTTAGTCAAATGCTTACTGGCGTATATAACGACTAAACACATATACTCTTCTACCATCTTTTTATAATATATGCTAAAAACTTGAGCATACTAGTAACTAGATGGTAGGAGGTGAGAATTATGGCTAGAATTGGCGTTGAAAACTCATTAACAGATGTTCAACAAGCTCTTCAGCAACATGGACATGAAGTCGTTACACTTAACTCAGAACATGATGCACAAGGGTGCGATTGTTGTGTTGTAACTGGGCAAGATTCTAATATGATGGGTATTGCAGATACATCAATAAAAGGATCAGTAATTACAGCTCATGGTTTAACAACAGATGAAATTTGTCAGCAGGTTGAAAGTCGCATTTAAATTTTTACAAATCACAATACACAAAAGAAAGAGGGCTCCTTTTCACAAGGAGCCCTCTTTTTTATATTCACCTAACGGGAAAGTAACATATACTGGATGAAAGCCCTACCTCTCTCTCATCATTACGGTTCCACTGACCGCTCCTTGATTCACTAGTATACATATAAAGCTTACAAATACAATTTATAGGGTTTGTTCACAAAAGTTGTTGATAAGATTACCCGATCTTTCGCAAACTTTTCATATTGTATTCATAAGAGATATTCACTTTACACTAGCTGTAACCGAGACACGAATTAAAATTCTAACACCAATAAGATAAACTGTCAACTATTTTCGCAAATAAAAAACAGACATCAACGGTTTGTCTGTTTTAAAATGGAGCTTTTTCTTTTATTACATATACAACAAATCCGCTTACTAGCATAAATAAGCCGACTACCAAATTTTTGATATTAATCATAAATTCCTCTCCCTTATTTCGCACATCATATATATTTACATTTCAATTATTTCCATCGTCCTTAAGCACACTTTTTCTAATATATCACAATTCCTAAAAAATGCAAGTTCACCTTTAGCGACCGTTCACAAATTTATCTACAGTACTTGGTACAACATTTAAAGCTTTTTCGATTAAATGCGTGCTACTATTTAAATGTAATACTTGCACCCCATTAGAACCTACAACTAAAAAAGCCACCGGACTAATGGAAACACCAGCACCACTTCCACCTCCAAAAGGATGCCCTTGTTTTATCTCTTTTTGTTGCCCATGTCCACCACTATTTTTCTCATGAGAAAAATCCCCCTTAAAATCACTTCCCCCAGCTCCAAACCCGAAAGCAACTTGGGATACTGTTAATACTACATTTCCATCGGCTGTTGAAACCGGACTTCCAACAATCGTATTTACATCTACCATCTCTTTTAAATTTGTCATTGCTGTTTTCATTAAATTTTCAATTGGATGTTCCATTATGTACAGCACCCTTTCCTCATTATTCTTTTTTATACTTTCCAAAATAGAGGAAGTCATACTAAGTTTTCCTATTTCGAAAAAACAATTTTCATCTTCTAATTGGATATCACTCCCTGTCCACACCCGGATAAAAACGGTAAAGAGATACATACTATTATCGAACCTTGTTATGAAAGGAGTCATTACTTTGACTGAGAAATTTGATGAGTATAAAAAAAGAGATCGAATAGATAGTGATTATAGTGACTATAAAGAAGAATACGCAGCTGAAGTTGCACCACAGCGCATTGATTATGATAAAGACGATAAAGATGATGTAAGATCGTCCGCCGCTGGATCAACTGCTGGCTTTATCGCTCTTGCCTTATCTATATTATCACTCTTCACCTTCCCAACACTATTTGGTCTTGTTTCTGTACTACTAGGCATTTACGCTTATAATCGTGGAGCTACAGTAACTGGTGGTACCGCAGCGATTATTGGTGGTATCGCTGCACTCATTGCAATTTTATTCCGAGCGGCGATTATTGGCTTATTGTTCTCTCTTTTTTAAAATGAAAAAGGTATCTCGCATTATGCGAGATACCTTATCCTGTAAATACATCTTCTGATGGATATTTAATTTTTTGTTTCGCTGGTCGTGCCAAAGAGAACACAAGTGTTAACGGGCCAATTAATCCACAAAACATAACAAACATAATAATACATTTTCCAACTGCCGTTAGCTTTGCAGTAATCCCCATTGTTAATCCAACTGTTCCAAACGCTGAAATCGTCTCAAATAACAATTGAATAAAACTGAAATTTTCTGTAAGCATTAACAAAAATACTGCTGTAAAAATAAGGATTTGACTAGCAACGACAATTGCTAACGCTCTTGTTACTGTCGACATTTTGACAGTACGCTGAAATAATACAAAATCCTCCTTCTTTTTAAAGAAGGAAATGACTGATGTAATTAAAATAACGAATGTCGTTAACTTAATTCCACCACCTGTCGATACACTTCCTGCACCAATAAACATTAATACCATCGTAAATAATATCGATGACTCTTCCATACCGCCATAATCAATCGTGTTAAAGCCAGCTGTACGAGGTGTAATTCCTTGGAAGAAAGAAGCCCATAACTTTTCATTTAAAGGTAAGTTCCCTAATGTTTTCACATTATTATATTCCAATACAAAAATCACAATCATCGCAATAATGTTAAGGGCTATCGTTCCAACAATCATGATTTTTGAGTGAAGCGATAGTTTTCGGAAACTACGGCTATACCATATATCGATTAATACGGTAAACCCTAATCCTCCTATTACAATTAACGAGCAAATCCCAATATTAATAATAGGATCTCCTACATATCTTGTTAAATTATCTGACCAAAGAGCAAAGCCAGCATTATTATATGACGCAACAACGTGAAAAATACTATAGTACAAACCTTTTCCAAATCCAAACTCTGGAATAAATCGAATCGATAAAAAGATGACTCCAATCAGCTCAATACAAATAGAAAAAATAAAAACTCGTTTCACTAATTTCACAAGACCACCAATACTTGTTTGATTAAATGCTTCTCCAATTAATAATCGATGGCGCAAACCAATTTTTTTACCTAGTACCCAAACAATTAAAATGGCTATCGTCATAAGACCGAGACCACCTGTTTGAATTAAAAACATAATAACAATTTGACCAAACATCGTAAACGTACTTGCAGTATCTACAACACCTAATCCTGTTACAGTCGCTGCTGACGTTGCCGTAAAGAAAGCGTCTACCCAACTAATATGTACTTTCGTTGCAAACGGTAACTTTAATAACAAACCCCCGACCACAATTAAACAAAAAAAGCCTAATGCTAAAATTTGCGGTGGATTTAATCGTATAAAACGATTATACAACCCTTGTTTTTTTGCTACTTCCATGTCATTAACTCCCTTAATTTAAGTGAAGCTTTTATCCGACTAACTTAGAAAGAAACTATGAATAGCAGGATAAATCCCTATACTCTCATAATATAGTTGAGCATAATCCTTTTTTTCATAGATTTCAACTTTTATTTATATTCTAACTTCATAGCATTCATAACTCGATAACTAATATAGTAACAACTAATTCATTTATATTTTCTTTTAAATTCCTTTCCCTTTCACGCTATGTTCACATCAAAGTCACATCCGTCTTTTATAGTATACGTATCGGAGCTGTTCCTCCCTAATTTATAAGACATTCCCCAGTGTCTTGAACAGCTTTCCATCCCTAATTAAATTGACATAAATTGTCCCCTTCCTTTGACCATCCGATATGTGATGGTCTTATTTTTTGTTCTCCCTTTCTTCTCACTAAAAAAATCCCTTTCTCTTTCACTCTATGTTCACATTCAGGTCACATCTATCTTTTATAGTATAGGTATCGAAGCTGTTCCTCCCTAATTTATAAGACATTCCCCAGTGTCTTGAATAGCTTCCATCCCTAATTAAATTGACATAAATTGTCCCCTTCCTTTGACCATCCGATATGTGATGGTCTTATTTTTTTGTCCAAATACAAAATACTATTCACACCGCTTTATCAAACATTTTGAGCCAGTCATAACCATTTGGTTCAGTACTTCTAGCTCTATAGCCTCCTAAATCAAAAAAGGAGTGACTAATGTCACTCCTTTTTTGATTTACTTCCTTTTTTAGAACGATATTCTTTTCCTTTGTTATCATTACCAGTTTCAAATTCAGTACTAAACTCCTGTTGAAATTGCCCTGATTTCGGTGAACCTTGATTACCGCTTCCTTTACTACCATTACGATTCGTCATATTTTCCCCTCCTTCCTTTATTAGTAGTATGGCGCTCTATCTTTTTTCATACACATTTTATTTTGTATCCCGATTGGTGTGGCTAATAATCAGCAAGGATGGCCACTACTAACTAAAGTTTCATTTTATAATCTATTATGAAAAAGAGGACCTTCCACATTTAAGGAAGGTCCTCTTTTTCATAGGTAAGCGTTTTCTCATTTGTAATTACTTAAATAAGTTTTTTGGAAATAGAAATCATTACATTCATTTCTTCTTCTGAAAGTGCGGAAAATCTTTCCTGTAAATATTTCTTTTTCTCACTTTCCATTTTTGAAACTAAATCTTTTCCTTGTTCTGTAATCTCTAAATATACAACACGGCGATCTGATGTAGAACGTGAACGGGTTACAAAGCCTTTATTAATTAGTTTTTCTGTGACAGCTGTAATATGGCTATTCGATACATTTAACTCATTAGCTACACGTGATACCATTTCTTTATTCGTGCGGTTCAATATTCTAAGGACAATGAACTCATTCCACGGTATGTAACCACCAAATATTCTTCCAATATCATTACGCAACGTGCGGAACATAGAAAAAACATTTGTCGATAGTTCTTCCATTAATTGCTCTCGATTTTGAGACAATTTTGACAGCCCCTTTTATTTAATTTAGTTAAATAAAAACCTTATTAATAATTCTACATGAAATCTTACTTTTTGTCATCTTATTTTCCCATAATTCGCAGTTTTTTAGAATATATTTCATGATACAATGAAATTGATTTTCCAGAAAAAGGAGTGATTTTAATGGAGGAGGAGGAAAAGTTCTCTAATTTCAGCCTAAAAGATAAAACAATTATCATTAGTATTATTGCTCTTTTTCTCATTATATTTTTTGCATTTATATTTTTTGTATATGTAGGAATCTTTCAAATTACAGGTATAGAATACTCATCACGAACTGCTTTACTACTCTTTTTTTTATTTATCCTTCTCTTAGATGGCATTACATACTTTATCTTAATCTTCTTTAAAGTACTGTTATATCCAATGACGACAAATATGCCAAATTGGCTCTCACTTTCTCTTTTCTCAATCATCGAAATTACGCTAGATTGGTTCGTCATTCATACTGCCGATGATTGGATAGAAAGCGTACAAATGTCCAACATAGCTGAATTATGTGTCGTACTATTCTTGTTCATCTTAAATAAATTATTAAGCGATAAGACAGAGTAAGAATACAAGCTTTTCTATATAAAAATTGGTACAATGAAAGCAAATCATACTAAAGAGGTGTTAATTATGAATTTACAACAATGGGCTGATAAAGGCATGTCCTTTGATACATATGTAAATGAAATGAAAGTAAACCAATATGAACTATTACACATCTACAATAACTTTTTAATTCCAAATGAATTACTTCCCGTTCTAGAAGAACGTCAAAATGATGACTGGCGTGTTATCGTATTAACAGCTGACTGGTGTGGCGATGCTCTTTTATGTGTACCCGTTATGAAACGAATTTCTGAGGTTGCAAATATTGATATGAGACTATTAATTCGCGATGAAAATTTAGAATTAATGGATCAATACTTAACAAACGGGACTGCACGTGCAATTCCAATCTTTATTTTCATTGATAAAGACGGAAATGAACAAGCTGTTTGGGGACCACGCGCTCCAAAAGTACAAGAATTAGTAACTTCTATGCGTGCTACATTGCCAGAAAAAGAAGATCCAACATTCGAGGAAAAACAAAAAGAAATGTATACTAATTTCCGCGCTACATTAGCTGATGATACTTCGCTTTGGGAGCACGTAATGGAAAGCATGATTGAAAAAGTAGTAAAATAAAAAACCTGCCGAGTCCGGCAGGTTTTTTATTACATAAGGAAGAAATAGAATACCGCTGCTAAAATGAAACGATAATAAGCAAACGGTGTTAGTTTTACACGAGCTAATAATTTTAAGAATGAAACAATTGCAAGCATCGCAACAACGAATGCTGTAATAAATCCAGTTGCAAATAACGGTATATCTGCTGCACTTAATACATCCCAGCTTTTAAATAAATCTAAAGCACTTGCAGCTACCATCATCGGCACGGCTAAAATAAATGTATATTCCGCTGCCGCTGTATGCGAAACGCGAGCTAATAAACCACCACTTATTGTCGATCCAGAACGAGAAAATCCTGGCCAAAGTGCTAAACATTGGAACATCCCGATTGTAAATGCTTGCTTATATGTGATTTCATCTAACGTTCTTGCTGTACTTGGTTTTGAAAACTTCTCAGCAACAATCATTAAAATACCACCAGCTACTAAGCTAATAACAACCGGCCCTGGACCGAATAGAACTTTTTTAATTGCACTATGGAATAATACACCAAGAATTCCGGCAGGAATCATCCCGATAATAATATGTAATAAATTTAACGATGGCCCATCTGTTACTTTCCCTATTCCAACTAATGACCATAAACGTTTCCAAAATATAACAACAACTGCTAAAATCGATCCCAACTGGATAACAACTTCGAAAACTTTCGCTCTCTCATCTTCAAATCCAAGTAAATGACCTGTTAAAATCATATGTCCTGTTGATGAAACTGGTAAAAACTCTGTTAAACCTTCAACAGCACCCATGATTAATCCAATTAACCAATCAGCCACGAGTAGTGCCTCCTTAATAACGAATATGTAATTTTTTCACACCTTATCATAATACCTTATCCCTTTTCAAAGTGCATCCTTTTTTTATCGATTGCATATGTTGCATGCGCGTATTTCTTTTCTATTTTTTGATTAAATTGTATGATAGTAAGAGTTTGTTTTTTATGCTGAAAGGGGATTTTATGAAAGAAACTACTTCATTCTCACAAAAGTTAAAGCAATTTGTACTACTATTTTTCCCGATTTTCGTAACGCAAATGTCATTATTTGCGATGAGCTTTTTTGATACGACAATGTCAGGACATGCAAGTCCTATTGATTTAGCGGGTGTTGCTATCGGAACGAGTATATGGATTCCAGTTAGTACGGGATTAACAGGAATTTTAATGGCTACTACTCCTATTGTTGCACAGCTCGTTGGATCAAAGAAAAAAGAGGACGTTCCCCACGTTGTCATACAAGCAGTATATTTAGCAATTTGTGCTAGTTTCGTTGTCATCCTTATCGGTTTCTTCGCTGTTTCACCTATTTTAAACGGCATGCGTTTAGAAGAACCTGTAGAACGTATTGCAGCACAATTTTTAAGTATTATCGCAATTGGAATTATCCCTTTATTTACTTACACAGTCTTACGTGGATTTATTGATGCGTTAGGGAAAACTCGAACAACGATGATTATTACATTACTATCATTACCAATTAACGTAGTATTAAATTATTTATTAATTTTTGGCCACTTTGGCTTTCCAAAACTCGGTGGTGTTGGTGCGGCAATCGCTTCTGCAGCAACATATTGGTGTATTTTAATTATTACCGTCATTATCATTCGTACGAAAGAGCCTTTCGCATCTTTCAATATTTTTAAGCAGTTATATCGCCCTTCTCTTTCGAGTTGGAAAGAATTTTTAAAACTCGGCGTCCCTATCGGATTTGCTATCTTTTTTGAAACGAGTATTTTTGCTGCTGTAACACTTATGATGAGTAATTTTAGTACGACAACAATAGCAGCACATCAAGCAGCTATGAACTTTGCTTCCTTGTTATATATGACCCCTTTAAGTTTAGCAATGGCAATGACGATAGCCGTTGGATTTGAAGTTGGAGCAAAACGATACAATAATGCGAAACAATATGGATTTATCGGCATTGGGTTAGCCCTTGCTTTCGCTCTTTTATATTCAATTCTCCTCTATTTCTTTGATGATGAAATTGCTTCTATTTATACGACAGATGCAAATGTTCACCATTTAGCAAAAGAATTTCTTATATTCGCGATTTTATTTCAAATTTCAGATGCAATTGCAACTCCAGTACAAGGAGCGTTGCGTGGTTATAAAGACGTAAATGTTACCTTAATTATGACATTGATCGCTTATTGGGTAATAGGCCTACCTCTTGGCTACCTATTAGCAACTTATACTGACTGGGCCGCAAAAGGTTATTGGATCGGTCTTATTATCGGTCTAGCATTTGGCGCAAGTTTCCTTCTTATCCGTCTCTTTCAAGTACAAAGAAAATATACAACGCAAAACAGCTGCTAATGTTATAGCGGCTGTTTTCCTCATGCATATTTTTTCTTGTAACGTGTAACATAATGAAAAAGAAAGGTGGATACATATGGACGAAAAACAAAAGAAACAAGCATTCGATGAAGAATTCGCCCCTGAAATTTCACCTGGATACAGGCAAGATGTACATAAGCCACCTAAATATAAAAACACCTCTTTTTTAATGGGCATTACAATTTTCGCAGCCGTATTACTCGTACTCATCATTTTCGTTTATTTTTAATGGAAGGTGGTCTATTATATGAAGAAACAAGAGTCCAATCGTTCAAAAAGAACTGTTAAAACACAAAAAGGATATGCAGGAGATTCTGTTAATACCCTTAAACAAGTCGAACAAGGAAACTTATACATTGCTCAAAAAGAAATTGGTCAACAAAATGAAAATCTTTAAAATCCCTCTTCTTCTTGAGGGATTATTTATTGTACATACTGTTTTTGTTCTAACACCCTGAATAAATTATTAACCTTTACAATTTTCATGTCATAATGTAATTTCATTTCGTTTCTTTTACCATTTTCAGTACCAGCAACATATGCCTCAGCATGATAGCAAAAACTTTCATCCGTCACTTCATGTATCTCCTCGTTTGTAAATTTATACTCTAAATCCCGAAAACGATTTGGATAATAATTTCTCATTAATTGTTCATACCCTTTATTTACAAATAGTTCTTCGCTTTTTGTCTTCACATCTTCTTTATTATCAAACTCAAACACTGATAGTTGTGCTGTGACAAAGTGTTCTCCTACCTTTTTCATTTCTTTATGCGTTAAAGTTTCTATACTCTTGTTCTTTATTGCCTGATTTAACTCGTACTGATCTATCGATTTAAAGGCAGCAAAAACTGTCTCTTTATATGACCAAAACAAACCAAAAGCGATACATATAGAAATGATTAATATTCTTTTCTTCGTAATACACCCCACCCTCCTTCATAATGATAGTTACATTTTAACATATAGAAAGAAAATTCTGATATTATAAATTGGAATACTTTAACTTAGAAACGAGGAACGACTATGGACTCTTACAAACAATATATAAAAGAAGCTCTGCCCGATCTTTCTATACATTCATATACGCAAAATGAAGAAGGTTGGGATAATATAGCGGTTATTATAAATGACGAGCTACTATTTCGTTTCCCGCGAAAACTTGAATATGCAAAGCGAATTCCGTTAGAAAAAGAACTGTGCACAATTCTTACTCATTTATTACAAGAAATCGAAGTCCCTAATTATCACCTATTGTATAAGAATAATTGTGATACTGTTCCATTTTGTAGCTATTACCCTCTCATTCATGGTAAGCCGTTAACAGCTGAAATAGTTGCAAAACTAGAGAAAAAAGAACTTGAAGCAATTATTACACAACTCGCTACTTTCCTTGCGGCTTTACATAACATTCCTTTAAAACGTATTGAGACGTTAGGATTCCATACTGAAAAAACTATTACCTACTGGAAAAACCTACAAACGAAATTAAATCAACATCTTACTAATAGCCTTACATCTTTACAGAAAATGGCCTTAAATAGTTTATTTGAAAAATTTTTTGAATGTATAACTAAATCAACTTTTCAAAATACAATCATTCATGCTGACTTTACACATCACCACATTTTATTTAATACACAGAACAAAACAATTTCAGGGGTTATTGATTTTGGTGATGCTCAAATTGGCGATCCTGCTTTTGATTTTGCTGGACTATATTATGATTTCGGTCATGAGTTTACTATATCTGTATATGAACAATACAGTGCACTTGTTTCTCACCACGATCCATTACTCATTCACCGCATCACTACCTTTTATCAATACAGCCCTTTACTGCATAATCTTGTTTATAACATTGAGACAAATAACGAAATAGAATTTAACAAGAGTAAAGAACAATTGAAAGCGATATTACAGGGACAAGATTAAATTCTCTCCCTATATTCTCTCTCCTCATACATCATTAACTTTTTATCCATTTCAACAATAACTTCGTACAATTGAAACGCCTGTAAAATTTGCAGTTGAATTCCAAAAGGAGCATTTTGTTCTTTTAACCATTGAAATACCGTCGCTTCATCTTTCATTGCTTATTCCTCCTCTTATAAAATCTGCTACAAATTTACCGTAAATGATGAAAAGCTTTTCATGTCAATAACAAAAAAAGATGCAAAATTGCATCCTTTAATGTACAATATTTTTCTTCTGCGCTGCTTCCTCTTTTACCGCTTCCACTTGACATTCACTACGAAAAGCACAACTCATGCACTCAGAACGAAAATGACGCTCTGTGTAGTGCTCAGGTTGTTGCAACATTTCTTTCATTCTAGATAAATCATCCATTCCAGTTATAATATCTTCCTGTTTCGGAATGTACTCATACTTATTACCTTCTATTAAATTGATAACTTCAATTTTCCCAGGAATAACACCAAAGGCTTTATAACTGAAAACAGTCATTAGCTTCTGACAAAGAGCTAGCATTTCCTCATTTGCATCAACAACATACTTTTTAATTACAAATGATTCTGTACTCCACTCACCAACTTCAAACGTCAACGAAATATGAACACCTAACTCTTCCATATATGTTTGAAACTTCTCATATAAAAATAACGGTGGTACCTGACTCTCATCTCTTTCAACAAACTGTAATAAGTGATCCGTTAGCTTCGCTAAGACAATATAGTACTCCGCCTTAGAAGCAAACATATTAACCCTTACTTTTTTCCAATACTTTTCTAATAGTATTAAAAGAAAAATTTTCGTTTGTTGACCCGCAGGTACTGTGTAATATTCATTAATAATTTGATTCACAATCATTTGTGCTATTTGTTGCCATTCAAATGAAGATGGTTCTCTTCTTTTTATATGACGGAAATAAAATTTATGTGGACAACACATAAAATCGTATAAATGATAATCTGTCATCGTTTTGATTGAGATTTTCTCATGCAATTGCTCTACATCTCCCTTCCGCCATTAAGAAAGATGTTTTACAAATTCAGCTCCAAACTGTAAACATTTTTCTACATCTTCGTCTTCTGGCGTTAATTCTACTTTTAGCCCCTCTAACACAATCACTGCCCCGCGTTCTTGTAGCTTTTCTATTAAAATATCAACTGCTGCCCCATATTTCGGATAAGCAGAATCACAAGAACCGAATACTGCCGCTTTTTTACCAGTTAAATTAATTGATTCCATTTCATCATAAAATTCTAAAAAATCATCAGGAAGGTCACCGTCTCCCCAAGTATAAGCGCCTAAAATAATACCGTCATATTGTTCTAAGATAGAAGCTTCTGGTGTATCCATAATATCAATTACTTCAATCTCATTTTCCGTTTCACGAATTGCACCCGCAATATGATCGGCCATTTCCTCTGTATTTCCACTCATACTTGCATAAATCATTACTAACTTACTCAACTGAATCTCTCCCTTTACTATGTATCGCTTTTTCTGTTTTATTTGTGCTATTCTCCTCTACATATTCAGAACGAATTACATTTCGTTGCCATTCAATATGCTTATCTACATTTTTACCTTTATCTTTTAATCCCCTTCGTAGAAGGCGAAATGTTTTTCTCATTAATATTCCTCATTCATTCAATTGATAATAATAATCAATTCCAACTATGCATTTAGATTAATTGAAATTGATTATCAAAGTCAATAACTATTTTTAAAAAATAGTTAAAATGTACAAGCTTGATCGTGAGCTATTCATATACTATAAATGAGCATAGTTCTTTCTCAACCCTCTCTGACGGAAGAAATAAAAGCAACTGCGATGAGCGCAGTTGCCTTTTTTTATTCTTTATACGTTTCTAGTAACCTTATAGTCGTCTCTAGAAATAATTCAACCCCATAAATTAGGGCTGATTCATCCACATCAAATTTCGGATGGTGATGTGGATAACAAGTATCGATATTTTTATTTCCTGTCCCTATTTTAATGAAACAACCAGGTGCTTTTCTTAAATACGCTGAAAAATCTTCTCCTCCCATAGAAGGTTCAAGCTTCACAACACTGTGATTTCCAAACAGTTTTATCGCGCTTTCTTCTACTATTTTCGTAATATATTCATTATTAATAACTGGATCATATCCGTAGCGATACGTATATGTATACCCCCCTCCGTGTGCTTCTGTAATTCCTTTCACGATTTGCTCAATTTTCTCTTCTGCTTCCTCTCTTAATGTTTGATTAAAAGATCGAACCGTTCCCATTAAAGTTGCTGCACTTGGAATGATGTTATCCGCTATTCCTCCATGAAATTGAGTAACTGAAACTACCCTTTGCATAAAGGCACTTGTATTTCTTGATACAATATGTTGCAAATTTGTAATGATTTGCGCTCCGATAGCAATTGGATCTATCGTTTCCTCTGGTCGTGCCGCATGACCACCCCTTCCTAAAATTTCAATTGTAAACACATCTGGCGCTGCCATCATTGGACCATATACAATTCCTATCTTCCCGCTTTCTAATCCAGACATAACATGCAAACCTATTACATAATCGACGCCGTCCATAACGCCGACCTCCACCAATTCTTGTCCGCCACCAGGATACACTTCCTCTGCATGCTGAAAAAACAGACGAATTTCTCCTGCAAAATCTTCCTTCATATTTGCTATCGTCTCTGCTGTACTTAATAAAATGGCTGCATGTACATCGTGTCCACATGCATGCATTACACCTTTATTAACCGATGTATAAGACTTACTTGTTTCCTCGTGAATTGGTAAGGCATCTATATCGGCTCGAATAGCAACTACTTTTCCTTTTTTCACGCCCCTTTTAATTGCTAGTACACTATAATTAGTGGGTCTTGTTACTTCAAAATAAGAAAATGAACATAATGTATCATATATAAATTGCGAAGTTTCTTTTTCATGAAACGACAGTTCCGGATGTTTATGAAAATGCCGTCTCCATTTAATAATATTTTCTTCTGAAATAAGACTTTTCCACTCTCTCTTCATAATAATTCCCCCTCCCTTTAAAAAGCCCTATAACTTGAAACTTTACTCAGTATCCATTGATTATTCACCCACGCCAATTCAGAAATGGAATAACATAAATTGTATTTTCACGTATTCACACAAACCACTTTCTTTTCACATGATAAATCCATTACAAATTCATGCTGAATGTAATATAATTGCTAAGTTAGGGATTTTCTTTTTTAGTATTTAGTGCTAATATCAAAAAAGAGCCTTTTGTCTTATTTTTACCTAAAATGTGGAATTTTGTTTTTTTCACAATAATGTAGGACATGATACCTACAAAGAGCTATTATTTCATTAAGAGAGGGAAAGACATGGAAAGATTAAAAGAGATATGGTCTCGACCACTCACACAATGGGTTGCAAAGACGGTTTATTACCTTGCAATTTTATTTGCATTACTTTGGTTGTATGGATTCCATGATACAAACACAAGTACGTTTATTTACAATGAATTTTAGGGTGGGAACGTTATGAAGTTATTAGAACAAATTGAAAAGTGGGCTGCAGAAACGCCTGATCAAACCGCTTTTGTTTGGCGAGATGCGAAAATTACGTACAAACAATTAAAGGAAGATTCTGATGCGTTAGCACATTGGATTTCTTCTGAGTATCCAGATGATCGTTCACCAATTATGGTTTATGGCCATATGCAACCTGAAATGATCATTAACTTTTTAGGATGTGTGAAAGCTGGGCATGCATACATTCCTGTAGATTTATCTATCCCAGCTGATCGTGTACAACGTATTGCTGAAAGTTCTGGTGCGAAATTACTGTTATCAGGGGTAGAAGTAACTGTAGCTGATTTACCCGTTCGCATCGTATCTGAAGACAACTTAAAAGATATTTTCTTTACTCATAAAGGGAACACTCCAAATCCTGAACATGCGGTAAAAGATGATGAGAACTTCTACATTATTTACACATCAGGTAGCACAGGTAATCCGAAAGGGGTTCAGATTACTTATAATTGTCTTGTTAGCTTTACGAAGTGGGCTGTTGAAGATTTCAACTTACAAACAGGACAAGTATTCTTAAATCAAGCACCTTTCTCATTCGATTTATCTGTAATGGATATTTACCCGTCGTTAGTAACAGGTGGTACACTATGGGCAATCGACAAAGATATGATTGCACGTCCAAAAGACTTGTTTGCTTCTTTAGAGCAATCGGATATACAAGTATGGACTTCTACACCATCTTTTGCAGAAATGTGTTTAATGGAAGCATCTTTCTCTGAGAGTATGCTACCAAACATGAAAACATTCTTATTCTGCGGTGAAGTGTTACCAAATGAAGTGGCTAGAAAATTAATTGAGCGTTTCCCGAAAGCAGCAATTATGAATACGTACGGTCCTACAGAAGCTACTGTTGCTGTAACAGGCATTCACGTTACAGCAGAAGTTGTAAATAAATACAAATCTCTTCCAGTTGGTTACTGTAAATCAGATTGTCGCCTTCTTATTATGAAAGAAGATGGCACGATTGCACCAGATGGTGAAAAAGGTGAAATCGTAATCGTCGGACCGAGTGTAAGCGTTGGTTATTTAGGAAGCCCTGAATTAACAGAAAAAGTATTTACCATGATTGACGGTGAGCGTGCCTACAAAACAGGTGATGCTGGCTATGTAGAAAATGGTCTTCTATTCTATAATGGTCGTCTTGATTTCCAAATTAAGCTTCATGGTTATCGAATGGAATTAGAAGAAATCGAACATCATCTTCGTGCGTGTTCTTACGTAGAAGGAGCAGTTGTTGTTCCAATTAAAAAAGGTGAAAAATACGATTACTTATTAGCGGTTGTTGTTCCTGGAGAGCATTCGTTTGAAAAAGAATTCAAATTAACATCTGCAATCAAAAAAGAACTCAATGAGCGATTACCAAATTACATGATTCCACGTAAATTCATGTATCAATCTTCTATTCCAATGACACCAAATGGAAAGGTAGATCGCAAAAAATTATTGAGTGAGGTTACAGCATGACCGCGTATGGATCATTTTATTTTTTCGCTATAGTGGGCATTTTATTAATACCTACTATCATAGCTGGATTAAAAGGTAAAATATTGCGTAAATATAATGCCGTTTTAACATTAGTAATGCTTGCTATTATCTTCTCTGATAAACCGAAGCAAGCAATGATGTTAGCCGCATTTATTATTTGGCAATATGCCCTTATTAAAGGCTATTTAATTTTAAGAAAACAAAATAATAGTACATTCACGTTTTGTATAGCTGTTATTTTATCGATTTTGCCTCTTATTTTGGCGAAAATCGCACCGTTTGCAACGTTTTTACCTGAGTTAAAGCTTGTTGTTTTTCTAGGTATATCTTACGTAACATTTAGAGCAGTTCAAATGGTATTTGAAGTTCGTGATGGTTTAATTAAAGAACTTTCTTTCTTTAACTTCTGGGAATTCGTTTTATTCTTCCCTGCGATTTCAACAGGACCTATCGATCGTTATCGAAGATTCCAAAAAGATATTCAAAAGCCACCTAGCGCTGAAGAATATCAAAATTTACTATATACAGGGCTAAATCGTATTTTCCAAGGTTTCTTGTATAAATTTATTATTGCTTATTTACTAAATCAGCATATTGTCGATACGGCAATGGCCAAACAAGATACATTTCTTTCAAACATGATTTACATGTATGGTTATAGTTTATACTTATTCTTTGACTTTGCTGGCTATAGCGCATTCGTAATCGGTGTAAGTTATATGATGGGGATTAAAACTCCAGAAAACTTTAATATGCCTTTCATTAGTCGTAACATTAAAGACTTCTGGAACCGCTGGCACATGAGTTTATCATTCTGGTTCCGCGACTTTATTTACATGCGTTTCGTCTTTTTCGCAACGAAGAAGAAGTTAATTAAAAACCGATACACAATTTCGTATATCGGTGCATTTTTAAACTTTTTCGTTATGGGAATTTGGCACATCCAAGGAAGTGCCATTGCGCAATATATTATTTACGGTCTTTACCATGCCGCTCTGTTCATCTTATTCGATATTTTCGAACGAAAAAACAAGAAGCTTAAGTTTTGGCCAAAGAATAAATTTACGCATGTCCTTGCGATTGTAATTACGTTCCACTTTGTATGTTTCGGTTTCCTAATCTTCTCTGGACACCTTAACAGATACTTTTAATGCACCCTTCTTATACTATTAAGAAGTTGCACATATAATATATTTCGGATATAAAGGAGATTTTAAAAATGGCAGAATTCAAAGAGCAAGTATTAGATATTTTAGAAGAAGTATGTGAAAACGATATTGTGAAAGAAAACTTAGATGTTCAATTATTTGAAGAAGGTATTCTTGATTCTTTCGCTGTAGTATCTTTATTAGTTGAATTCCAAGAGCGTTTAGATATTGAAGTTTCTATTTCTGATTTTGACCGTGATGAGTGGGCTACACCAAATATGGTTATTAAGAAGTTGGAAGAAATCCGATGAACAAAGCAAAATTTGGTCCGATGCTTTTAGCATTGGCCCTTTTTGCTGTATTCTTACTTATTCCAACGCGCTTCCTACTTCCACTTGTAAGTGATGAGAAAGTAGAACAAGCTGCGACTTCTTTAAAAGAAGAAAAAATTCAAAGTATGATTTTACAGCAAAAGATGTTAGCAGATCCAAAATATCTTCCGATGTACGGTTCATCGGAATTCGCACGTATGGATGCTTTCCATCCATCAAATTATTTCAAAGTAAAGCCTGAAGGATTCACACCATTCCTGCTTGGACGAGGCGGAACACAAGACCTTGTACATGTATTAAACTTTGCATCTACAATGGATCAATTGAAAGATAAGAAAATGATATTCGTTCTTTCTCCGCAATGGTTTGTACCACAAGGTATTGATGAAACACACTTTGCACCTAACTTTTCAAAACAACAAGGTTATCACTTCATTTTCAACGATGATTTAAAACCTGAAATGAAAAAGCAAATTGCAGAGCGTTTATTAAACTTTGAGATCGTTAAGAAAGAAACTTTATTAAAAATTTCGCTTGAAGGTATCGCTTATGATGATACGAAGCATAAAGTAAAAGCAGCTGCTGCTAAACCTTTCGCTTATATTTATCGTAATATTTTAGATCGTAAAGATTTATTTACAGCAATGTTTGATATTAAGCCGCATAAAGAAACTCTTGATCCATCATTGAAACAAATGAACTGGGAAGAAGCTCGTAAGCATGCTGATCAAACAGGTGCAGTAGAATCAGGATCTAACGAATATGGTATCGAAGACAATTACTTCAATAGCAAAATTAAGAAGAAGTTAAAACAGCGTGAAGGCTACTTAAAAAATGATGCTTATGACCAATCGCCAGAATATGAAGATTTACAACTTGTACTTGATTTATTAAAACAATCGGGTGCAAAACCACTCTTCATTTCTGTTCCGGTAAAAGGTCCTTGGTACGATTATGCTGGATTCCCGAAAGAACGACGTGAATTGTACTATAAGAAAGTTCATGAGCAAATTGAGAAAGCTGGTTATCCAATTGCCGACTTCTCAAACCATGAGTATGATAAGTACTTCTTAAAAGATCATATGCACTTAGGTTGGAAAGGCTGGGTTTACATCGACGAAGCTATCCAGCAATTTTATAAAGCAAACTAATGAAAAGACCGCTTGAATTACTCAAGTGGTCTTTTTCTATATACATTTTGTAATTGTTCAATTACGTTCTTCGCTTCTTTCATGACTCGCTCCACTACATGCCGGGCTGATTCTATTCGCGCCAATGATGATGCTTGTCCAGCCCAAAGAGACATATATTCTCCATTATTTTGCTTCGCTGATTCTTGACGTATTTTTGAAGATAATACATTTTGCACTGGATACATTGGTAAGTTTTCTTCTTTCCCTTCGTGCTTTTCTATAAATGTATTACGAATACCTCTTGCATATTTTCCAGAAAATGCTCTCGTTACCGTCGTGCTCGTATCTGTACTTTGTAATACTGCCTCTTTATATGCATCATGTGTAATACTTTCTTCACTCGTCAAAAAAGCTGATCCCATTTGAACAGCTTCTGCCCCTAATGCAAATGCCGCAACAATGCCTTGTCCGTTCATCACGCCACCAGCTGCTACAATTGGGATATTTGGTATTGCTGCTACTAATTGCGGAATTAACGCAAACGTGCCAATCATTGCATCTTGTTCTTTACCGATAAACGTTCCTCTATGCCCACCAGCTTCACTGCCTTGTCCGACAATAATATCTACTTCTAATTCTGCGAGTGCTTTCGCCTCTGCAACATGAGTAGCTGTTCCGAGGACCTTTATTCCTTCCCTTTTTAGAGCATCTATTTCTTCTTTTTCTAACATTTGAAATGCAAAACTAACGACTGGTACTTTTTCTTCTAATAATACTTGTAATTGTGCTTTATAGCTTTTCGGCAGCTTTAGCACCTGCTCTTCCTCTATACCCAATTCTTTATTCACCGCCGCAAGTAATGCTTTCGCCTCTTTTATCTTTTCTTCTTCTATCTTCAACTCTTTTGTTAAAAGTAAATTAACACCAAATGGTTTATCCGTTAACTCCCTTATCTTATAAATAGCTTCACGAATTTGTTCTGGGCTCATATAGCCAGCTCCAAGCGTACCTAATCCTCCGCTATTACTTACAGCTGCAACGAGTTCTGGCGTCGTAATGGCACCCGCCATCCCCGCTTGAATGATAGGATACTTCACTTGTAATATCTCTGTAACTCGGCTTGTAAACATCATTTTCCCTCCTACTCTCCTTATACCTTCTTTATATCACATGAATTCCCCTTCTTTTACAAGGATTGAACCATCACTACGCGAATATATTGAAAGAGAAGGAGGGAAGACAATGATTTATCCAAATGCATTAAAACAAGGTGACACTGTAATGATTATCGCCCCATCAGGCCCACCAACAATCGAAAATATATTAAAAGGAGTGCAAGTATTAAAGGAACTGGGGTTATCTGTCCTAATTGGTAAGAGCGTATACGAGAAGTATGGCTATTTAGCTGGAAGTGATCAAATTCGTCTTGATGATATACATGAGGCATTTTCACGTCCTGACGTAAAGGGAATTTTTTGTGCACGAGGTGGTTATGGAAGCGCTCGTCTCCTCCCCCATATTCAATACGAACTTATTCGAATGAATCCGAAAGTCTTTTGGGGATATAGTGATATTACTGCTTTACATATTGCTTTTTCACGTCGCGCGGGGCTTGTAACTTTTCATGGGCCGATGATTGAAGAACTAGGAAAAGGTGTCGACTCCCTTTCTCTTTCTTCTTTTCATCAACTATTTTCTCCGTATTCATCTATTTTATCTGCCTCAGAATGCATTGTAGCATCTGATTGTATAGTGACAGGTCCATTAGTTGGAGGGAATTTAACAGTTCTAACTAGTACAATTGGATCACCTTATGAAATAAACATAGACAATAACATTTTATTAATCGAAGATATTGGAGAAGAGCCATACCGAATCGATCGTATGCTAAATCAGTTGCGTTTATCAGGAAAGTTCAATGCATGCACTGGTGTTATTTTTACTAGCTGTCATGATTGTATGCCCTCAAAGCCTTCTCAATCCCTTCAATCAATCTTGTATGAATATTTCGCACCGTATAACATTCCTGCACTATTCGGTTTACCAATTGGACATATAAACCCAAATATCGGCATTCCTCTTGGTGTTCCGGCGACAATTAATACAAACAATAATACCGTTTCTATTTCTTCTGGCATAGCAATACCTTGCACAAATTAAAAAGGAAAAGCTATTTAGCTTTTCCTTTTACTTATAATAGTTAAAAATGCGTCCTGATGATATATCTGCAATCTCTTCTGGAATAAATGTTTTAGTAATATCCGTACCGACATTTAATACTGCTGTTGCATCTTTATCGATGCTTTCAAATAATTCTTGACCACGGATCGTAATAAGGGGAGTTCCCTCTGGCAACACATCTTTTACAAACTCCAATTGTGTAAAGAACGGAACGATCCATCTGCCTTCTCCTTGGAAATGACGTAAACGAAGTGTTCCTTCCGTCGCCGCATCTTCTGCCTCTACTGATCCAGCAACATAAAACTCCGTTGTTAAGAGCAATTCATAAAATTCCTTTTGCTTTTGTTTATCGTTTTCTGCTAAAACAAGTACCGTTTCTATTTTCTTCACTGGAATTTGCTCCATATGCTGCCACCCCTATTTTCAAAATAATTATACTTAGATTATACGAAATATTCTTATTTTTTTCTACATAATTCTGCAATTATTTTATCGAAATAGTTTTTAACACTTCTTTCGTCGTAACGATGGTAGCAAATTCATCATGCAAGTTCACAAGCGTCATATTATGAATATCTTCTGCACTATATTCTTTACCATCTGATCCTTTACGGTTAAAAGTAGCCGTCGCATCACTCACTAAATATGTTAAAAAACCTAAATTACCTGCCATCCGTGTTGTCGTCTCTACACAATGATTTGTCGTTAATCCGACAATCACTACAGATTTGCAGCCTTTCTCTCGTAATTGCTCTTCTAAATTTGTCCCAATGAACGCACTATTAACAGACTTTTGTATAATGATTTCACCTAGTATTGGCCTCACTTCTTCTTTAAAATGGACTGTTCTGCATGAGGGTAAAACATTGACTCCATATTTTCTTTATTCACATGCTGAATATGAATAATCGGTAATCCCCTTCTTCTCCATTCTTCTAACAAACTTCTCATATTATCTTCCGCAAAAAGGTTATTTCTCACACCCCAGCACGGCAAGTTAAAAGCATATTGTACATCGATAATTTCCGTAGTCTTTTTAGAATAAATTAGTTAAAAACAAAAGTAATCATCGTTGGAGCTGCTTGCTTCTGCTAAAAAAGCTATCAGAAAAGACACTCTTATATGAGTGTCTTTTCCTTATGCGTTATAAAGCCCACCTATTTCCGTAGGTAGACTAAATGGTGTGGCGCAAATTCTGTACGCTAAGCAAATTCCGACATAAAATAAGCGGTTAAAAAGAATATTGTTCAACTAAATGGCATTGTAGAAGGAATTAAATAGTAATTGTATCAAGATTTGAATATTATACATTGGAAATAACAACTAACTTTCGGGAGGTGAACCCATATGAATAAATATAGTGTTTTTTCACTTGCTACTTTAGTAATCTTCATTGTTTTGTTTTATACAATGTTGAGTGGTGTGTCGTTAGGAACATTAGGTAAACCATTTATTATTTCCATGTTTCTGTTCCCATTATTAGGAACTTTCTTGGGACTAAAAGCAAAAAAAGGTTTAATAAAATGGCTACTAATAATACTTAACATTATTGCAATTTGTATAATCGGGTATATTTCATTGCTTGCTTACGGTATTGCTGAAAGCTAATTAAAATAAAAGTGAATAAGCCGTGGTTAACAAAAGAATATGATAAAAAGAAAAATAGGACAAAATTCAACTTCCGCGATCGATAATTATGTAAATGAGCTGTCCATATGGGCAGCTCATTACATTTTTTGCTTAGCGTGTTTTTTTCCAAAATGCTGGCGGTACCCCATACCCATCAACTTAAGAAACGGAATACACAATCTGCGTATGCTTTTATGAAACGACTCGTTCAAACTTTTGGAGAACCAACGGTTCTGACAACAGATAAGGCCCTTTCTTTACTTTGTTCACTCAAAAAATTAAAGGTGAATGACTTTTATAAAAGTACTACTCATTCTACAATCAAACATTTCAATAATTACATAGAACAAGATCATCGCCATGTAAAGCGCCGGTTTGCTAGATCCTCAGGATTCTAACACTTCGCCATGCTTCACGTACAATAAAAGGAATCGAAACGCTTGATGCCCTATATAAACAAAGACGAAGTCTCCAATCAGACTTCGTCTTTTCGACGTATAACGAATTACAAAAATTATTAAAGGCTTCGTAAAATTCAACAACAATTCCTTCACCCTTTTATATGTTAAGAAACTTCGCATAAATCTGTCCTTATAGGTCAAAATATGTAAGGTATTGTGCTGGAATGCACTTGCCTATTCTAAATAAGGAGTGAGATGAGTGGCTGATAAAAACGAACGTAACCGTGTCGATAATGATGCTGGCGAAGCGGTAGGAACTGGTGTCGGTGCTGTCGCTGGAGCTGCTTTGGGTTCTGTTCTTGGTCCACTTGGTACCGTTGCAGGAGCTGTTGCAGGAGGAGCGATGGGTAACAAAGTCGGCGAAGGTGCCGATGAGGCTAATGACAGTGTTGCGAACCAAGAAGATTAGACTTTAACCAAAGTGACACTGAATGAATTGGATTCCCAAAAAGGGAGTCCTTTTTTTATTAAGTTAATTCAGCTTTTTTAGGTAAATTCCCAGTAAGATTGTGAATCAATTCACTTAAAGTAACGGGTGCGTTAGTTCAACAAGCTATAAGCAGCAATCATAATCATTTTCTTGATCTTCCGCAATCGGGCGCTATTGCTGAATAAACCTTAGATTTTTAATCGACTTTATTGTTATATTTTTGAGTACAGTGAAGTATCTTATATCGGAAATTAAACAACTATATTTTAACCCCGTCCTAAATTTAGAACGGGGTTATGCTTGTTTTAGCTTTTAAAATTTAATAGCACCACCTAAATGGAAGTTTTATCTCGCAACGAAGAGGTAACTCCAGTTCTAAAAGAAGGGCCTGAAGTGTTTTGGAGTTTGTAGAGTTGATAGATGCTTTAAAATATGTTTCACCAAGTCGTGATAAACCTTTTAAAGCTTATAAGCATATTACTGAAAATTGGGATGATAACTGGGATAGTGTAAATTCACAGTAGAAAAATATAATTGGAGGATTATCAATTTCTAGTTTCCAAGGTGAAGCATTCAAGGAAGTTGCTAGTACCATAGAAGGTTTCTTTAAGGAACAGGAATGACTTAATAGTCATTCCTGTTTGTTTTTTTGCGGTATCAAGTTAAGAAGCACATTCTTCCCCAAAAATCATAAAAATGAACTTCGGTGCTATAAAAAAATTCCATTTAGGGGGTACTTTAAAATCTTAGCTTGATGGCAATGTGGCGGTACCCCACATCCATCAACTTAAGGATTCAGACTATTCTTGAAGTTGAAAGTACGTTACTATTCTCTTATGTTAATGAGAAAGGGTGACGTGCTTTT